>NZ_JAKUGD010000006.1:0-269124 GCF_022663775.1 Bacillus cereus group sp. BfR-BA-01350
TCAAGGACCAGCGGGTGCTACCGGTGCCACTGGACCTCAAGGTATTCAAGGTAACACGGGTGCTACTGGTGCAACAGGACCTCAACGCGGTCAACGTAAAACGGGTGCTACAGGTGCAACTGGACCTCAGGGTGCTCAAGGTACAACGGGTGCTACTGGTATAGGAGTTACCGGACCTACTGGGCCTTCTGGCGGGCCTCCTGGACCTACTGGACCTCAGGGACCTCAAGGTAATACAGGTGCTACCGGACCTCAAGGTATTCAAGGGCCGGCGGGTGCTACTGGTGCCACTGGACCTCAAGGCGTTCAAGGACCGGCGGGTGCTACTGGTGCCACTGGACCTCAAGGCGTTCAAGGTAACACAGGCGCTACTGGTGCTACTGGACCTCAAGGTGCTCAAGGACCGGCGGGCGCTACCGGCGCTACTGGACCTCAAGGTGTTCAAGGGCCAACGGGCGCTACTGGTATAGGAGTTACCGGACCTACTGGGCCTACTGGACCTAGCTTCCCTATAGCAACAATTGTTGTAACAAACAACATTCAACAAACAGTACTACAATTTAATAACTTTATCTTCAGTACTGCAATTAACGTAAATAATATTATCTTTAATGGCACAGACACAGTTACAGTTATCAACGGTGGTATTTATGTAATTAGCGTATCCATCTCTACAACTGCACCAGGATGTGCGCCACTCGGAGTAGGAATTTCAATAAATGGAGCAGTCGCAACTGACAACTTCTCTTCAAATTTAATAGGCGACTCACTTTCATTTACTACAATCGAAACATTAGCTGCAGGAGCAAACATTTCTGTCCAATCTACTCTTAACGAGATTACGATCCCTGCAACAGGAAACACTAACATTCGTCTAACTGTATTTAGAATCGCTTAAATTTCACTATTTATTGTTTATAGCAAATAAAAAAAGAGCGAGAAATTTCGCTCTTTTTTGTTATGTACAATAATTCATTACTATTCTAATTCAATTGAAACATTTTTTTGTGGTACAAATGTAGAAATTGCATGTTTATAAATAAGCTGTTGCTTACCTTCTGTTTCCAGTAGGACTGTAAAATTATCAAATCCTTTAATTAATCCACGAAGCTGGAAACCATTTAATAAGTACAGCGTAACAAACGTATTCTCTTTACGGAGTTGATTTAAAAACTGATCTTGAATATTGATTGATTGCTTCATGTCGAATCCTCCTCTTTTTCTCTACTTACTATTATTCGACTTTAGTTGTAGCTTTCCTTCTATGTATCGTAAAATTTCTGACGTTTTTTCACCGTCTGTAACATCAAACCATGTGACATCCATCTTATTACGGAACCACGTTAATTGACGTTTTGCATAACGACGTGAATTCGTCTTTAATTGTGATACCGCTTCTTCTAAAGAGACACGATCCTCAAAATAATCATATATCTCTTTATACCCAATCGCTTGAATAGATTGACAATCTCGTACCCCTCGATTATACAACCCTTCTACTTCTTCTAATAAACCTTGGTCCATCATTATATCAACTCGTAAGTTAATGCGATCGTATAGCATTTCACGATCCATTGTCAAGCCAATTAAGGAAACATCGTATAATAACTCGTTTTCTTGTTTTTCAAGTTGATCACTCATTTTTTCACCCGTCGTGTGGAAAATTTCTAACGCCCTAATGACACGGCGTACATTATTTGCATGAATACGCTCAGCGCTTTCTGGGTCTACTTCCTGTAATTTCTTATGTACATATTCCACACCACGTTCTAATGCTAACTTTTCCATTTGTTCTCGGTATATAGCATCACCAGCATCATCCGTAAACTGATAATCGAATAAAACAGATTGTATATACAGACCAGTTCCACCAACGATAATCGGCAATTTACCACGCTCTGTAATCTCGCGAATATGCTTACGAACACGTTCTTGAAATTCGGCAACCGAAAATGATTCTTCCGGATTTTTTATATCAACCATATAATGTGGAATTCCGTCCATCTCTTCTTTCGTCACCTTTGCGGTTCCAATATCCATCGTACGATAAATCTGCATGGAATCTCCACTTATAATTTCACCATTTAACGCTTTGGCAAGATCAATACTTAACTTCGTCTTCCCAACAGCAGTTGGTCCAATGATGACAGCAACTTTTTCACGTTGCACTTCTCCCATATCATTCAACTCTCTTTATGTAATGTACTCCATCTATTGATTATATCCAATCTTACCAATTTTAACGGCATGATTGCAAGTTCTTTCATTACGGTACATGAAATTATAAATAAAAAAGAACATAGTTTGTCCAATTCCGCATATACATGATTAAAAATACCTTCGAGAGGATGAGTTAACTATGAAACAATCCACTATCAATTTTTCATCTTTGACAAAAGACCTCATTTTAGCTACTGCTACAAAAGAACACAATTGTTCACAAGAAGAATTATACTTCGCCTTAAATTGTTTACTACGTTCTTTTCATTCTGCTCTCCAAGAAACAACATTACATCTAGAAAATAAAGATACAGAGTATATACAAAACCAATTTTGCAGCGCATATAAAATTATTACAGGTAAAACTATTTATCCTTTTCAATAATCCATAAAAGGCGATTGCTTACATACTTTCAAGCAACCGCCTTTTATATTAATACATATATACTACTCTATAACTTTCACTTTTACAGATTTGCGCCCCCAGCTATTCGCACTACCATCTGAGCCAACTAAAACATCAATACGATTTCCTTTAATCGCACCACCAGTATCTCCAGCAATCGCTTCTCCATATCCTTCTACCCATACTTTTGATCCAAGTGGAATTACTTTAGGATCAACAGCAATTACTTTCATATTTGGATTCGCTGTTAAGTCATGCCCCATTGCAGTTAATACACGACCACCATACGAACCATTCTCACTCGGATCTGCTGTATATGCTGTCGCTTCTACCGTTATTTCACGTCCACTAGTCGGTGCACTTGTTTCATTAGATTTCGCAACTTGTTTCGTAGTTGACTGCTGTTTTGCCACAGGTTTACTTGATTCTACATTCTTAACAGATTCTTTACTCTTAACTACTTTATTACTTTTAACCGGCGTATTTACTCTTTCCGGCGCTTCTTCTTTCGTTGCAACTTCTTTCTTTTCAATCACTGGTGCCGTTCCTGTTAAAAATGGCACATGAACATATCCTGTTTTTCCATTATAGTCAAATTGCAACCATTCATTTTGAACTTGATTTGTCGTTTCAATTACATCATTTTTATTCAGTTTTCCAAGAATTTCTGAGTCAGTATTCGCTCCAGCGCGAACATTTAACACACCCGCCGTTACATAATATGTACTTTTTGTAAATTCAGCACTTACAAACGCTTCTTGACCATTTAATTTAATTTTTGTCCATCCGTTTTCTGTATTTACAACATCTAATTTATTTCCACTTAACATTTTACCTACAAGCTTAGACTCTACAGTTGGGTTTTCTCTAACATTTAATACGTCTGTTGTTACAATCGTTTCCGCTTTCGCAGAACCTGCAAAAATCCCAAGACCAAAAACTGCCGCCGTTGCTATACCTAATAATTTTTTCATGAATAGCCTCCATTTGCTTTGTTTTCGTATTTTTATTATAGCAACGGATTTTTAAGATTTTTAGAAAACACACAATTACAAACCATTCGTAATATACGATTAATGAGCTGTAACATAAATTTCCATATTAATGAATTACATTTCCAATAGAATTCCCAATAGTTTTCATATATTTTCCACATACAAGCACCAGAATTTTTTTCCAGAAAAAATTACAGTATTACTTTTTTGTTACAAAAAAATCATATTTCATTACATCTTTTACCAAAATTCATCATTCTCCAATTATCAACCTCCTTTTTTGTAATAAAAAGGAGCAGCTAATAAAAGCTACTCCCTTTACACGTATTATTTAACTTTCTTTTTCCAAATTCCCATCATAAGAGCAGAAACAACTGCCCCTATCAATATCGAGAAAATATATAACACTGGTTTATTTACTAAAGCGATAACAAACAATCCACCATGCGGTGCTGGTAATGTAATTTGGAATAACATTGATAATGCACCTGCAATACTTGAACCGACAACACAACTGACAATTACCCGAACCGGATCTGCTGCTGCAAATGGAATCGCGCCTTCTGTAATAAACGATGCCCCCATAATATAATTTGTTAAACCAGACTTACGTTCCGCTTCTGTAAACTTCGATTTAAAGAAGGTAGTTGCTAACGCAATTGCAAGCGGTGGCACCATACCACCAGCCATAACCGCTGAATGCACCCCAAAGTTCTTCGCTTCTATCGCAGCAATACCAAACGTAAATGCTGCTTTATTAATTGGACCACCCATATCAATTGCCATCATCGCACCTAAAATAAGACCTAGTAATATAGCATTTGTACCGTTCAAACCATTTAACCATCCTGTTAACATTTCATTCAATGCTACTACAGGCGGAATTACTACTTTTTGCATAACAACTCCTGTAATCAATAATCCAAAGACTGGATATAACAAAACAGGCTTAATGCCTTCTAACTGTACTGGTAACCCTGAAAATAATTTTTTCAATCCTAAAACAACATATCCGGCTAAGAAACCAGCAATTAATCCACCTAAAAATCCAGCATTCGCATGTGCCGCTAAAAATCCTCCGACAACACCAGGCATAAAACCAGGACGATCAGCAATAGAACTCGCAATAAATCCAGCTAAAATTGGTACGAGGAATAAAAACGCCCCTGTTCCCCCTCCTCCAATAGACATGAACAATTCAGCTAAAGGACCTTCTGCTTTTATACCACCAAACGAAAACGCTAGCGCAATTAAAATCCCGCCACCAACAACGAATGGAAGCATATTACTTACGCCGTTCATTAAATGCTTATAAATTCCTAATCCATTTTCTTTCTCCGTATTTTCTGCCTTTCCATCCTCTTTTACACCTTTAAAGATTGGTGCATCCTGTTTTACAGCACGATTAAGAAGCGTCTCCGTTTTTCTAATCCCATCAGCGACTGGCACTTGAATAACATGTTTCCCAGCAAAACGGTTCATTTCTACTTGTTTATCTGCCGCAACAATTATAGCCGTTGCGCGTTCAATATCCTCTTTCGTTAAACCGTTTTTTATACCTGTTGATCCGTTCGTTTCAACTTTAATTGCAATTCCTAGCTCTGCTGCTTTTGCTTTCAAGCTATCCGCGGCCATATATGTGTGAGCGATTCCAGTCGGGCAAGCCGTAACCGCTAATACGTACGGTTCATTCCCTTCTGGTTTTGCAACTTCAACCCCTTCTTCTTCTTTTTCATTTTCTTTTTCATCAAATAAACGAAGAAGTTCTTCTTCATCCTTTGCTTCTAACAATTGCTTACGAAACCCTTCATCCATTAATAGTGTAGATAGGCGTGATAACGTTTCTAAATGCGTATTATTCGCTCCTTCACTCGCAGCAATCATAAAGAATAAATGCGCAGGTTGTCCGTCAAGCGATTCGTAGTTGATACCGCTTACACTTCTACCAAAACAAATCGCTGGTTGCTTAACAGCTTTTGTTTTCGCATGAGGTATAGCAATCCCTTCACCAATGCCGGTTGTACTTTGTGACTCCCGCTTTAAAATAGCTTCTTTAAATTCAGCTTTGCTATTTAAACGATTTGCCCCGTTTAATTTCTCAACTAACTCATCTATGACAGCTTCTTTATTTGAAGCTGTCAAATTCATAATAACTGTATCCCTTTTTAAGAGTTCTGTAATTTTCATATGTTGCTTCCCCCTATCGCTTAGTTACAATTACTTGCGACAATAATTCTTCTACTTTTTCCTTTTCACATAAATCGGCTGAAAATGCTGTTGCACTCCCTGTTGCAACGCCATATTGAAATGCCTTTTCAATATCTTTTGTCTGTTCATATCTTCCTACAAATCCCGCAACGAGAGAATCTCCAGCCCCAACCGAATTAATTACAACACCTTTTGGAATAGTTGCTTCATATATACCTTCTGCCGTAAATAATAAAGCCCCATCTCCGGCCATTGATACGATAACATACTCTACACCTTGTTCAACTAATTTTCTTCCATATGGTAAAACATCTTCTACTGTGGAAATCTCTACTCCGAATAACTCACCAAGTTCATGATGATTAGGCTTTATTAAAAATGGTTTATTTTTAACTACATGCTGCAAGGCACTTCCGCTCGCATCTACTACTACACGAATACCTTTTTCAGCTCCGAACGCTGCGATTGATTCATAAAAAGTAGTTGGAATAGACGCTGGTACACTTCCAGCTAGTACAACACAATCTCCCTTTTGCATACTTTCAATTTGTTTCATTAATTGTTCAAATTGTTCCTTAGTCACACTAGGTCCTTGCCCATTTAATTCTGTTTCTTTTTTCCCTTTTATTTTCACATTAATTCGAGTATCTTCATTTACTTGGATAAAGTTTGTTATTACACCTTCCGTCTGTAATACATCTTTAATAAATCGACCGGTAAATCCACCAGTAAATCCTAGCGCTACATTTTCAACACCTAAACGATGAAGAACACGAGAAACATTAATCCCTTTCCCTCCAGGAAACTTCATATCTTTTTCTGCTCGATTTACTGCGCCTAACTCTAAGGAATTAACTTGTACTATATAATCAATAGATGGGTTTAAAGTTACTGTATAGATCATTGTTTATCAGCCTCAATTACATTGGTTTGTCTTTTATATTTTTCTAAATCAATTTCTAAATGGTTTGTAATAATATTCGCCTCTTCAACGTTGGCAATTTTCGCAAACGCAACTTCCGAAAACTTACTTTCATCAATTAAGAAATATCCTTCATTTGCTAATGTTAATGCCATTTGCTTTAAAAGTGCCTCTTCTGGATCTGGTGTTGTAAAACCAAGCTGTTCATGTACACCATTCGCTCCTAAAAAACATTTATCAAAACGATACTTCTGCATACTTTCCTGCGCCATTGCACCGATTAAAGCTTTCGTCCTACTCTTCATCATTCCGCCTAGTAAATAAGCACGAATATTATTTTCAACTAAAGCTTCGATATGCATAAGTCCATTCGTAACGACAGTAACATCCTTATTTATTAAAAATGGAATCATTTCAAATGTTGTACTTCCTGCATCTAAATAAATGCAATCACCTTGTTCCACAACGCTAGCCGCATACTTCGCAATTTGTTGTTTTATTTGAATGTTTTTGGATGATTTTTCAACCATCGTCGGCTCCTGTCCTTTTCCTGTTAAAACAGCCGCACCACCGTGAACTCTTTTTAATAACCGTTGTTTTTCCAATTGCGCTAAATCACGACGAATTGTTGATTCAGAGCTCGCTGTTCTTTCCACTAATTGCTGTAATTTAACAACCTTCTGCTCTTTTACAAGTTGCAATATCATTTGATGACGTTCAGGAGTTAGCATTTCATTCACCTCTTCTTTGATTACAGTATAATGAAAAAGATCACAAAAATCAACCATAAACATTCATAAATAATCAAAAACAGTCATAAACAGTTATAAACAACAAAAAAGAAACCCATTGGATTGTTATATCAAATGGGTTCCTGTACTCGCTTCACTTATAAGGAAGCTTTATATATGCTTAAAACATCGTCTTTATTTAATTTTTTAAAGTTACCAAATTCGCCATAAGCCATCGCTTTATCCGCCATTACATCAATTTCATTTTCTCCAATAGCATAATCAGATAACGTTACTGGTGCCTCAATTGAAGTCCAAAATTGACGTAACGCCTCAATTCCTTCTAACGCAATTTCTCGATCAGTCTTTCCATCTGTTTCTACATCGAATACACGAATAGCGAATTGTTTAAAACGACTTACATTTTCATCTACAACATGCTTCATCCAGTTCGGGAATAAAATCGCAAGGCCACCTCCGTGTGGTATATCATGAACCGCTGAAACCGCGTGCTCAATATTGTGTGTTGCCCAGTCTCCTTTTACTCCCATCGCTAAAATACCGTTTAGCGCCATAGTACCGCAGTATAAAATAGTTTCTCTATGCTCATAACTTTCTAAATCACTTAAAAGCTTAGGGGCGGTTTCAATTACTGTTTTTAAAACAGACTCACAATAACGATCTTGTAATTCTGTATTTGTTCCATGATGGAAATATTGTTCTAATACGTGTGACATAATATCTACCATACCGTAAATTGTTTGATCCCTCGGTACAGACGCAGTATGAGCTGGATCTAAAATTGAAAACTGAGGGAAGGTAACTGGGCTACCCCAGCCATATTTTTCATTCGTTTCCCAGTTTGTAATGACAGAACCAGCATTCATTTCAGATCCTGTTGCCGCAAGAGTAAGCACAGTACCAAATGGTAATGCCTCACTGGCAAATGTTTTTTTCGTTACAATATCCCACACATCTCCATCGTACTTACTACCAGCTGCAATTGCCTTCGTACAGTCGATTACACTACCTCCACCAACTGCTAAAATAAATTCAACACCATTATCTTTACAAATTTGAATCCCTTTCTTTACAGTTGATACACGTGGATTCGGTTCAACACCTGTCAATTCAAATACTTCTGCATTTATTTCCTTTAAAATAGAAATTACATTATCATAAATACCGTTTCTTTTAATGCTGCCTCCCCCGTATACGAGAAGAACTTTTTTACCAAACTGTGGAATTTCAGTTTTTAACTGTTCTAATTGACCTTTACCAAAAATAAGTTTCGTTGGATTACGAAATACAAAATTTTGCATATCCCTTTACCATCCCTTCTATATGAAAAGCAACTATACTTTTGTATAACATATTTTTTTCATTTCACAAAAATATTTGCCTAACAAAAAAAATCCCAGCCTACAGGCTGAGATTTTTATTGATAATAAGGTGAGATCATTAAATAAACAATAACACCAGATAAACTTACATATAACCAAATCGGCATCGTCCAACGTACAATTTTACGATGACGTGTTAATTGATTTGTAAAACCAAATACAAGTGCAAACAATGCAAGTGGTACGATAATTGCTGCCAGGATAATATGTGTAATTAAAATGATGAAATACACATATTTAATGAATCCTTCGCCACCAAAATGTGTTGCTGGCGCCAAGTAATGATACGATAAATAAGAAACACAAAATAGCAACGTCGTTGTAAATGCTGCTAGGATGAAGCCACGATGCATTTTCACATTCTTTTTAATAATAGAGAATAACGCTGCTAATAAAAATACGAACGTAAAGCTATTAAAAATTGCGTTTAACATTGGTAAAATCGTTACATCAAAATGTACTTCTCCTTCATAACCAACAGGTCCAAAGAACAAAAATAAAATAATCGCATTTACAATTACAGAAAGCGTTATCACAATAGGAGCATAGCTTTTCTGATTTGTTGATTGATCCACCAAAATGGTCACTCCCTCTTCCTTCAAATATGTATACGTAACCTCACTATTTTAACATACTATTCACAGTGTAAATGTGACAATAGTTTGACACAGCAAGATAAGAAAAAGAAAAATCCTTCTTAATAAAACTTCTTAAGAAGGATTTTATCGCTTTATTATTCAAATAGCAATGCGATTAGTTTTTGTTAAAAAATGTATCGCTATATGCTTGAAAAATTTCAGACACTTGATATCCCATTAAAGAAATTGCTGTTAATGAAAAGAAACCAATCATAAGAAATCGAAACCACATATAAATCTCCTCCTTGTATTTAGCTAAAAACATTCGCTATATTACAAGTTGAGTGGCACTCTTCATCGTCACTTTCCTTTTTCTTTACAATTGCTGTAATAAATCGAATCATAAAGAAAACTACAAAAGGAAATTGTTCGTAATTTACCTTGGCAT
This sequence comes from Bacillus cereus group sp. BfR-BA-01350, assembly GCF_022663775.1. Taxonomy (NCBI): domain Bacteria; kingdom Bacillati; phylum Bacillota; class Bacilli; order Caryophanales; family Bacillaceae; genus Bacillus; species Bacillus cereus group sp. BfR-BA-01350. The sequence continues at coordinate 9,912 of NZ_JAKUGD010000006.1, forward strand.
AGTTTAGCAACGGCTCGCGCTGCATATCGAACGGGGATGAGAAGGAATAGAACATACCTTGCTCTTCCATATATACAATTACAATTTTCATACAAAATACGATTCCTAGAAACGAAACAATATCTTGCCATTCTGTCGTATATAGCAGGTTATACAGCTCTAATACGTACTCTTCCATCGTCATCCCCCCTTCCTTTTTTATCATTTTGCTCGCCTTCGTATAAAAAGTCAAGAAAAAAGTTTATATTCACTATGACAATAGTAATTACTCATTTTTATGATTATATATGATTCTTTTATAGCAATGATTGGGTGTAACTCTCTTCGAAAACAAGAAATTAGAATCGAACCGATTCCTCATTCTTACTTGTAGTATTCGATACTGTACTATTTTTATTTCTATTAAAAATAAAATAAGAAAGTATTATAAGAACAGTAACAAGCATCGTCAAAAGTGCTTGTGAACGTAAAGATTCAATTGCAAGCATCGCAACTAAAACAGCTATAATAGCGGCAATTGTAACATACGTTACATACGGGAAAAACCACATTTTCACTTTCAAATTTTGTTGTTCTACTTTCCCCATTTTTTTACGGATCTTTAAATGTGAAACAGCTATAACGAGATAAACGAGTAACGCAATTCCGCCAGATGCATTGACTAAAAATAAAAAGACTTTATCTGGAGATATGTAACTAAAAACAACTCCAATATAAGCGAAGAACGTTCCGAATAAAACGGCCCGAACTGGAACACCACTACTATTCAATTTCAAAAATGCCTTTGGAGCATCTCCTCTTTCTGCCATTGAAAAAAGCATTCTTGAGTTCGTATATAAACCAGAATTTAAACAAGAAAGTACAGCTGTTAAAACGATAAAATTCATAATTTGTGCTGCCGCTGGTATCCCTATATGTTCCAGTACCGCTACAAACGGACTTTTTAGTATGTTCGCTGAATTCCATGGAAGAAGTGTAACAACTACAGCAATCGATCCAATGAAAAATACGAGAATACGCCAAATTACACTATTTGTTGCTGTTTTTACTGCTTTTACAGGTTCAGCAGACTCTCCAGCAGCTACTGCAACAATCTCAGATCCCATAAATGAAAATATAACGACAGTAATTCCAAGTAGCACCGAACTTATACCGTTTGGCATAAATCCTCCTTGTCCTACTAAATTCGAAGTGCCAGGTGCTTCCGTTCCTGGTACAAATCCTAAAATAACAGCTAATCCAAGACAAAGGAACAAAACGATACTTATTACTTTAATAAAAGAAAACCAATATTCAAACTCTCCAAATGATTTCACCGAAAAAACATTCGTCAATGTTAATAAAATCGTTAATATTAGGCTTAATAACCAAAGTGGGATTTCTGGAATCCAGTATTGAATAATACCAGCACCTGCTGTGGCTTCTATTGCAATAACAATTACCCAGAAAAACCAATATAGCCACCCAATTGTATAACCGGCCCATGGACCAATTGCTTCTCTTGCATATGTTGCAAATGACCCACTTGTCGGGTTAATAGCTGCCATTTCCCCAAGCATTCTCATAACGAAAATAACAAGAAGTCCTGCTAATGCATATGAAACGATAGAACCTGGTCCGGCTGAATGTACAACCGCCCCACTTCCAACAAACAAACCAGCTCCTATTACGCCACCAATTGAAATCATTGTAATATGGCGTATTTTGAGGTCTTTCTTAAGATTTTTTTCCAACTCTTGTACATCCCCTTCCAAACGTAATTTTGAAATTTTCCCCACATTAACGGGCAGTAAGACCCCCACCTCAAAATTCAGGGGAAGTCAAGAAGTTAGGTGGGAATCTACTGCCCGTAAAAGCCCGATTGGTGAGGGCTGATAATCAGCGGGGGATGAACACCCCCACTGATTAAAGTTTCACTTTATGTAAGAGTATTATGCGAAAAACCTTGTCCTATACTTTAAAATATATCAAAATATTCTGAATTTAACAATTGTAATGCAAACTCCTACAAAAATTATTACATTTGGTTTACTAATTTTCCATATACAATTGTTGAGAAAATTATAGTCACCTTACAAAAGAATGAATTTTCAGATATTATTAAATAAACAAGATTATACATCTAGACAACTTTTTGTATAGGAGTGTTGATATGTTAAACAAGTTCAAATTCATTTGTTGTACGTTAGTCATTTTTTTACTGCTACCACTAGCCCCCTTTCAAGCACAAGCAGCAAACAATTTAGGATCAAAACTACTCGTTGGATACTGGCATAACTTTAATAACGGTACTGGCATTATTAAATTAAGAGACGTTTCACCAAAATGGGATGTAATCAATGTATCTTTCGGGGAAACTGGTGGTGATCGTTCTACTGTTGAATTTTCTCCTGTGTATGGTACAGATGTAGAATTCAAATCAGATATTTCTTATTTAAAAAGTAAAGGAAAGAAAGTAGTTCTTTCAATAGGTGGACAGAACGGGGTCGTTTTACTTCCTGACAATGCTGCTAAGCAACGTTTCATTAATTCCATACAATCTCTAATCGATAAATACGGTTTTGATGGAATAGATATTGACCTTGAATCAGGTATTTACTTAAACGGAAATGACACTAATTTCAAAAACCCAACTACTCCTCAAATCGTAAATCTTATTTCGGCTATTCGAACAATCTCAGATCATTATGGTCCCGACTTTCTATTAAGTATGGCTCCTGAAACAGCTTATGTTCAAGGAGGTTATAGCGCATACGGAAGCATCTGGGGGGCATATTTACCGATTATTTACGGAGTGAAAGACAAACTGACATACATTCACGTTCAACACTACAACGCTGGCAGCGGGGTTGGAATGGACGGTAATAACTACAATCAAGGTACTGCAGACTACGAGGTCGCTATGGCAGATATGCTCTTACATGGTTTTCCTGTAGGTGGTAATGCAAATAACATGTTCCCAGCTCTTCGTTCGGATCAAGTAATGATTGGACTTCCTGCAGCACCAGCGGCCGCTCCAAGTGGTGGGTATATTTCTCCAACTGAAATGAAAAAAGCTTTAGATTATATCATTAAAGGCATTCCTTTCGGCGGAAAGTATAAACTTTCAAATGCGAGTGGCTATCCTGCATTCCGCGGTCTAATGTCTTGGTCTATTAATTGGGATGCAAAAAATAACTTTGAATTCTCTAGTAGCTATAGAACATATTTCGATGCTATTCCCTTGCAAAAATAATAAAAAACAACAATAGGTTTTATATGACCTATTGTTGTTTTTTTTTACCACCAATTAACATCGCTCGTTCATCAAAAACAAATTGAGAATGATGATGTGGAATTGAATACATTAGTTACTATTTTGCTTCAATACAAATATTGAAAGTTCAGGTACACTACAAAATCTAACAGGCATTCGGGTTGTCCCAATCCCTCGATTTACATATAAATATAATGGCTTGTTCTTCCCTTCTAATTCATACATACCTTCAACATGACTCTCAGCTAGTTTTGTCGTAATTAACGGACCTATAAAAGGAATTTGAACTTGTCCTCCGTGGCTATGTCCTGACAGTTGCAAATCAACCGGGTAACGAGTTACTTTATCTACAACATCCGGCTCATGTACTAATAGCATATTGAAATCTTCTTGTCTTACATGTTTTAAAGTCGAATCTATTTGTGGCTTCCCTAATAAAAAATCATCTAAACCTGATATTGTAATATACTTGCCGTTTTCCGCTTTAATTTTCTGCACTTCATTTACTAACACAGTGAAACCAGCTTCCTCCATATATTTTTTATAAAATAAACTACCTCCCCCGCCTCTATCATGATTCCCAAACACTGCATATTTCCCTAAGGGCGCATGTATTTGCTGTAATATGCCTTTTGCTTCTTCTTTTTCGGCTTGATACGATCCAAATTTATCTATTAAATCCCCTGTAAAAACTACCACATCCGGACGTAACGCATTCATCTTCTCCACCAAATTTTCTAGTTGTTTCAGTGTGAATTCTGGTCCTAAATGTACATCTGAGAACTGCAATATTTTTTTATTATGAAACTCTTTAGGAATTGTAGAAACTTCTATTTCATTCCACGTAACTGTTACTAGTTTTCGTTCTATTTCTGTCGCATAGAAATACAAACTTATAGAAATCATTACTACACTTACAAAACTGATTATAGATACCTTGACGATTGATTTTTTTTGTTCTTCTTTTACGTGATACGTATTCATGTTCTCACCTCTAGAAGTACTTTAAAGCCTTATTGTTACATGAATGTGACAACACGAACAATGTTAGTTATATTCAATTCCAGCCCTGCTCACTTTGACAAATTTATACAGAAGTCATAACATATTTTTTATAATACATAGATTCTTAAAAATGCTCCATTTATTCTTTTATCATTTTATTAAGGAGAGATTATTCATGTCTGTATTTACACCAGAAGAAATTACGGAACTTGCTGCTAATTCCGGAAGAAAAAAAGCTCATTTATCATTACTCCCTATGCTAATTCTCGGTTTTTTTGGCGGTGCTTTCATAGCATTAGGGTATTTACTCGATATTCATGTTATTGGAACAATGCCAAAGGCTTGGGGATCATTTACTAGTTTTCTAGGCGCTGCTGTATTCCCTATCGGTCTTATTCTCGTTATTCTTGCAGGCGGTGAACTAGTAACTGGTAACATGATGACAGTTTCCATGGCCTGGCTTCAAAAGAAAATTACTTTATTTTATTTCATACGAAATTTAATTATTGTTACATTGAGCAACTTCATAGGTGCTGTATTCGTTGCTTATTTTTTCGGTCATATCGTCGGATTAACAGAGGGCGCTTTTTTAGCGAAAACAGTTTCTGTTGCGCAAGCTAAACTACAAGATACACCACTACAAGCTTTCATTTCTGCAATCGGATGTAATTGGCTCGTTTGTTTAGCTGTTTGGCTCAGTATGGGAAGTAAAGAATTTATCGGAAAGATTATCGGTATCTGGTTCCCAGTTATGACTTTTGTTGCAATTGGATTTCAACACGTTGTAGCCAATATGTTTGTCATCCCAGCTGCAATTTTTGCCGGTCATTTAACTTGGTTTGAATATTTTCCAAACTTCATTTTTGTTTTCTTCGGAAACTTAGTAGGAGGTATGTTATTTGTAGCGTTACCTTATTTCATATCTTATAATAAGAAACTACCTTCTACTAAAGAACAAACGGAATTAAAGAAAAAATCTGTATCCGCTTAAATTAAACGACTATACAGCAATCCTGAAAAATATTACAAATTCCATTTTTTTTATGAATATATGTGCGTACACTTGTTCTCGAATGTTTTATACGTTATAATAACAACTTAAATAGCATTATTTACATATGAGGTGAAAAACATGAACAAAACAGAATTAATCAAAAACGTAGCACAAAATGCTGAGATTTCTCAAAAAGAAGCTACTGTAGTTGTACAAACTGTAGTAGAATCAATTACTAACACTTTAGCTGCTGGTGAAAAAGTACAACTTATCGGATTCGGTACATTCGAGGTTCGCGAAAGAGCTGCTCGTACAGGCCGTAACCCACAAACTGGTGAAGAAATGCAAATCGCAGCTTCTAAAGTACCTGCTTTCAAAGCTGGTAAAGAACTAAAAGAAGCTGTAAAATAATTGAAAAATAGCCTTCTCGTTTACGAGAGGGCTATTTTTTTCATTACATAATTAATAAAAATCTGACCATTATGCTCTTTCTTTTGTTCCTTTATGCAAATAAAGCCTTTACTTTCAAAGAAAGGTTTTGCTGTAATACTTGCTTCTGTATAAATTCCCCTATGCCCCAAGTTCACTGCTTCTTGTTCTAACTTTTGTAGTATGTATGAAGCTATCCTTTTCCCTTGATAATCTTTATGTGTAAATAAACGATTTACGTAATGATCCTCATTATAATCCCCAAATCCGACTATCATACCGTTATAATCCGCTACATAACTAATATTTTTTTCTAAAGACTTTAACCAGCTTTCCCTATCTAGTTGATCTGGTGCCCATGCCTGTAGCTGTAACACGTTATAATCTTTTGCATTAATTGTATGAACTGTTTCATAGAACAACTGTAATACTTGTTCTAAATCCTCTTTATGGAATATTCTAATGATCGTATCTTTTAACATATATATGAACCTCCTTACTACACTATCATTTAACTTTTCTACCATCTAGTATTCAATATTTCTGCTTTATTATTTCTTTGTTCTTTCTATATAAACAAAAAACAATACTTATTTCAAAGTATTGTTTTTTGTTTAAAAGCATATGCAATTACTCTATAGATTTAAAGTTTTATTATTTTAACTTCACTCTTTGCAATCGTAATGCATTTAATACGACCGATACAGAACTAAATGCCATCGCCGCTCCTGCAACCCAAGGTGCTAAGAAACCAAGCGCTGCAATCGGGATTCCTAAACCGTTATAAGCTAGTGCCCAGAATAAATTTTGCTTAATATTTCTTATCGTCATCTTACTCATAAAGATTGCATCAGCAATACTATTTAAATCGCCACGAATTAACGTAATATCTGCCGCTTCCATCGCTACATCCGTTCCTGTTCCAATAGCCATACCGATATCCGCCGTAGCAAGTGCTGGAGCATCATTTATTCCATCTCCAACCATTGCTACTTTCTTACCTTGCGCTTGCAGTTTTTTCACTTCTTCTGCTTTTCCTTCTGGTAATACTTCTGCAATTACGTGTTCAATACCAACTTGCCCCGCAATTGCCTGAGCAGTTTGTGTATTATCTCCTGTAATCATAACAACGTCTAGACCCATTTTCTTAAGTCTTGCGATAGCTGCTTTTGACGTATCCTTTACAGTATCTGCAACGGCAACTATACCAGCATATTCTTTATTAATCGCAATAAGCATCGCTGTTTTTCCTTCTCGTTCTAGCGCTTCCATTGATTTAGAAACTTCTTCAATATCAATATTGAATTTCTTCATTAATCGACGTGTACCAATTAATAATTGTTTCCCTTCTACGACTGATTCAATACCGAATCCAGGAATCGCTTCAAACGTTTCTGAACTTGGAATATCAATTTTCTTTTCTTTAATTCCTTCTACAATCGCTTCTGCAAGTGGGTGTTCAGAATTTTTTTCTGCCGCACCTACTAAACGTAGTATTTCTTCTTCATAGAATCCATCTGCTACAATTACATCTGTTAACACCGGCTTCCCGTTTGTAACAGTACCTGTTTTATCTAGAATAACTGTATCCAATCGATGCGTTGCTTCTAAATGCTCTCCGCCTTTAAATAAAATACCATACTCAGCTGATCTTCCTGATCCAGCCATAATAGATGTAGGTGTCGCAAGACCTAATGCACATGGACAAGCGATAACAAGTACTGCTATCATTTTCTCAAGTGCTCCGCCAAAATCACCTGGTGTAACAAATATCATCCACACTGCAAATGTAATAATAGCAATCACAACTACAACCGGTACGAAAATACCTGAAATTTGATCTGCTACCCTTTGAATAGGAGCTTTTGAACCTTGAGCCTCTTCTACTACTTTAATAATTTGAGCTAATGCAGTATCTCTTCCTACCTTAGTTGCTTTCACTTTTAAAAATCCATTTTTATTCATTGTAGAACCGATTACTACATCCCCAATTGTTTTATCAACTGGAATACTTTCACCTGTTAACATCGATTCATCTATTGCTGACTTTCCTTCTACAATCTCACCATCTACCGGAATTTTTTCACCAGGCTTTACATAAACGATATCACCAGCTACTACTTCTTCGATTAAAATTTTCATTTCTGTTCCATCTCGCACAACTGTAGCTGTCTTTGCTTGTAAACCCATCAACTTTTTAATTGCTTCTGATGAACGTCCCTTTGCTTTTGCTTCAAATAATTTACCTAAAATAATTAGTGTAATAAGTACCGCGCTCGTTTCAAAATATAAATCTGTCATGTGTTCCGAAGAACCGATAGATTGAATGCTTAAATATACACTATAGAAATAGGCGGCCGACGTTCCAAGTGCCACAAGAACATCCATGTTAGCACTTTTATTACGTAACGCTTTATAAGCCCCAACATAAAACTGTCCACCAATGATAAATTGAACTGGCGTTGCAAGAGCTAGCTGCACCCAAGGGTTCATAAGCATATCAGGTAAATAAATAAACGATGTAAATGAGAAGTGACTTACCATTGCCCACAGTAACGGGAATGATAAAATAAACGAAATGATAAACTTCTTCTTTTGTCGCTCAATTTCTTGTAAGCGATGATCAGTTGATTCATCTTGCTCATCTGATTTTACTTCCAATTTATATCCTAATTTCGTAATTGCACTCTTCATTTCATTTACATTAATTTCATCAGGATTAAAATCTACTGTAGCTGATTCCAAAGCGAAATTTACTGTCGCCCCGTTCACACCTTCTAACTTATTTAAACGCTTTTCTACTCTATTGGCACATGCTGCGCATGTCATTCCTGAAACAGTAAATTCAGCTTTATCACTTACAATTCCATATCCTAACGATTCAACTTTTTCCTTAAATTGTTGCGGATTTGTTTTTTGGGGATCATACATTATTTTGGTCTTTTCAAGTGCAAAATTTACATTTGCATCATGAACACCTTCTACTTTTTTCAGACCTTTTTCAATTCTATTTGCACAGGCCGCACATGTCATTCCTGATATTTGCAGATTGGCCTCTTTTTGTTCATTCATGTCTCTCACCTCTATATACCCTTATGAGGTATAATTATTAGCAAAATAAATCGTACTTCCTATAAAGTACGATTTATTTCCATATTTAAAAATAATTATTGAACATCGTATCCTTGATCTTCGATTACAGCAACAATATCTTTTAATGTTACAGCAGACGAGTCGATAGTAACTTCAACAGTTCCTTCTGCTAATTGAACTTTCACTTGCTCAACACCGTTTAGCTCTTTCACACTGCTTTCGATAGCATTTACACAATGTCCACAAGACATACCTTCAACTTGTAATGTTAACTGTTCCATTTAAAATCCTCCTCTTGTTTCTTCATTGTTTGTTAATCACAACTTCATCTTACCATACCCCCCTAAGGTAATCAATGGTTTTGTGTCATGATTTTTCAATTTTTTTCTAAAAGTTTATTTTACACACACTTTTTCACACCCATACAAGGATAAAGAAAAAAACAAGCCAGTTACGTACTAGCTTGTTTTTACGCTTTTGAAAAACGTTCAAATACTGTCATTAATTCTTCAATTGCTTCGTCACCATTACCATCTTTAATTGCACCTGAAACACAATGACTCGTATGGTTTTTTAATACACCCATTCCTACTTTTTTCATCGCTGCATTAATCGCTGAAATTTGCACTAAAATATCCACGCAATAACGATCATTTTCAATCATATTTTGAATACCGCGGACTTGTCCTTCAATTCTCTTTAATCTATTTATAATTTGTTCTTTTTCTTTTTCTGATCTATGTGTTACTGCTTCATGCTCTTTATGATCCATATTATCACCTTCTTAAAGTTTCTCTTCATCCAATAAAACAACTGTTTTTATGAGTATACCAATTATAGCATTAAATATCTATGCATGATACCCCATATGAGTATATTTCCGCTTTATGATTATTCTTAACACATTGTTAGCTTCTCAGTCTCAATTTTCATTATACCCTTTCCTTTTTTCAAAAAACAATAATAAGCGGGGATTGTCCATCCCCGCTTATTATTCATCCCAAAATATAAAAGTCTCAATCTTCACACTTGTAAATCGAGACTTTTTTCTTCCTATATATAATTATTGCTGATCACAGACTTTTGTATCATTCACTACTGAAGTTCCTTCAACAGTTACCGTATGAAAACAATCATTTACTCGAACTGTAACAACATTATCTTGCCGATCAATAATATGATATTCATTAAAATTTTTATTTAGAGCACTGCGAATTTGTTCTCCTTCATAAATTGGGATACCATGCGATAAAACCCAAATAAGTCCAGCGATAGCGAGAATAGTTTTCATACGATCTACCTCCTTGAGAATATAGTGAACTTTTCATCCATCCTTTTCAGCTCTACGAATCATGATGAAAATAAACTAAGCCTTTTTGGAAATAAGTTCATTTCGTCTATTTTATGTTTATGCTAATTGTGACCGAATTGTGACAACTTTTTGTCTCTTTAGACGAAAAGTTGAAACAAAACTTTCAAAAAGGACAATTCTACTTCTCAAAACAAAAGGCTATGGAGAATTTCTCCATAGCCTTTTGTTTGCATTTTATTAAACACTCGTTTTATTATCTAACCTACTACAGATTATAGAAAAATGTGGATTCACTCAAATCACTAACCATTTAATCGATGGATACGTAACTAATGAATCTTAATCCTTTACTTAAAGAACTCGGCACAACTGATGCATGATTCTCTCCTTCAGCCTCATAAAATGTAAACCGAAACTGATCGTGTTTTACTTGGAGAAGGCGCTCTGACAATTCATTAGCACCTACAACCATATGCTCTCGTTCTAGTGAACCAACTGTAAGAAATACTCTTGTTTTAACCTTTGCATTGTTTAATTCATTTATAAGATTTCCTTCTTTTTCAAGCACAGATTCGTTATTCCACCAAATAGATGGACTACTTATAAAATAATTTTGAAAGGCATTTACGTTTGTAAATAATATATGTAAAGCAAATAGACCACCTAGTGAATGCCCAAATAATGTTTGTTTTCCTTTATCAATTTCAAAATTCTTTTCAATTTGCGGCTTTAATTCTTCTTCAATAAAAGTAAAGAAATGATGTGCTCCTCCTGTTTTAGGCCAAGGTTTACCATCTGGTTTTAAAGCCGCATCTTTTGAAATTACGCTAGGCGTAAAATCATAACATCTTTCTTCACCTGAAAATGCCCCTTCGATTGGATAACCAATACCTACTATAATGGCTGGTGAAACACCTGTTTTTTCTGCTCTAACTGATTGTATTTTAACCGCTTCATGGAATGTTTGAAAAAAGGCATTACCATCTAATACGTAAATGACAGGATATCCTGAATCCGGTGCTGGTTGCCTCGGCTTTGAAATATGAATTTGATATTCCTTACCATCTAATTTTGAATACATGTTCCACTGTTCAGTATTAGATGTTACAATCTGCTGTTTTTCAATAGTAGTGTTCATTTTATATTCCCCCCCTTTTAACTTGTTACATATATTTCTACTTTTTCTTCTTGAGATACAACGCTATCATAACCGAAGCAAACAGGAGACCCATTATACGGATCAATCATGACACGCGCATCAATATGAAAGACTTCTTTTAACACTTCATTTGTAATGATTTCTTCTGGGCTACCAGTTGTAACGATTTCCCCTTCCTTCATTGCAATAATTTCATCTGAAAACCTTGCTGCATGGTTAATATCATGTAATACCATAACGACCGTACAATTATGGTCTTTATTTAATTTCTCCACAATTTGTAATACATCTAATTGATGAGACATATCAAGATATGTAGTTGGCTCATCTAATAACAATACTTCTGTCTCTTGTGCCAAAGCCATCGCTAGCCATACCTTTTGTCGTTGACCACCTGATAAATTTGCAATTTGTCTCGTTCGAAATGCAGAAGTTTTCGTTATATCTAATGCCCAGTCAATCATCTCTTTATCTTTTGAAGTTAACTTATTTACATTATTTCGATGTGGATAACGTCCATAAGAAATTAATTCTTCTACTTTAAGCTCTCCTGGTGCAATTGGAGTTTGCGGAAGTAGCGCTAACTGCTTCGCAATTTCTTTCGTTGGAATTGTATGTAAATCCTGTCCTTGCAAATATACTTTACCACTCTTTTGCTTTAAAATTCTTCCCATTGTTTTTAACAGTGTCGATTTACCGCACCCGTTTGGTCCTATAATTGTCGTTACTTTTCCTTCTTGTATTTCCACATTTAAATCGCGAAACACTGTAAGCTTTTCATAACTTGTTTCTAAATTTTTCGCACTTAAAATACTCACTTTTATTCCTCCTCTTACGCTTTCGCCTTATAAAGTAAATATAAGAAATAAGGTACACCGACAATAGAAATAACGATTCCAACTGGTAACTCTACAGGTGTGAAAACTGTTTTTGCAATAAAGTCTGAAGCAATTACAAGAAACATTCCAATTACTCCGCACGTAGGAATGATATGCTTATGCTGAATACCGACAAGTCTTTTCGCTATATGCGGTGCCATTAATCCGATGAAACCAATACTTCCTGAAACTGCAACACATGCGCTTACAAGTCCGATACTACTTAGTAGTAAAATTGATTTCTCTCTTTCTACTGAAACACCTAAACTTGTAATACTCGTTTCTTCCAATTGAAATAAATCTAATAAATAAGCTTTCTTTTGTATAAGTGGAATCAGTATGATAAGCCACGGTAACATTGCAATAATATACTTCCAGTTTGCACTATATATACTGCCTGACACCCAAACTGCAGCCATCTCGAAATCGGTTGACTTCATTTTGAGTGATAAATACATAGAAAAGGCTCCAAATCCTGATCCAATCGCAATCCCTGTTAATAAAAGACGCTGCGAATCTAACTTACCATTTTTCCAAGAAAACAGATAAATGATAATAGCTGCACCTAATCCGCCTACTAAACCAAACATTGGCATCATCATAATAGAAACCCAGTCTGTGCTTTTTAATTGCCCTTGGAAGAAAAACATAAAAATGACGATTGCTGTTCCTGCTCCTGCATTAACTCCTAAAACACCTGGGTCTGCCAATCCATTTCTCGTAATTCCTTGAATAACAGCACCTGCAACACCGAGACCTAATCCTACTAATCCAGCAATTATGATGCGCGGAAGACGAAACTCAAAAATAACTAAATCATGGTCTGGTACTGGATCTATTCTAAGGAGTGTTTTACATACATCTGTAATCGTAATATCAAACGTACCATTCGTTAAACTAATATAAATAGCACATAGTATTAAAAATATACTAATCCCCATCGTCATTCCAAAACGTTGACTTGAACTTTTAAGCATGTCTCTCTCCTCCTCTTGTACGGATTAAATAAAGGAAGAAAGGAATTCCAATTAAGGAGGTAACGACTCCAATCGGTGTTTCAAATGGATAGTTTACAAACCTACTTAAAATATCACATAACGCTAGAAAAACGCCGCCAATAACGCCTGCGCATGGCAAAATCCACTTATAATCTACCCCAATTATAAAGCGAGTAATGTGCGGAATAATTAAACCTACAAAACCAACTTTCCCCACTAAAGCAACTGCCGTTCCTGTTAAAAAGATAACTGATAAAATAGCCATCGCTTTAACTAGTTTTGTACGCTGCCCTAGGTTAATAGAAACTTCTTCTCCTAAAGAAAGAATCGTAATAGATTTTGATATTAACAGCGCTAAAACTATTCCAATTATCCCAAACGGTATCGTAATTTTAATGATATTAGGGTCTACTTGGTCTAATTTTGCATTAAACCAAAAACTAACATTTTGAGAAATTTGGAAGTATGAAGCCATTGCAGCAGACACACTGCTTAAAAATGTTCCAATAACTGTCCCAATAATCGCTAACCGAACTGGCGATAAACCATTTTGAAGGAGTGAACCAAAACCAAACACGATACCTGCTCCTAGTGCAGAACCAATCATTGAACATACAACCATACCAATTGATGACATTCCCGGAAGAAAAATCATACAAAGTGTAATAACAAAGGCTGCCCCATCCGTCACACCCATAATAGAAGGGGATGCAAGATAGTTTCTTGTCATCCCCTGCATAAGTGCTCCTGATATGGCTAGAAATGCTCCAACTAAAAGAGCTGCAACTACCCTTGGCAAACGTGAAGTAATAATAATATTATGATTTACATCGCTTGAATCAAAATGAAATAATGCGTTCCACACCGTTTCAGCATCAATACTTTTCGCCCCATACAAAATAGAAAGTATAACTGTAAATAAGATGAGTATGGGTGCTATACATAATATAGTTACTGGTACTGCATTCGTTTTCTGCATATCATTCAACGCACCTTACTTAATATATTATTTAGATAAATTTTTCACTGCTTCTTTTAAGAATGCTGTTTTACTCCAAGCAGTACCACCTTGTGCCATTGGATCCACAACGTTTACAAATACTTTCTTTTCTTTCGCAGCATTCATACTTTGCCAAATTGGATTACTTTCAATTTCTTCTAGCACTTTCGGGTTTTTATTTTCAGTTGTTTCATATTGTAAGAAAATATAATCTGGGTTTAGTTCAGCAAGTTTTTCAAATGAAATTTTCTCTTGTGCTTTTACAGTTTTCAATTGTTCTGGAACAGTTAATCCAAGATCTTTATAAATTACAGGATTGAAGTATACTCCTTCTGGGTATAGGAATAATTCGTTTGCTCTTAGTCTGATTACAAGGACTTTTTTGTCTTTTAACTTATCTCCTAGTTTTGCTTTTGCTTTTTCAGCGTCCGCATTGTAATCTTTAATAATTTTTTCTGCTTTATCTTTTTTGCCAGTTAATTCTCCCATTAACTTTAAGTTATCCTCCCAATTTGTTGAAACATGTGATACCGGGAATGTAGGAGCTACTTTCGTAAACTTTTCAGCTGTTTCTGCTGGGAATTTCGTACTAGATGTAATAACGTCTGGTTTTAATTGAAGTAATGTTTCGAAATTTGGTTGCATTTTCTCACCAACAGATTTCGCACCTTCTAAATCTTTCTCCAGATACTTTGGTAATTTACCACCAACCGTAATCGCACCAACTGGTTTAATTCCAAGTACTGCTGCATCTTCCATTGACTCTAAACTAGCTGTTGCAATTTTATCTACTTTTGCTGGCACTGTATATTCTTTACCTAAATATGTAATTTTTCGTTTTTCGTCTTTTTTCGTCTCACTAGCCTTTGTCTGTTGAGTTTTTTCTCCTGAAGTTTTATCCGCACTATTACATGCTGCTAGTCCTACACTTAAAACTGTTACCATACCTAATGTAAATAACTTCTTATTCATCTTTAAATATCTCCTCTCGAATTTCCAAACTATATTCTCAATAAAATTTAACTATATAAAACTTGTCCTACATATATATTTTATTAGATTAATAATTCTATCCAGAACTCATTCTCGTTCACTTCCCCTAAGCTATAATTCTTTTACACCTCACCCATTGATAATCTTTTTCATTGATAATGATTATCGTTACTAAGTATATATTTAATATGCAATTATTTCAAGAAAGATTTGAAAAATTTTAACAAACTGAATTAAAAAAGAAGTATCCGCCTAATGTTAGGTAGATACTTCTTTTTTTAGAAATTTATATGTAATTCAACTGGGCAATGGTCTGACCCCATTACTTCACTATTAATTTTCGCCGCTATTATTTGGTCTTTCATTCTCTCGGAAACAACAAAATAATCTAAACGCCATCCAATATTTTTTGCTCTTGCTCCCATTCGATACGACCACCACGAATATGCACCTTCCTGATCAGGATATAGATAACGATACGTATCAATAAATCCTTCTTCTAAAATACATGTAAACTTCTCTCGTTCCTCATCAGAGAATCCAGGGTTTTTACGATTACTTTTTGGATTTTTTAAATCGATTTCTTTATGGGCAACGTTTAAGTCGCCGCAAAAAACAACTGATTTCTTCTCATCCAATCGTTTAATATAGGACCTGAAATCATCTTCCCATTTCATTCTGTACTCTAAACGCTCTAATCCTCGTTTGGAGTTTGGTGTATATAACGTAATGATGTAAAAATCTTCGAACTCTAAAGTAATAACTCGTCCTTCTTGATCATGCTCTTCAATGCCTAAACCGTATGTAACAGAAAGCGGTTCTTTTTTCGAAAAAATAGCTGTCCCTGAATATCCTTTTTTCACAGCATAATTCCAGTATGTATAATAGTCCTCTACATTTAAATCAATTTGCCCCTCTTGTAATTTAATCTCTTGTAAACAAAATATATCAGCATTTGATTCCTCTAGATATTCTAAAAATCCACCTTTTGCGATAACGGCACGTAAACCATTTACATTCCACGAAATGAACTTCACTTATAGTCCTCCTCTTGATGTTTCTTTCCAAATTTCATGCTACCACAAAATAGAAAAACAAGCATATTTTCACCTTTGTAATCTTGCTCTTACATTTATGAATACATACATACACACTTTATTCAGGTTATACTAATTTCAGAGGTGATGTTCTTTGCACAATGAAAGAGTTACGTTAACAAATGAGCATTGGCAAGCAATTATTCATAATGATTCTTCCTATGATAGCAAATTCTTTTATGCCGTGAAATCAACCGGGGTTTTTTGCCGACCGTCATGCAAATCAAGAATACCGAATAAAAACAATGTACGAATTTTTCATCATGCAGAGCAAGCATTAAGTGAAAACTTTCGCCCGTGCAAACGTTGTAAACCAAATGGGCTCACTTTACCTAATGAAGAGTGGGTAGAACAAATTAAAGAGTATATCGAAAAACACTTTGATGAATTATTAACTCTAGACATACTTGCGGAAATGTGCCATGGTAGCCCCTTTCATTTACAACGCACTTTCAAAAAAATGACAGGAATAAGTCCGATAGAATATATACAGCAGTTCAGAATTGTTAAAGCAGCAGAACACCTTTTACACACAAATCAACCCATTAAAGAAATTAGTACTGCCGTCGGGATAGAAAACCCAGAATATTTCGCAACTTTATTTAAAAAGAAAACTGGATTTACCCCTACTGAATATCGAAAAAAGAATGAAATGAAAGAGGGATACAATAATGAATTCTTACAAAAATAATTATATATATTGGACGCTACTTACACATGCAAATTGGAAGTTTCATATTGCTGCAACTGAAACTGGACTATGTTTCATTGGATCACAAAACGAAACCTTTGAAGAAGTAAATATATGGGCTAGAAAAAAACTGCCTCAACATATATTGATCCATAGTCCAGATTACTTACAAGTATATACAAAAGAAATTATCGAGTATTTAGAAAACAAGAGAGAAACCTTTACATCCCCTATCGATGCTTACGGAACTGCATTTCAATTATCTGTTTGGAGTACGGTACGTGAAATTCCTTATGGAAAAACATATTCTTATACAGAAATTGCAGATAGAATTCAAAAACCTACAGCGGTACGTGCCGTTGCGGCTGCTATTGCTGCCAACCCAATTCTCATTACGATTCCTTGCCACCGTGTTATTGGAAAGAATGGTAAACTAACTGGTTTTAGAGGGGGATTAGAAATGAAGAAAGAATTGCTTGCATTAGAAAAATTACAGGTGGAATTCATATGACAGCCGAATATAGTAACGCATTAACTTTAACAGTTCCAACAGAATTTAGTTTTCAAGAAAATTTACGCTATCTATCCCGTTCTAACAATGAATGTATGTTCCACATTGAAGATAACAAAATTTATAAAGTTATCCCTTTTCACGATGTAAATCCTTTAGTTGAAATTAGTATGAATGCGGATGATACTATTCAAATACGTTTTTTAGGAGAAGCCTATATCTCTGCAAAACCGATACACGATGCTGTAGCTAACTATGTAACTGAATGGTTTGATTTAACTACTGATTTAGCTCCCTTTTATACATTAGCTAAACATGATGTACTCCTTCAAAGACCAATTGAACAATATTATGGCCTTCGTACTTTAGGTATTCCAGACTTATTTGAGGCACTTTCTTGGGGAATTATCGGGCAACAAATTAACCTCACATATGCTTATACACTAAAAAGAAGATTAGTCGAGACATTTGGAAGTTATGTAGAATGGAACGATAGAAAGCATTGGATATTCCCTTCTCCTGAAACAATTGCCAATTTACACGTAGAGGATCTCAAAAACTTAAAAATGACCACTAGTAAGTGTGAATATTTAATCGGTATTGCAAAGCTTATTACAGAAGGAAAACTATCAAAAGAATCTTTACTACAAACACAAGATGTAAAGATTGCTGAAAAACAATTAACTGCTATACATGGTATAGGTCCGTGGACTGCTCACTATGTTTTAATGCGCTGTTTACGATTCCCTTCCGCTTTTCCAATTGACGATGTTGGTTTGCACAATGCAATTAAATATATAACAGGTTCTAAAAGTAAACCGACTAAACAGGAAATAAAAGATTTTGCGGCAAATTGGATCAACTGGGAGTCTTACGCAACTTTTTATTTGTGGCGAGTATTATACTAAAAAACCAAGTAGCGTTTTTGCACTACTTGGTTCTTTTTTAAGCTTGTTCTTCAAATCGTCTTACAATTTCTATAATAACTTGAACAGCTTTTTCCATAACATCTACCGAAACATACTCAAATTTACCGTGATAGTTTTCACCACCTGTGAAAATGTTTGGGGTTGGTAATCCCATATACGATAATTGTGATCCATCTGTTCCACCGCGAATCGGATGAATATTTGGTTCGATATTTAAACTTTTCATTGCCTCATATGCAATATCAACAATTTCTCTCACTGGTTCAATCTTTTCAAGCATGTTATAGTATTGATCATTCATTTCTAAAACGACTGCATCTCGTCCATACTTCTCTTGCATTTGCTTCACAATATTTTCAACGTTATGTTTACGCACTTCAAAATTTTCACGATCAAAATCTCGAATAATATAATACGCTTTACTTTGCTCAACATCACCATTTAAAGAAAGTAAATGATAGAATCCTTCATAACCCTCTGTATATTCTGGTGCCTCTTCTACTGGTAAATAGCTATTAAACTCCATAGCAAGTTTAGTTGCGTTACGCATTTTATTTTTCGCTGTTCCAGGATGTGTATTCGTTCCGTTAAACGTTAACTTAGCACCTGCAGCATTAAAGCTTTCATACTCTAAACCACCTAATGGACCTCCATCCATCGTATAAGCAAATGAAGCGCCAAACGCTTCTACATCAAAATGCGCTGGGCCGCGGCCAATTTCTTCATCCGGCGTAAACGCAACTCTAATTTTCCCATGTTTAATTTGCGGATTATGTATTAAATAATTCATTGCAACCATAATTTCTGTAAGACCGGCTTTATCATCTGCTCCAAGAAGTGTCGTACCATCAGTTGTAATAATCGTATGGCCTTTATAAGATGGTAACTCTGGGAATTGTTCTGGTGTTAACACAACATTTAGCTCTTCATTTAACGTAATTGCGTTCCCGTCAAAGTTTTCATGAATTTGTGGTTTTACATTTTTTCCTGTAAAATCTGTTGCTGTATCTAAATGGGCTAAAAAACCGATTACAGGAACATCCTTATCCGTATTAGCTGGAAGTGTTGCCATTACATACCCGTTATCGTCCATCGTTACTTCTGTTAACCCAATTTCTTTTAGCTCTTCCACTAATAACTTACCAAATTCAATTTGTCCAGGTGTTGTTGGCACTGTATGACTGTCTTCATTTGATTGCGTATCAATCTTTACATATCTCGTAAATCTTTCAATAAGTTCTTGTTTCAAATTCATTCACTCCCTTTTATACTTCTTTCTCTATTATAATCCTTGAGACGAAATATTTTAACTTTTTTGACTGTGAATACATATATTTCATTTGTATTTTAGCTATTTTAAATACCGGCTGAAAAGTCGTAAAATTTGTACATTAAAACCCTTACATGTAATATACATAATTATACAATATGGGAGGTTTTAAAAATGAGGCTAACTCTCTTTCGCTATTTTCTTTTTTTCTTAGGGTTAATTTTCTTTGGGCTTGGAAATGCTCTTGCAGTCAAAGTAAAATTTCTCGGTTTACATCCTTGGGAAGTTTTAAATATGGCTCTCTACCAAAGGTTTGGATGGACGATTGGTACGTGGAGTGTCATATGTGGGTTATGTCTCGTTCTCATTTCTTTACTAGTAGATCGAAAATATATAAATGTGGGAACATTTTTAAATGCACTACTTATCGGTCCCATTATGGACTTTTTCTTACAATCAAATATTCTTCCAAACGCTAGTGATTATTTATGGATAAACTTACTCATTTTATTTTCTGGTATTGCCATTACAGGTATCGGTGGAGGTATGTATGTTGCGGCTGGAATTGGTGCTGGACCTCGTGATGGATTCATGCTTACTATTTCCGACAAAACAGGTCTATCTATTAGCCGTGCTCGAATCATTGTAGAATGCATTGTACTAGTTATTGGATTTATGCTAGGGGGTCCTGTTTTTATCGTAACTTTTCTGTATACCTTTATTCAAAGTCCAATCTTTCAGCAATCATTTAAGGTATTTCAAACACTTTTACATACTCTACATAACAAAAAGAAAATTAGTGAACATGTTTAAAGTACAATTTAATACAAATAAATTCACCCTATTTACGATTCTCACCGCAAATAGGGTGTTTCTTTTTTATTCCATAATTTAAGAAGATATACTAATCATTCACAATAAAAGTATATACATCGTTATAAATACAACCATTTACTTTAATCACATACTTCCCTGGTTTACTAAAACGAATTGTGTATTTGTTTAGCTGAATTGCTTCTTTATCTCCAGAAAGAACATCAATGCTTCTGCCACTTAATACATATAATTCATTTAGATTCATCGATACATCAATTGCATTGAAATTCTCCTTTTTCACTTGTTGTACTTCCGCAGCGCTTACACTTGGTTCTAAAAACAGTAGTCCACTTAATCCAATCGTCCCCGCTAAAGCAACTCCCGCAAACTTTTTAATTTGTTTCATTACAATGACCTCCTTATAGATTTTGCGTAAAGGTGATGTCCTCCCTTACACCACAAAGCCTATATGTAATGAAATAAAAAGTAAACGAGGACAGTAAGACAAACTTCTACATCTTTTTCTCCTATTGAATATAAATCCAACGTTTGGAGTTTTGTCACATTTAAAATTGTTTACTTAAACCAACTTTCAATTATATTATTCAGAAACTGAATAATTACTTATTGATTTAACATTCTAAAAATAGTTGATAAAAATACTTTCTATTGAAATAAAAAAGATTTTGCTATAAAAGTAACTTTTACAACAAAATCCATACAACCAACTTTATTCCGCTTTCCATAATCTCTCTACATTCATTAATTGTTCTTCTTTAAACTCCATCTTATATATATCTGGTTTTGACGTATTCATTAAAAATTCAAAATCATATTGTTCATCAAAATAGTTCATCATTAATGTCATGACAAGACCATGTGTACCAATTACAATTTTTTGTCCTTGAAAATCCATTAAGATTTCTTTTAATACTTTCGCTACTCTTCTCCGGCAATCCGTATATGACTCTCCTTCCGCTAGTGCAAAGTCAGGATTAGAGAACATCTTCTGTACAAGCGGATACACTTCTTTATCTGATATAACTTGATCACCACTGGAAAACATACATTCTTTAAGATTTTCATATATTATTATTTCTTTTTCATAGAAATCGGCTGTTTTTTCTATCGTTAATACAGCTCTCTTATATGGACTTGAAATGAAAGTATCGATTCCCTCTGTTTTTAATATATTTGTTACTCTATGAGCGTCTAAACTTCCCTTTTCGGTTAAACCACGTGTTCTTTCACCCTCTTCTAATTTTGGTGATTCACCGTGCCTAACCATATAAATATATGTATTCATACTTCCTCCTTGAAAATATTCATTTGTTTTTTATAAACTTTACTGATTTGTTCGTCTAATCCATTCTCCTACTAAACTCTCAAATAATTCAGGCTGTTCAATTTGCAAATTATGCCCTGCCATATCTAACACCGCTAATGTCGCTCTTGGGTAACCATCAATAATTTCTATAATATCTTGATAACCTACCGATATATCTTGTCTTCCGGCTAATAACAGAACAGGTTTCTCATATTTCTTACGGTGAAAATCTATAGTAAGAGAGTAATTTTTTTGCAACCTTTCAATAAACTCATAATTAGCAACATCTAACCCCGGCTTAATTTCCTCTTGAAATCGCTTATATGTATATTCATTTGCTATTACTGCTAACTCGCTAAATTCTTCTCTTTCGGTAGAAGTTAACGTATTTAAAAACTCCTTATCTTGTACAATTATCTGTTTATCCGGTAAACGTCTTTCTTTTTGCATCGCAACAACCACAGGACATATTAATAATAGTCCATTGACTCTCTCAAACATTTTTGAAAGTATCCCTCTAGCTAAATATCCGCCGAAAGACTCTCCTACTAGTAAAAAATCTTTCTTTGGAATGATTTCTTCAATAAACATAGTTAACACTTCTAATATATGATCTGAACTATTTATCCAATCTGGAGCGTTCGACTTTCCCATTCCAGGTAAATCAATATATATTCGCTTATAACCTTCATCTTTTTGAAATACTGATTCCATACATTTCATCATTAACCTATGATCGGGCGCACAGCCATGTATAATAAGAACCGGTTTCCCCTCTCCAACAACTTCATAGTATATTTCCGCATCTTTAATTCGCCATAACATAAAAAGCCCTCCCTATTTATACATCCCTTTTGAATAGAAACACTAGCCAGCCTATAAGA
Source organism: Bacillus cereus group sp. BfR-BA-01350 (assembly GCF_022663775.1). NCBI lineage: Bacteria > Bacillati > Bacillota > Bacilli > Caryophanales > Bacillaceae > Bacillus > Bacillus cereus group sp. BfR-BA-01350. The sequence goes on from NZ_JAKUGD010000006.1 coordinate 32,554, forward strand.
ATACACGCTCTCAATTTACACCCCCTAAAATTGATTGTCAAATTTGAATCTTCAGACTAAAAACAGATCAGCTTCCTTCTATTTTTATTTCCTAGAAGGAAGCTGATCTATTTTTACCCTATCATAATTTGAAACCTTATTCTTATTAGTTTCGTTACCCCTTATTTTTCTATTTTCATTAACACGATTCTCCAACCATCTGGATCCTCTATCGTTATCCCCTTATCTTTCCAATATGGATTTTCTGGTTCCACTTCATCGTATCCCAATGTATGCAGCCTTTTACTCACCTTCTTCATTTCACTATCTTCACTCATATAAAATACAAGTAAATTATCTTTTGTCGGAGCTGGACAAGGACTCCCATCAATATGTCTTGTAAATTCTAAATGATACTCTTCATCTGGGAGCCCAAACATGACCCCATCATAACCTTCATGATCGTAAAATTCACCTATACGTTTTAAGCCTAATCCTTTTTCATAGAATGCTATAACCTCTTCAAACTTATCCGTCGGACGTGCGATTCGAAACTTTACTAAATTTTTCATGATTTTCCTCCCATACTAAAAATTTCATACATGATTACGTATTATTGTACATACATAACACATTTTTGAAATCACTCATTAGTATAAGAATAAATACATACAAAGGTCTTACTTAAAATAACCTCTATTAGCCAAAAATTAAAATTCAAAAAAGCCTTTATCATTTTATATGCAATTTTGCATCTCTACTTTCAAATCACTAAAAAACCTTTACAATTCAAAAGATGACTAAATATACAATTTCTATTTAAAATCTTTATGCAGTATATACTATCAAATGCAATATTTCTCATTTTTTAGAGCAATTATACTTTTCAAAACTTCCTTATAAACATGATTTTTATAAGGAAATCTGATACAATTCTTAAATAATATTATTATGTATAGATATTACGAATATAGTGCATAATTAAAGAAGGTGATTTTATTGAAATTAAATAAAAATTTACAACTATGTATATTAATTGGAACATTAATATGTTATTCAATCTATTTTATGTTTTTTTATCTGTTCCCCACTCATTTTTCAAATTCGGATGTACGCTTCGCTTCACTTATTGTTGAAGCCATTACATTTGTATCACTCATTTATTCTATATATTCTAAAAAAGTTAGTTCAAATCCATTTTGGATATGTATCACGATAGCAATTGGTAGTTTTTTATTAGGAAAAATAGTATATACATATCAAGAGAGCTTCTTCAAAATTCCAATACATCGTTTTACTATTTCTGATGTGTTTTATATGCTTTTTCTACTCTTCTGTCTTATCGCTTTCTGCTATAAAATCCTAAAAGAATGCAATAAATGGGAAAAAGCATTCTTTATTTGTGATATATGCATAGTACTTACTTCCATATTCACATTAGAGTGGTATTTATTTAATCAACCAAATTTAAATATATTCTCTCTTTCACTAGGAGATGTTTTTCTTTCATTTCTATATCCAATTGCAGATTTATTATTCCTTCTACTAGGTGTTAGTCTCTTTTTCCGTCCAACAATTTTTAATTCTAAACGGAAAATTTATATCTTTATTTTTGTATTAATAAGTTCTGCAACTTTTAACTATATTTATTTTTACTTACATAACCATTTATCAACTGAAACGATAACATTATTACGTCTTTTATATAGAATACCTATATTACTTATTGCAATAGCTGGATCTATTTCAGAAGATCGTAATAGTCATAAAAATTATTTCATTGTAAACCCTATAATAGGAAAAAAGGCTTTAGTTGTATTTCCCTATCTTGCTGTTGCAATACTAATCGGGTTTACATTAAAGGAACAAACATCATCTTCCACTCTCATTACGGGAAATTGTATTACTTTTATTTTCGTACTCATTCGTCATTCTATTGTACGTATGCAAAACAATTCCCTAACTAAACGTTTACAGGCATTTAATGCTCAACTAGAAGAAAAGGTTACTTTACGGACTTCAGATTTAGTTCATAAATCTGAGGCTCTATCTCAAAAGCAACAAAAATTCAAATCATTATATGAATATCATCCTGACCCTATTTTTACAATTGATTTAAATGGCGTATTCTTAAATGTAAATAAAGCTGGAAGTATACTACTCGGTGCACCAACGGATGAGTTACTTGGTGAAACTTGTTTTTCGATTATTTTAGATGAAGACAAATATAAACTAGCATCTGCATTAGAAAAAGTGAAACAACAAGAATCAGCATCCTTACAACTTAGTTCTCAATATAAAGATGGATTTACTTATTCTTTATACGTTACCATCGTCCCTATTATGATAGACGGGCAAATTTCAGGAAGCTATATTATGATGAAAGATATTACTGCGCTAAAAAAACAGCAAGAAGAAATAAAATATTTAGCATTCCATGATACTGTAACGAAAATTGGGAACCGTGCCTTTTTCCATAAGAAATTAAAAAGAATTATAAAAAATGCTAAAACGACAGAAAGCGAGTTTGCATTATTATATTTGGACTTAGATCGCTTTAAAGCAATTAATGATACACTTGGACATTCGGCAGGAGATCACATATTAGAAGAAGTAGCGAAGCGATTCCAATCATGTCTTCCATCACATACTCATCTATCAAGAATCGGTGGCGATGAATTTACAATCTTAATTGAAAACTATACTGACGAAGATTCCTTATTCGAGTTATGCAACCAGTTATTTGAATGCATGGAAAAATCGTTTGTCATATATGAACATACATTAACTTTATCACTAAGTATCGGCATCGCTATTTATCCACATTCCGGAATCGATACCGCTACACTTCTGAAAAACGCTAATGTTGCAATGTATGATGCGAAAGCAAAAGAACTTAATTCTGTCTCTATTTATGATGATGTAATTGCAAAAAAAATTGAAAGACGATTGCGATTAGAAAAAGATTTACCAAATGCAATTCAAAATGAAGAATTGTTCCTTTTATATCAACCTCAAGTTGATAGCAAGTCTAACAAAATTATCGGTGCTGAAGCTTTAATTAGGTGGAATCATCCTGAATTAGGTGTTATTTCTCCATACGAGTTTATTCCGATTGCAGAAGAAACGCTACAAATCATTCCAATAGGAAAATGGACACTACAACAAGCTTGTGAGCAAATGAAACGTTGGCACACAAGCGGATATTCACATTTGAAAATAGGTGTAAATTTATCTGCTAAAGAATTTGAACAAGAAGATTTTGTAAAGTCTATTTCTGCTACATTAACAAATACAGGTTTACCAGCAAGTTCTCTTGATCTTGAATTAACAGAACGAATTGCAATGATGGATGAGCGAGAAACATTAATAAAACTGCGTACACTAAAGAGCTTAGGCGTTCACATTTCAATTGACGACTTTGGTACTGGTTATTCTTCGCTAGCCTATTTACCTTTATATCCAATTGATACGTTAAAAATCCCGAGAGAATTTATTACAATGTCTGAAACATGTGACGATGGAATGGAAATTATTAAAACGATCATCACATTAGCAAATACATTAGGAATGTCAGTTATCGCTGAAGGTGTAGAAACGAAAGAACACGTGAGTTTCCTTCAAAAAAATAAATGTCAGTTTATTCAAGGTTACTATTACAGCAAGCCTATTCATGCTGATTCATTTTCTACTCTTCTCAAAAAAGGTGTTCGTTATAACCATTAGCGCAAATACATACAAGGAAAAGGAAAGAAGAGCCCGTCTCCTCTTTCCTTTTTTGTGCTTTTTAACTTTTCATTTCCTTCACATATCATTTATGTAAGTAGTTACTAATACATTTATGATAACAGACTTGAATAGGAGGGAATTACATGAACCACGACAATCCAAATCATAAACTTTACAAGAACATTCCTCTATCCCTCTTCTCAATAAAAAATGAGCTAAAACAAAAATGCACCAACGTAAATAGCTTTCTTTATCCCCTTTCAAAAGAAGAAGAAATACTCATACATACAATTAAAGAAAGAACAAAATTATTAAATCAAAATAATGTGACAAGAACTCGCGCTTACTATCAATTTTACAAAAGATATCCTGAAATACATTGGGCATTACTTGGACATATGGTTTCACGTAACGGCGGTTGGAACATGACAGATTTAAAGGGGGATTTATATACGAAGTTGTTATCTGAGAAAGATCAATTTACTTTCTTTTCTTTTTTAGAACGGGGGAATTGGCTTATCTTTCAAGATGTGTATCCACAATTTTTGTTATATGAACAGAGTGTAAAAAAATCCAAAAATCTTTTTTATCTCCTCCCTCATCTCAATGTGTCAACATTTATGGAAACGATGTGGAACTTTTTTTGGAAAACCGGAAACAAACAAATATTAGCTATTTCCACTATTATTAATGAACAAAACTACTTAGAAAAAAGAGTAATTCAAAATAAACACTTCAAAAAAAATGTACTAAATAGTATTGGATTCAAACTTTTTGATTTCTTTCAATTTAATCATATCCTCTTCCCTTTCTGCGAAGAAAAGCCTATACAGAAAACAAAATTAATTGGTGATACAATGAAACACTTCACTTCCTTACACGAACGAATTTTGCTCGGAAAAAGATTATATGCACTATTATTTCATGATGAGTATGTTTTAGCTCGTATACTACAATGGGCTGACACTCATCCACACACTGGATCACGAAAAGATTATTGGCCACATTTATTTTCAAGCGTAAATGAATCCTTTTCAAGAGAGTTTTATAAACGAAGAATAAAGAAATGCCAATTAAAAAGTGATGCCTACCGTATATATAGCCCTGCACTTATGTATGCATGGAAAAATATGAAACATGAAGAAGCAGAATATGAAGATTGGTTTAACGACTGGCAAGTCATACATTATTTAACTGATAAGGAGGAAAGGATACATGGACAAATCACAGAAGACTACTGTAAAACACTCGAAAAGATTGAACTGGCCATTCTTGCAAAGAAAAATGTTCTCCTTCGAGAAGAAGAATAACCTTTTCGCATTAGTCGTTACAATCTTACTCTCTTCTATTATCGGCACTTGCTTAGATGCTTTCTTTGTTACGAAACAAATATATTCCTTTCCGGTTAGACCATTCTCATCCATATTTTCAGTTAACATAGGCTTTACTTTGTTTGTACTACCGATTTTAACAATAATTTTCATACAAATTTCAAAAAACCTATCTGTATTTTCTAGGATTCTATTTATTGTTTCAATAGGTATTTGTGCTAGCATTTTTGAACAGGTTGCTGAAAGATTAGGTTTCTTTATTCATAGCGGAGATTGGAATCATACATACTCTTTATTTGGCTATATGATATTCTTTTCTTTTATTTGGAAAGTATATCATTTCATACAAAAATAAAGAGATCATTATAGATCTCTTCTTAAGCATAATCTTTAGTTATTGCTAATGGCGCAAGGGTTTGAAGGCTTTTAGATCGTAAACGATAGGCAACGACTTTCTTCTTATATTGCTTTATTACGTCAACGTGTTCCTCATAGCTGTATAGAGAAAATCTAATCTCTTTATTCCCTTTTTTCGTATCAATGACGATTGGTGTTCCTTCTCCGTGCGGTGGAAAATAATGTTTATCTAAAAATAAAGCTTCATTAAATTCATGAATAACTTGTAGTTTCATTTCCCCCTCTATATTTTTTCCATCTATCGATATAGAGGTATTCTCCTCATCAAGTTTTTGATGTAATTCAAATCTACTAATAATAGATTCTACAACTGAAGTTGGCATACTAGAAACGAGTACTTTAAGGGCACCAAAAATAAATAATGTAACTATAAACCATGTTGTCACTTTCATCATCTCCATTACAATTTAAAATATAAATTTCGTTCCATATGGTACAAATATACTGATGAGTATTCCTGTTACAATCATAGTCACCGAACCGATTGTCGCTTCTTCAAACCACTTTAATGGTAAAATACGAGTGGAAAGGAGCAGAAACAGCATTAACATTCCTATTAAACTTCCTGGCATTGATAAATGGAATACTCCTTGAATCCACGTACCAACTAAACTAAATACATACAGCACGCCTACTTGAAGTAAAAGCGTCACGTACTTCATTTCTTTCCCTCATTTCAATATTACGTATCACTATTATGAAATCTCATTTAATGTTTCTGCAAACCTCGTAATTCCCAGTTGAATTTGTTCGACATTTACTCTCCCAAAAGTAAAACGAATATATTCATTCTTAGTACCTAAAACACTCCCCGGGACAAACGCTACACCGTGTCGTATAGATTCACCTAATAAATGATATTCATCAAATGTTCCTTGCACTTTGCACCATAAATGTATTCCACCCTCTGGAACAAAAAATTCAACCTGGTCCCCTAATATTTCTTCAAGCTTTCTAATTAACGCATCTCTTCTTTCCTTCAATTGTCCGCGGAGCATTGTAATATGTGCATGAAAATCTTCTGATTCTAAAAATTGATTTGCCACCCACTGCGTAAATACGCTATGGCCAAAATCAACTTGCTGCTTTGCATCCGCTAAACGTTCTATTACACGCATTGGGCCAATTACCCAGCCAATACGTAATCCTGATGCAACAATTTTTGATAATGAACTTATATAAAGAACATTGCCGTTTTGATCCATTGATTTTAATGTTGGATTCACTTCTCCATTAAAGGACGTTAAACTATACGGATCATCTTCTACAATCGGTATACCAAATTCAGAAGACAGTTCTAAAATCTTTTTACGTCTTGCTAATGACAGCACAGTTCCCGTTGGATTTTGATAATCTGGATTTAAAAATACCATGCGAATACGATGCTTTTTATGCAAATCAATTAGGTCATCTGGATTCATTCCATGCTGATCAACAGGTAAATGAAATATTTTTAAACCAGCAGATTTAAACATCGGCAATGAGAAACAATACGAAGGGTCCTCAATTGCAATCGCATCACCAGGTTTTAATAAGCACTGAACGATAAGATTAAGTGCTTGTTGTGCTCCAGATGTAATAAGAATAGAATTCGAATCTGCTTCAATTTGTTTATATTGCTGAACATGTGCTACAATTGTTTTTCTCAACATTTCATTTCCAAGTGGATGGTCATAACCGAGGTTTTCCATAAATGTTTTCTCCGACAAGATCGTTCGGAATCTATCACTTGGAATTAATTCTGGTGATAATTCACCACTCGCTAAATTAATTAAGTCGTCTTTTTGCGTTTCCGTTCGAATTTGTTGAACGAGTGGTACATTAGGTAAGAACGATCCATCCTCAACGTACCTACCCCAGTTCGGTATTCGTTTATGTGACACACCCCATATGTCTGTATTCACCCGTGTTCCGCTTCCTTTTTGCCGTTCTACTACTCCAAGTGATTTTAATTCTTCATATGCAGCAACTATCGTACTCCGGTTCACTTGTAATTCTTTTGCTAACATACGCTCAGAAGGTAACTTGCTATCAGAAGGAAACTCACCCGAAGAAATACCCCTTTCAATATAATCTGCGATTTGTTTATATACAGGCGTCTTATCTGCACGATTTGGTTTCCATTCCATATAGTTGCCTCCTTTCAAAGCTAACTATCCTCAATTTATTACTAACAGTATTTACCGTAAAAATAGTATTAATTAGTCCCATTTTCTCATCCTAAAATGGATATATTAAAATAGCTCCGTTTCTGAATACTCGATAGCTTCTGAAATTCCAGCTTCATACTCTCGTTGCAGTTCTGTTACAAACTATCAAATTATTACCGCATACCACGTTACCCCAACAAGTAGTACGAAAAGAAGGATAATATAAATAGTTGATAAGTTTTTCACATTTCTTTTTGTAGACTTGCCGTAATTCTCCTCCACATTCCGTGCAACTAGTACGGTTCCAAACAGTGATCCAATTACAATAATAACGACTAGTGAAATCGCAAAGCTCATAGTATTTTCACCTCTCTAAGGCCAGTCTATTTTTATTAAGAATTTCCTCTTTAAAACGTTAATAACATACTACCTTTCTTCTCTTATCATAATAGATGTTTACAAAAAACGGACCAACCACTTTTATGTTTTTTTGCTCATCCACTTTAAAAATAAAAAGCAACTGAACACTTATGATCAGTTGCTTTTTTGCAGGATTATTTATGCTAATTTTCATTTGAAATTAATTTGATTTAAAAGTTTAGCCTTTTCATAATGAAACATCGATTGAGATAACTCAAAAATTGTTCCATTTACAAGATACACTGTTTTTTAATAAGAAGGACGTATTTTATCGCTTCTTACTCTCATCATCTTTAATCTCTTATTAATGACTTATTCGCTCTTATAACTTCTTGATACAGCAATGGTGACCACTTTTCATTTATGTAGTCTTGAATGATCCAACCTACTCTTGTAGGACTCTTTTGTTTTATATAGTTTGCAATTTCAGGATTTATATAAGAGGCATAGTAATATGGACTATTCCATGCTGTACCACCAGAAGACAAGCTTGCAAAATTAATATATAGATGATGTAAATCCTCACTATTATTCATCGTTTCATTGATCGTATCTTTAATAGATTTTACTTTCTCATCATAACCCACTTTATATTTATCTTGTACCGTTACATTTACGTTGTGATTTACAGTTGTCGTAAACGTCTCATTATCTGGCCAATAAAAATTATTATATCCTCCAGATTCATTACTACCGCCATATCTTTTTAGTAGTACAATTTTCCCACGAGCATCTCCAAGTTTTATATTTCCTTCTGTTTTTAAAAAGATAGGATCAACAAAATAATTTTTTTCAAACGTATTACTAAAGGAACCTTCTGCTCCTTTCATATCCTCATACTCTTTTTTTAAAGACATAATAATTGTTTCACTCGGGTTATCTTTTAAAAATTGTTTCGCTTCGTTTATGAATTCGTGTAGGGTTACATAAAGATATAATGGCCCATGATGAAGAACTATCGTATTATCATCTGTTAAACGGCCTCTTATATCAAAAATTCTAGCTCCATGTTCCATTTGATAACGAAAATTATGTTCTTGCGTCATTCCCCATACTTGCTTAATCGGATTTTGCAACTTGAACGTCCCACTATCATGTGTTCCTGGAATTGAAATTCGTGCTAACGGGATATTATCAGGTATAGGTTGCATCCATTTTGACCAATTTTCAAGCTCATTAACAGAGCTAGCTGCAACGACTCTCTTCTCATGTAAAGCAAATACAAATGTGATAAATATCGTACTACATATGAATAATTTCAAAATAAATTTCTTACTGCTCATTATTATTCCTCCTTTTTTTGTTTTATATCAAACTTATTGAATATAATATAATCTAGTGAGTAAAAAATAAATATCATTTCATAAGTATGAAATATTGCATAGAAATAAAGTTAAAAAACATTCATATATCCTGAATTAGAAAAATTTAAAGGAACTTCATCTGAAGCTCCTTTCGTTTACTTTATATTCAATACATATGAACCATCTTTATTCTCATACTTATAGACGTATAAATAATATTTACCTGGCTTTGCATTATAAGTTCCTTTCACTACATTTCCTTCATTTTCACCATATGCTACATAGTTATTTAAATCTGATTCATGATGAAGCACCCATGTCATCCCAATGTTTTGTTCATTTAGTAGAGAAATAGTAATATTTTCTGGTGAGTCAATTTGGAAAGTAAATACATCTACTCTATCACTATTATGTAGTGTCCCTTTCACCGGTGTATGAAAGTTAACTTTATTTGCCTGTATACGTTCATTATTTGGTTCATTTTCTGTTACTTGTAACTCATTCCCACCGTTTGGTTTTCTTTGTCCATACCCTAAGTTAACTAGTATAGACTTCAAATCTGGTAAAACACCAATTTTATCTGCATATGGATCTTTAGATTTTGTTCCTGTGCTCTGGTTGCTTAATATTGCTCTTAGTTCACTCGGTCTATATGGTTGTCCTAAATTTTCTTTCGCAATGCTTTGTACTAAAGTCGCTGCTCCGGCAATAATAGGTGACGCACTCGACGTGCCACTAAAGCTAGATGTATAAAGATTTACAGCACTTCGACTTTGCTCTGCTGTAGTTGTATCTACGTTTTCTCCCCATCCATACACATCAATACGGCTGCCATAATTCGAAAACCACATACGCTCATGAGGGAAAGATGAAGAACCCGCTCCTACCATAATTGCACCTGAATCTTTAAAATCTTTACTATTACGATTTAAAATTTGTTTACCATTTCTATCTTTAAATTGGTCTAAATCATTCCAACCATTTGCTCCAGCTTCTATAATGACAACACCTTTATCTGTACCGGCACGAATTGCATCAAAGATATCTGGTTGTACCTCAACAGGTAAATATTTATCACCATATCCATCAAAGGAAGCTTGTGCCTCTAATAATAAAACATCCCCAGCTTCTAACTGATTCACAGCACTTAATATTGCATCAGCTGTATTATACTGTCCGTTATCTCTTATTTGAGAGATAACCTTTGCTTTCGCTTTTGGCGCAATCCCAATATTACCAACTTCATTGTCCTCAGAGGATACAATTCCTAGTACAGACGTCCCATGACCGACATGTTGATCTATATTTATTCCAGACATTAATTCAATATTTTGATGTACTAAATCCTCATGATTTAATAACCATCCATATTCCATATCAACAAAAGTTATACCATTTCCTTTACCGCCTTGAACTTCCCAGGCGAAGGGCGCATTAATACCGTATGGTGCTGCTTCTAAATAACCTTGTTGTTTAAATCTAGGATTGTTATTAGGACTAAGAGATACACTTGATGGTTGCACTTCTGGTGGCGTTATTTTTTCTTGTTTCTTCATATACACATCTTCTATTAAAGAAGATTTCTTTAACCTATCTACTAGTTCTTCTTTCTGCTCACCATTTTGAGTTTGAAGAATATAGTAGTTTAATAAACTTGTAGATACATTATTGGGTGCTTTCACTTCAAGGTCTTCTATTTCCTCTGGACTTACAGATGTGAATAAACGCGTGAATGTTACATCTGGATATTCTACCAAAAGATCTTCTAGTACTTTGTCGTTCGTTTGAGATTGTATTTGTTTTTCAATACCATCTTCATATGGAAATTTCAAATCCGCTTTAAATTTTACAATGATTTGCTTATCTGTTTCTTGGTCTATTCCTAATTTACTCTGCTGTTCTATAGAATCAGCATGTACACTATTGACAGTACCTCCTATTCCTAAAAGTGTTGTAATGATTACAGTTGACGCACACATTTTTTGAAATATTTTCATTACATCCATCCTCCTATTAACAACTATTAATCATTATATTAATTTATAATGATTTTATTTATATAACATATTCCCTTTCTACTAAATAGATTATAGTAATCAGCAATATGAACTTCAATGTATTTTCATATGCAATATTTCATATTAGAACTCTACAATACATGAATAAGAAACTTATAATGATTATTTATTTTATATGTGCTAATATACTTACATTAATATATTAAGTATATAAATATCCAAAACTACATTACTGAACAGCTTCACCTTAATTTTTTCTTAGGAGGATTTACAATGAAATTATTAAAAATAAAACATATAATCCCTTTATCTGCGGCTGCAATTACATTCATATGTAGTCAAAGTACAGCTGAGGCTTCTACCATTCATACAGTAAAAAAGAATGATACACTTTGGGGCATTAGTAAACAATACGGCGTTTCAATACAATCCATTAAACAGGCAAATCATAAAGGAAACGATCAAACTTTCATTGGCGAACAGTTACATATTCCAGGTGCCACGAACTCAAATAAAATTACCGTTCGTCAAAACGTCAAACCTGCAAACATTAGTGACCAAATTATATATCAAGTTCAATCGGGAGACTCATTAGAAACGATAGCAAAGCGTTACAATGTTACCGTTCAATCTATAAAACAAATTAACAATACAGTCGGAAACAAGCTTTATACAGGACAACATTTGAAAATCAACTCAAGCATTTCAGAAAAAGAAAAAGACTTAATGGCACGCTTAGTTACTGCTGAAGCAGGTGGCGAATCGTATAAAGGAAAAGTGGCTGTAGCAAAAGTTATCCTAAACCGTGTAAATGCAAACGGGTTTCCAAATACAATAACAGGCGTTATTTATGAACCTATTAAATACGGATATGCATTTACTCCTGTTACAGATGGAAGAATTAATCATCCTGCAAGCCCAGAAGCAAAAATGGCAGTAGAAGAGGCTATCTCCACAAATGGAATACATTCTGATTGGCTTTATTTCTACAATCCAAAAACATCAACAGACAAATGGATTACGACACGTCAAACAGTAGCAGTAATTGGTAACCACGTCTTCGCTAAATAACATTTAAAATCATTAACAGACCTCTTCACTTAAAAGGTCTGTTTTTTTATATGTAAGATTTTATTAATCATATGACACAGTGATCTTTTAAAACTATCTCTTCTTTCAAATAAAAAATTTGTATTTACTCCACCACTCTGAAAAATTAAGAAAGCATCAAGTTCAAAAACTCCCTCTTTATTCATAAAAGCTATTTCTTAACTTCATAAAATTGTTATACACTAGAAAAATAAAAAACAAACTATTCGTTAGCAGGTGAAAGAATATGTATGATGTTACAATTATCGGCGCTGGAGTAAGTAGCATTTTTATGGCTTATTTACTAGCTAAAAGTAACAAAAAGGTTTTAATTCTGGATAAAGGGAAAGCGTTAGAAGATCGCCATTGTCCTTTAGAGGAAGGAAAAGCGTGTACTTGTACTACATGTGATAAATATTTCGGGTTTGGCGGGCTGGGAAAATCTGAAGGGAAATTTAATTATACAAATGGATTCGGCGGAGAACTTGAGCAAAAAGTCGGTAAAGAAGGCTTTAAACAACTTATGGCTGAAGTAGATGAAATTCTATGTCAGTTCGGAGGAAGCTCTGTTTCAAAATATTCTACAGAAAATCCAACTCTCAATAAGAGAGCTGAAGCTTGTGGTTTGCAAATGCTAACAACAGAAGTACGGCATCTTGGTACTACCCTTTCAAGTGACATTTTTCATCAACTCTATGAATTTTTACTTCCGAAAATAAATATACAATTTCATATAGATGTACAACATATTATGAAACAGAAAGATCATTTTACAATAGAGACAAATGAAGAAACAGTTCAATCTAAACAACTAGTATTTGCAACTGGGCGTTCCGGAGCAAACTGGTTAAAAAAAATGTGTACTTCTCTAAATATTTCTCAAGAACAAACTCGTGTAGATTTAGGTATTAGAGTAGAGATGAAAGAACACCAATTACGATCTATATTAAAAGATACATTCGAGACGAAACTTTCTTATGAGCAGGAAGATTTCACAGCAACTACGTACTGTATGAATCCAAAAGGACGCATCATTAGAAAGTACGAAGAAGGTTTAGTTATGCCTGATGGTCAAAATTTTCGAGAGAAAGGAACTGGCACACCTAACTTAAATTTCACTTTATTTATCCCACGCTATTTTCCAACTCTCAAAGAAGCAAATCTGTATGCAAGCTCAATTATTAAAAACATTAACCAAGGACGAGATCGAATTGTTATACAGCGCTTAGAGGACTTACTAAAAAAAGAACCTACAACAGCGAACAACATGAAACATAACCGTATACAGCCTACACTACAAGGAGATTATGGAGATTTGAATACAGAAATTCCTCCATTATATATTGAAGGACTTAAAGAATTTTTGTTACGCTTAGAACAATTTATCCAAGAACCGATCGATACAGATACTTTATTATATGGAATTGACGGAAAGTTTTATACTCCTACGATAAAACTCAATAACTATTTTGAAACGAGTATACATGGGCTATTTTTAGTCGGAGATTGTTCAGGCGTCACTCATTCATTATCTCAAGCTGCTGCAAGTGGGTTGTATGTTGGAAAATATTTATCTATGGTTTAAATTCTTTCATTAAGACACCAATTAAATATTTTAAATTTCACAACGCTTTATTTATGTACCTTATCCTTCCCCCGCTAACGATTATCTCATAAAGAATCGGGATTTTAAGAGATACATATGTAACATAACTATGTATGTGAAACTGTTGACATTCAATTCTAACAAATTGAATGTCAACAGTTTTAAAATCCTCTATTCATTTCCACTTTCATTTGTTCGATATTTTGTAACATCATCATAGTGTTTAATATGTTAGGATGTCTATAAGTATTTTTTACTACAACTATGACTTTTTCTGCTCTGTTCTAAAAAATAGATTTACGCTTTAAAATTCCTCATTGTACGTATGTGAATACTTTATATTATTACCTTTAGAAACCATTAGCTAAATGGTTCAGCATACTCTAATAGTTATAAAAACATAATATATAACACAAGTTAAATAAATTACAAAAAGAAGGAGTAAAAATGAAAAATAAAATCAATTTACAAATGCAAAATATAAGCTTTGTTTTAATAATTGCTTTAGGAGTATGGTTAAAAACATATCTTATTACAAGATTCAGTTTTGATTTAAAAATTGAATCTTCTACACAAGAGCTTATTTTGTTTATTAGCCCGCTCGCTGCATCATTAGCTTTTGTCGGATTAGCATTATTTGCAATCGGTGAAAAGCGAAATTATATCGCGCTGTGTATTAATTTTTTATTAACAATCATACTTGTTGGAAATGTAATGTTCTATGATTTTTATAGTGATTTCGTTACGTTACCAGTACTTGGACAAACATCAAACTTTGGCCAACTAGGCGGTAGTATTATAGAAATATTGAACTACAAAATTATACTCGCATTCGTAGACATTATTTTCTTCTTTATTTTATTAAAGAAGAAAGCACTAGTCTTTCAAACAGGACGTGTAACGCATCCGGCATGCTTCGTATATTTTCTCTTAACGGTTGGTGTATTTTTTGCAAATCTACATCTTGCAGAAAAAGAACGACCTGAACTATTAACGAGATCGTTTGACCGGGTCATGCTTGTTAAAAATTTAGGACTATACACGCATCAAGTTTATGATTTAACACTGCAAGTAAAAGCAGGATCACAAAAGGCACTTGCTGATAGTAGCAAATTACAAGAAACAGAAAACTACGTGAAGGCAAACGAAAGTGAGCCAAATCCTAACATGTTTGGTGTAGCGAAAGGAAAAAACGTAATTGTTGTCACTCTTGAATCCTTGCAAACCTTTTTAATCGGCGCAACAGTTAACGGACAAGAAGTTACACCATTTTTGAATGAATTCATAAATGAAAGCTATTACTTTGATAACTTTTTCCACCAAACTGGGCAAGGAAAAACATCCGATTCTGAATTTCTAATCGATACGTCGTTATATCCATTAAATCGAGGAGCTGTATTTTTCACACACGGTAACAATGATTATACTGCGACGCCAGAAATTTTACGTCAGCAAGGTTATTTCACTTCTGTATTCCATGCGAATAATGCAACATTTTGGAATCGTAACATTATGTATTCTGCTCTCGGTTATGATCGTTACTATAATGAACTTGATTACAAAATTACGCCTGAAACAAATTTAAATTGGGGCTTAAAAGATATCGAGTACTTTGATCAATCAGTAGATATATTAAAAACTGTTGATCAACCATTTTACGCTCGTTTCCTTACTTTAACAAACCATTATCCATTTACGTATGATGAAGATACTAAATTCATTGAACCATATGACTCTGGTAATGGCGTGTTTGATCGTTATATCGTAACAGCACGTTACTTAGACGAATCCATAAAAAAATTTATTGAGCGTTTAAAAGCTGAGGGAATGTATGATGATTCTATTATTGTTTTATATGGTGATCATTATGGCATTTCTGAAAAACATAATCGTGCAATGGCACAGTTTTTAGAAAAAGATCAAATAACAGAATTTGATACTCTGAATTTACAACGCACACCTTTATATATTCATATGCCTGGCCAAACAGAAGGTGAAACGATTTCAAAGCCTACGGGACAAATCGATATGAAACCTACTATTCTCAATTTATTAGGGATTGATACTACGAACGATATTCGTTTTGGTCATGATATGTTTTCAGATGAATATACCGGTTTTGTCGTTTTACGTGATGGTAGCTTCATTACAGACAAATACGCATACAAAAACAACACTTTCTATGACCGCATAACAGGTGAAATTGTAGATTTACCAAAAAAAGAAGCTCAAGCACTCATTAACCGTGCACAAAATGAATTACGAATGTCTGACAAAATTATTGAAGGCGATTTATTACGTTTCTCAGAAAGTAATAAAATTAAAACTGGTGAAGTACAAACTAAAATTAAAGAAACTGAAAAATAATGTAAATATGAAAAGGGAGCAACTCATTACAGTTGCTCCCTTTTATTCTCTTCTAATACATGATGCAGTTTCATATATTTCACTTTTATTCTACGCTTGTCTCTAAACTTACATCTGTATAAGTATGAATCACTTCACATTGACGTAATCTCAATTCAAAGAGCATGATAGAATCATGATAGACTTCAGGATTTGATTTCATTTTATGTAACATCTCTTGTTTTTCTTGTATTTCTAGTTGCATATTTTCTACAGTTTGTTTCAAACAGTTAAATGGATTCCTAAAGAATATATGAATATCTCGCTCTTGTGTGTTTTCAAATAGCTCAAATTGCAAGAAAAATTTCTTCATAATAGAATCCGTTACCTCGGTATAATCTTCATTTTCTACATACTGTTTGTATTTGTTATATAACATAGTTTTATTTTTAGGAAGAACTCCAAATAATTTACCGGCACTTTTCAGTAAAAATTGCGCTGGCGTAAATCGACGTAAAATATTTACTTCATCCATTTGTATGCTAGTCGTCATTCTGTCAGTATCTCTGCGCCAATCGTCAAGCACTTTAAAGTCACATTCTAACTGGATTCGATTTTCTCCAAATAAAGAATTAAGTCCTTCACTAAGTTCTTCTAAGTAAGACTGACTTTGAAGGAGCTCATTATGAGAAGTTGCAATCCAATTTTGCATAGAAAGAGCAAGATAAGGTAATACAGTTTGTTCTAAATATTTATGCACTCTTTCATTCATTGCTTTATTTAGTTCCTTATCCATATGACCGAAATCACTTTCTTCACTCATTAAATCAGAACAGCTCTGTAATATCTTCGGTATATTTTCAGTAAGATCATTTATAATTTCCGTTTTCATTGTACGATATGACTGTGTAATGAAATGAATTTTCTCCCTCTCAAATGCAGTAAGATTATTCATGCTACCGTTTAGTTTCACTATCATATCTTCATTCCACTTAATAGCATCCACGAGATTGTTTTCTTTTTCAACACGTTTATTTAAAAGATATGTAATTGTTTTTCGGATGAAGAACAATAGCTTTTCAGTACGTTCTGCATCAATATTTTTATGATTAAAGTTAAAATGAATAAACTCAGTTAACTCATTTAATTGTTGACTACTTGTATATAACGAAGAATAAGGAAAAATTCTCGCTTGCGGGAAATATGTGTTTATTCTCGCTGCCGTATCTTGTAATACTCTTTTCACTTCTGCTTCACTGTAAATGTTATCGATTTTATTTAATAAGAAATGAATTTGTAAATTTGGTGTATGTTCTTGAATGCTTAATAAAATATCACGCTCTTTATCAGTAAACGGTGAATCCGCATTCAATACAAACAATAATTCATCCATAGAATTTAGATATTCAAATACTTCATCCCTAGTGTCATTATTCCTATTAAATCCAGGTGTGACTACAAATGTAAGTTTATTTTCATTTAAAAATCTACATGGTAATTTAAATTCAACACATGCTCTATCTCTATACGTTTGATGGTGCTGAGACATCATATTATGATAATCAGAGATATCTTCCGTTGTTGTAATTGCAGCATCTGTTATGACGTTAATTTCTGTATGAGCATCATTTTTTAAAACTACTACATTTGAAATTGATTTTTCTAATATATTTTCTCCTAATATAGAGTTGATAAATGTAGTTTTTCCGTTCCCTGAAGTTCCTGTTACTAAAATACGATTTGTTCTTAAATCTGCAAGTTCGTCAACTAACCATCTAAATCGTTGACCTATTTCTATATTGTGCTTTTGTGCCCACTGTGTAATAGATTCAAAAAGATGTAGACTGTACTCTAAAGCATTCACATGATTCATAGAATATGACAGTAGGTTTTCTGCACGTTTTATATTGGATGAATCTATTTGGGTAGGAAAAATTTCATCCCATGCCAATACAGCTGCTGATGGAAATACAGCATAAGACGGATTGACTACTTTTAACCAATTTGTTAAAAGACTTGGAATGATATCGTGTAATTGTCTAAGCATATATTGCCCTTGAATTAATGCAAAGTACGTTTCTTCGTAAAGAGAAGAAATTTTGTCCCATATATCGGACGACTCTATTTCAATATGTAAGAAAAATTCATTTATTGTGTTAAGCCACAATAAGTAATTTTGTTCATTTTTATAACTGTTCCAAAGTGATGAAACCATTTGCGTAAATTGTACTTGATCTACATTATTTAATGTAACTAATGCATCATAAAAATAATCTGGTGAAATATGTTTAGTACATCCTTTATCGATATATCCTTTTAACACCTCAAACCATGGATAAGATTCTATTCGAATTAACTCATTCACAGCAAGCTCTACTGCACTATCAAAATCTTGTTGTTCCTCATAAAAGGAACGGGCAATTTTTGTGACATTCGGATAATCCGGATTTAAAGAAACCGCTTCTTTAATAACAGCGAAAGCTGAGTCAAAATTATTTTGCTCTATGTAAAGAGAAAGTAATTGTAATCTAATTTCTGTCATCAATATTATATTATCAGTAGCAATGGAAGTATAAACATTTTCAGCAACTGCTAATTGATTCAGTTCGAAATAAGCATCCGCAATATTTTTTTGTGCCCATGGTGCTAATTCATTACTAACCTTCTCCCATTTAAAAATAGCTGCTTCAAAATCTTGATGCTGATAATAAAATTCACCTTGCGCAAAACGAATATAAGATCCATCAGAAATCTCATTTTTTTCTTCGTTTATATAAGCTTCTCCAAGCACGTCAAGAGGTGGTTTTGTTACATTCTCCATTAGAAATGTTTCATAATACATCTTTTTTATTAATTGTTTTTCTATTCTCATCTTTTCCCCCACTATATCTTGAAAATACATTTTTAAGATATGTCAACACTTTATTTATGTATGCTTTTTATCTTAACAAAGAATATCTTTTGGAAAATTTCATTTTCCTTTCATTTTTCAAGTTAGATTGAATTTTTATGAGAAAAGTTTCAGTTTTTTTTCATTTCCCTTTCAGTTATGAAACAGCATTAAATGTTCCTAATAACATAATAACACTATAATATTCCGCATTATATTATCAGGAAAAACCTATATAAACCATATTATAAAAACAATTTATGGTGAATATATATGCAAAATTGACTTAAACTATATAAAAGAGCTTGTTAAATAGACCAATATGCTATGTGAATTTCAAATACACCATAATAACTAAAAACAACAATAATAGTGAGCGGCTATTCATACAATATCTTTCTCGAATTGTTTTCCTTTAGAATACTTCAGTAGTTACGTAATTAAATTCCATTAACCTCTATAAATAACTAGTCCAAAAAAAATCTATATGCATATCATGTTATAGTAAAGAATTCAGGAAATCCTAAAAGGAGGCATTTTCATGTTTGAAGATAAATCTAAAATAAACTACCCATATGAATTTACCGAAACTACAACAATCCCTCTAAAAAACCCCATCAATAAAAATTTCAAAAACGGCTCTGGTACACATACTTTCCCAATTAAGAAGCATTATAAAGAGCAGGTGCTATATACGGAAAAAATTAATAATAATAAAAATAAATAAGCGTATAGGCTCTTATAACAATTAATCAAATAAGAATCTATATTAGACCTTGCAGAGTTATAGGTAATATATAAGTCTTTCTTATACAACTCATGTACTTTTAAAAAGTGCTGATATACAGCGCTTTTTTATACATAGATAATAGAAGAACCAAAAAGGTATGGATAGTTTCCATACCTTTTTGGTTCTTTAACTATTTATAAATAAAGTACGTCCATATTTATTTTACCTAGTAGCAATTTATTAGCACTTCTAGAAGAAATAAAAGCTAGTTTAATTAAAAAATAAGTTTCTTAGCGTTTTCAGACATATTCAGGATAATACTATTCGAATACATTAGGCAATAAAGTCCACTATCAATGCTCCTACCAATAAAATTTTTCTCGTTGGAGTCATTGGAGAAAGGAGTAGATTTATGATGTATCACAAAGTTAAAGAAGTAGCCAAGAATGATATAGGTCATTATTGCCCTATTATATATATTTAAAAAATTACCAAATGTTGTTTCAAAGCTACTTAGTTTTCATAAAATATTTTTTGTTTCCGTTGGAACGGATAGGCTTTAATCTCATCTGTATCTAAATTTTCATGAAATAAATGAACAGCTATAATTTGTCTACAATCGTAAGTATGATAATAATATGTTCCGGATTCCATACACATTACGCTTGTATATATGGTATTATCTAATGCACCTTCTTCTGTTATTACTCCACCTTTAGGAACCTCACAATTTGATAAGATATGAAAAAGGGCTGATACTCCCTCTTCTTCGCTATCTATACCTTGAATGTTTTGTTTGCCATATGCTGCCCGCACAAATCTTGAGGGTGGAGTGAAATCCCCTGGAAGTCCCATTGAGCCCGATCCCTGACCAAAAGCACTTAATGGTAAGTTACTCCACTCTGTTGGCGCGAATGGCTGCGATTTAAGACCTATGTATTGTCTTAAATTTTGCAAATGCCAATTAAACTCCGGACTATTCGTCATCACTCCTAGTGGGTTGTCATACATTTTTAATCCTTCATTTGTCGGCTCCAGTACAATACAATCTCCCCATTTATCTGCCAAAATCCAATGTAGTGGTGGCGTAAGTCCTAAATCCGGTAACGGTATATCCAAAAAGGTAAGGCTATCTACAGATTTCTTTAACTCTTTGACAGAATTGAATTGTGTCAGACTCCAAGTCACAAAATCAAATGGAGCTAAATTCGTTTTATTGTCATCTATGCTTTGACTATACGTAGCGAATCCTGGAAAATAGAGTGTTGCACATGTCATACCTGCTTCATTTACTCCGTCCGCCATAATGATCCTTCCTTGATGATTAATTCCCATTCCGACCGTAGCATGTTTCGTATTAATGATTTCACCAGTTATATTATTCCACTGGTAATGTCGAGGAATGATTATTACTTCTTGATTCATATCTAATGTGAAGTCCATCGTTCTTGCAAAAAGATGCTGACCGTTTTTTGTCTCTAATGTCAAACTAGTACACATAAAGAACACCCCATTTTATGGTTTTATCTACACTTTACATAATTCCGATAAGTCTGTAAATTAAAAACCTCTTTCCTTACAAACAAATTAAGAACGTACATATAAATTACAAATAGGTTGAGGTTATCTCTAGTTTATAAATGAATTTTTAACATATAGTTGTAACAGAATTATATTAAAAAGGAGCGAATTGTTATAATCTGCCCCCTCTCTACTACGCTGATATTTCCAAAACAACTTTTGCACCATGCAGCTTTTCCGAATTACTTAAGTAAAGATTTCCACCGTGTTGCTTTGCAAAGCTTTTAGCAATGTATAACCCCATTCCATGATGATCTTTGGAGTTTCTACTTTTATCTCCCCTATAAAACTGCTCTGTAGCTGAATGCATTTCCTCTTCTGTAAACCCTCTTCCCGAGTCCTCTACAATAAATTGCAGTTTTTCACTAATCATTTCCACTGAGAACATCAAGTCACCCTTTGTTGGAGAATATTCAATTGCATTCATCATTATATTCATAATTGCTCTTTTCAAAGCGGTCTCGTCAATAGGAATAAAATTTGGTATGTCCTGAACATTTTCAAT
Source organism: Bacillus cereus group sp. BfR-BA-01350 (assembly GCF_022663775.1). Classification (NCBI taxonomy): domain Bacteria; kingdom Bacillati; phylum Bacillota; class Bacilli; order Caryophanales; family Bacillaceae; genus Bacillus; species Bacillus cereus group sp. BfR-BA-01350. Next base: position 54,649 of record NZ_JAKUGD010000006.1, read on the forward strand.
TAGATTTAACTGTTTGCCTAAAACACAAATTGCACTTTCTTCTATAATATTATGAATAAAGTCGTGGAGGTCTGTTTGCTTGAATTGAAGTGGAGCGCCTTCCTCACATTTCGTAATATCGAGTAAAGATTTCATATATATTTCCATCTCATCAATACTTTTCAAAATATGCTTATTACATTTCTTCTGATTTGAATCTAGCGTTGATTCATTTAATAGCTCTGCATTCCCTCTCAATATCGTTAACGGCGTTTTAATGTCATGTGCCAAAGCAGCAATCTGCTCTCTTCTATTTGTTTCCATATTCCACTGTGTACGTAACGAATGATTTAATTCATCTTTCATTTTTACTAAAGAAGTTAATACTTCATTCACTTCTTTTATTTTAGATTGTTCCACTTGAAAATCTAAATCTTCCTTTTGAATTTTATCTGTTACCTTTCTCAAAATCATCATTTCCTTTGACAATGATTTACCAAAAGAGCGAGATAGAAATATCACTTCGGCAACAAATAGTAGAATAAAAAGAACAATTTCACAAACTTCCGGACTCGGTAAATACTTCTGCAAAGAAGGATTTTTAAAAGTAGCATGTAACGTATATAGAATGACACAAATATCTTTATCACGTTCTATAACTGCATAGTAGTACTTACTATCACCTTTTTCATCATTATGTATGTTATTCCATATTTGTCCGGCATAATCTTTATTAATACTCCCTTGTATAACGTTTCCTGAAAAATCATACAGAGCATATTTATATTGTTTTAAAATTCGATCATCTTCCTGTTCCGCTTTAACTATAGCATCTCTTTGTGACTCAATCTGTTTTTCATAATAATTTGCTGGTAAGATTATTTCTGCGTTAACTCCAACTTGGAATAGAATCATAAAAAAAGTCACTAAAGCAATCGTCCCTATTGAAAATGCAAAAATATACTGTATTAAAATCTTACTAAGGTTGACTTGCTTTTTCATTTTCTCCATTTATAACCAATTCCCCATACTGTTTCTATTGGATTCATGCCATACTTAGATAATTTATGACGGATATTTTTAATATGTTCCACAATTACTTGGTTATCACTTTCTCCCTCATAACCAAAAACATTTTCGTAAATCTTTTCTCTTGAAAATACTTGTCCATGATTCAAAGCTAAATATTCGCAAATTCCATACTCACTTTTCGTAAATGCGATAGATGTATCGTCATGCCATATTTCTTTACATGACAGATGAAATGTAAGACCTGACAGGAAAAATGCATTTTACTTTTCTCTATGCTCACGCCTTACATGCGCGGATACCCTTGCACGCAGTTCTCCAATTCCAAAAGGTTTTGTAATATAGTCATCTCCACCGAGACTAAGCCCTGTGATTAGATCCTTCTCCATTGTTTTGGCTGTTAGAAATACAATTGGACTATCAACCAAATCCCGTATTTCCTTACAAAGTGTAAAACCATCTATTTCTGGCATCATGACATCTAACAGAATTAAATCAAAATGACAAAATTTTTCCTTTGGTATAGTAAGAGGATTACTAACAGCAGTTACCTCATGACCTTCTTTCTCTAGAGCACTTTTTATAATGTAAAGGATGCCGTCTTCATCATCAATTGCTAATATTCTTGCCATATAGAATCCCTCCCCACTCTTCCATTATAATACAATTACACTTACATTTCTTTGCGTCCTTCATAAAAGGAAAACCACATAAGGGAAATAACAAATGCAATGATCGTAAAACAAACACAAATCACTGCTCCAGTTGCTGCCTCTACTGGTAAGACACGAATAGAACTAGGACTTAATTTGTATCCCAAAAAATAATTGCATAATCTCGCGCCCCATGCACATGGCATGTATTTCCAAATCACATCCCCCATCCCTGTAAGCATTAAAGCTGCCAACAAGCTTTCTATAATTCCAATCCCAATGGAAACACCTTTACTAAAGCGAAAATTTAAGAACAGATGCCATATATACATAAAGATTTGACAACTAAAAAGAATGAATGAAATTTCAACATACAAAGCAAATGGAATTTCATTTTGTCCTAACAGAAAATGAAAACCTGTCGCAAACCCAACGACTGCCAACATAGTGGAACAAAACCCACATATTAAAAGTAAACATACTTTACTAATTAACGCTTTACGTCTTCCGTATTCCGTTGATAAAAGTTCTTTAAAATTTCCTGCCAAAGCTTCCTGTTCCACGACAGAAGAACACACTATGCTAATTAGCAACGGAAAAGATATCGATAATACTTGTATATAGCCTGAAACTTTATTTATAGAATCAAATTTTGAAAAGGAATAATAACTAAAAAAAGAGCAATACCGATGATTGGCATCGCTACATGTATCCAGAAAAAAATCGTGTGTTTCATTTTTATAAAATCAGCTCTTAATATCCTCGACAAAACCACCATATTATTTTGCCTCCTGCTTTTCAAACCACTTTGCCGTCACATAAGTGAATAACAGGAACAACACAACAGAAATTACTATGCCTAGCAAAATCACATCGTAGGAAAGTAGTTCTGGTTTAAACGTTACACTTCCGGTTTCTGCATACAAACCATTTGGTAGTATTTTCAAAATAGGAATCATCAGTCTACTTGGATATGTGTATGGACTAATCATCCAAATATTTTTTGTTGCCAATACAACTCCAAAAATTCCATTTGCCCCTACATTCAACAGAAGCGTCGGAAATAGACCTATTTTGTTACCTAAAAACAAGCAGATTGGAATTTGCCACATAAAAGTAACGATTAAAAGAACGCTTCCTAATAGTGCATTTACCGTAGGAATGATGCGGAAATTCTCTTTATTTACTAGTAAACTAGATAACTCGATTCCACAGAAAAACAGTATGCATGAAAAACTCAAAATCCCTAAAATTAGTAATACTTTAGAAATCCACACTCGTTTTAATGAAACTGGTAACGATAAAATGGAACGATTATTCATTTTTTTATCTTTCTCCGCAAGAAGTACACAACTTAAAGAAACCATTCCCGGAAGCATCGTAATGTACCACCAGTTGTAACTAGATAATTGAAAATAATCCGCCGATAATAAAAAGGCAATTAGTATTGTAGCAAATGGAACTAGCCAGATAAGTTTATTCAAAAAAGTATGTCTAATTTTAATTTTTTCAGATGCAATATATAGATTCATTTCTTATGCCTCCCTTCTATACTTTCCAGCCACTTGTACAAATAAATCTTCCAAGTCATCATTCTTATTCAATTTCCCCTGATACCCCAATACACCACCTGATATAATCCCAACATGATCTGCAATTTGACTTACTTCGCTTAAAATATGACTCGATAAAATGACCGTAATTCCTTTTCCAGGAAAGGATAAAATGAGTTTTCTTAATTCCTGAATTCCAAAAGGATCCAGTCCATTCATCGGCTCATCTAATATTAAAAATTTCGGATGGTTCAGCAATGCAATCGCAATTCCCAATCGTTGCTTCATCCCCATAGAAAAATCCTTCGCTTTTTTCTTATCTGTATTCTCTAGCTCCACAATATGCAATACTTCATCAATCCTTGATTTAGGCAAACCTAAAACAGTCGTACGAACCTGCAGGTTTTCTCTTGCTGTTAAATTTTCATAAAGCGGAGGAGACTCAATTAAAGCACCAATAGAATGTAGATCGTGCCGCGTCCATTTATGACCATCAAAGTAAATCTCACCAGAAGTAGGTGTAAGCATGCCTGTTATCATTTTTAAAGTGGTCGATTTCCCCGCTCCATTAGGACCTAACAATCCATAGATTGAATATTTCGGTACAGAAAGCGAAATATTTTGTACCACACTTTGCTTTCTAAATGTTTTACAAAGATTTTTTGTTTCTAACATAATCTCATTCATCCTAAACTTCCTCCTCGCATATTGTAATTCTAGAATAAATGATAATTATAAGGATTCTATAAGGAAAAGAAAAAACATATGGTCAAAGAAAAAGTTCTTCTCTCACGGAACTTTAATCTTTTCCTCATATGTTTTTCGTATTCTATTTCTAAAACATTTAAAGTTCATACAATTTTTAAATATAACATGTGTGAAACTGTGGATTCACATGATTTTTCGACACTTGCTATTACTGGCGCCTTGTTTGGACTTAAAATTGCGATTACTCCAAATGAAATCGTTGTTACCTAATTTAAAATCGAACTATTTATCGATTTAGTTATATAGAGAAGATGAGAAAACACATAAGTTTTTGTAAATATCGAATAAATTTTGATTAAATTGATACTAATAATGAACTGAAATAAAGAGCACAATTCTTGTTTTAGAATTGTGCTCTTTTGAGGAATAACTTCTCTATATAAATTATGATCAATTCCTTTACTCGGTGCTTAATATCGTCTATTTTTGGTAGATGCTTGTCCATATGGTTCCTCCCATTATAAATTCTTATGAATAGGAACATAAATATAATCAATTTCCCTTTTATATTCACAAATCACATCATCCAAAGTATCAACGCTAGTCTGAAGAGTAACTGATTTTAATTTTTTCTTTTATAAGCATTGTGGTAATTTGTCTAAACTAGTAGTCTATTTATAAAAAATGGGAATCCCCTAATACCAAATGTTCTTATAATGAAATAGTTCACCCTATCTGATCCATTAATAATCAAATAACATTTTAACACTATTTTACTAATATATTCCAAATATTACTAATTACTCTTATTATTATGATATACTACCTTTAAAAATACACAATTTGAACAGGAGAATGATTAACTTTGATTGAAAATCAATTACTAGACTTTTATAAAAATAAACTAACTAGCTGGAATTTAATATATAAACCTATTTCTTTAAAATATAAAATTTTTAAATCTATTTTCGCCATTATTTCTTTAATTTTTATAGGATTATATCTTTACGCTGTATTTTCGACAAATAATAATAAAACTATTTTATATAACCCTTTTGTACACCTTACTATATATTGTTTAATTGTCTTGACATTTTTTCAACTTTTCAAAAAAACAGTGATGATACCTGCCCAAAATCAGGCTTATAAAAAATATAAGATAGAAGTTAAAAGCCCTTATTGGAATGAATCCATTAGTTTAATAATCAAATCTTTTTTAACTCAAAACAACATATTAACTGGTAAACCAGAAACAGATGAAAAAACATTAGACTTTTTAATAGACATTTTTCATAATCGTATTGACCAACTCGAGAAAAAAGGATGGGCATCCATCCTTTCAACCTATGGTGGATTAGCTTTACTATTTATCATTCCTGCTTGGACAGCACTCAATCAATGGATTAATAATCCTACTAATAAAATATTTAATGATGTTTCTCAAGCAATAGGCTATTTTTTTGGAATTAGTTCTCTTATACTAATAATTATATTTTTCATTTGGGCACCTATCCGTCAAGGGGTTTTAGAAGAAATGTTTTCGTCCCAATTAAAGGACACCCGACACCTTACACAGGCCCTAGAGAATATAAGACTTGCAATACACACTCCAGCATATTATCAAAAAATCGAATCCAAAATTATGCAACCACAGATAATAGATTCAATCATCCAAGAATATATGAATGACAGTCAGGAACAGACAAATATTTCCCCTCTTCCTAACAACATGTTTGTCGCAGATGAAATTGAAAAATTAGCGATTTTAAAAGATAAAAAAATCATTACAGATGCAGAATTTATTAAACAAAAAGAAAAACTTTTAGACTAAATTCAAACAAAAAAGAAGCGATTTATTTCATCGCTTCTTTTTATTAAATCATATTATCCCTACATAACCCTCTTAAACATCTTTTCCAACTCATAAGTAGAATGATGCACAAGAATCGGTCTTCCGTGCGGGCATGTGTACGGGTTTGTTGTTGTACGAAGTTCTTCCAGTAAAGCAAATATTTGATCGTTCGTTAAATATTGATTTGCTTTAATTGAAGCTTTACAGCTCATCATGATGGCTGCTTCTTCACGTAATTTTTTAATATCAACTTTTTTTAGTTTAACGACTTGTTCCATCATTTCGTCGATAATTTCTGTTTCTTGTCCTTTCGGGAACCAAGTTGGATGAGAGCGGACGATAAAGGATTGATGGCCGAATTGCTCCAAGAATAGACCGACTTTCTTTAGCTCTTCTAGTTGCTCTTCAACACGTAAAAATTCAGTAAGAGATAAATCAATACGATATGGTACGAGTAGTTCTTGTACTTCTTGCGCTACCCTTCCTACTTTATCACGGAAGTATTCATAATTAATACGTTCCTGCGCGGCATGCTGGTCAATCATATATAAGCCTTTATCATTTTGAGCGAAAATATATGTTCCATGCATTTGTCCAATTGGATAAAGCGGCGGTAAATCATTACCGTTCATTTCGATTTCTTCTATTTCCTGAACTTCTTCTTCCAATTCCTCTAATTCAAAGTCTTCATCGTTACTGTTCCACGATTTCTCTTCTCGAATCGGTTCTTCTATTATCGATTTTGTAGATGGTTGCCAACTTTGTTCTTCTCTCACGAGCGACTGTGGTGGTTGCCATTCTTGCTTCGGTGGTTGCCAAAGCTGTGCTGGCTGTTTCACAGCCTGCGGTTCTTCTTGTTTTTCATCCATGCCCGTCGGTAAAACGATCTCCGGCATAGATGGTTCTTTCGGCTTCGCATGCTCAAACTGAAACTGTTCTTGCACACTTTCATCTTTTTCTTTTTTCTTCGTTGTTACACCTGCATCTGGAATGAGCTGTATTTTTTTGAATGCTGCTTGCAATGTTTCTTCGATTAGCTTTAGCAATTCTTGTTCTTTACTAAAACGAACTTCCAATTTCGCTGGATGTACGTTAACGTCAACAAGCATTGGATCCATTTCAATTGATAAGAAACCGATTGGATATCGTCCTACTGGCAATAATGTATGGTATCCTTGCTGAATAGCTTTCATTAATACGAAATTTCGAACGTAACGGCCATTTACGATTGTTGACATATAATTACGAGATGCTCTCGTTACTTCTGGTAATGTTACATAACCTTTAATTGTGAAATCTAAAGATTCAGCTTCAATTGGAACAAGCTTCTTTGCAACTTGAATGCTATAAATCGATGCAAGTACTTGTCTTACATCACCATTTCCTGATGTATGAAGCAATTTCTTTTCATTATGAAATAGCTTTAACGATACTTCTGGGTGTGACATTGCAATACGATATACGATATCTGTAATATTACCAAGCTCTGTATGAATAGTTTTCATATATTTAAGACGCGCTGGTGTATTAAAGAATAAGTTTTGTACTGTAATATCTGTTCCTTTTCGGCTCGCTGTTTTCTCCTGCTTTATAATGTCTCCACCTTTAATAATAAGGTGTGTACCAGGAGCATCACCGGTGCTAGTGATTAATTCTAATTCACTAACTGAGGCAATACTCGGCAATGCCTCACCGCGGAAACCGAGTGTTCTTATGCGAAACAGATCGTTTTCATCTTTAATTTTGCTCGTCGCATGTCGTTCAAAAGCAACGATACAATCTTCTTCTGCAATGCCATCTCCGTTATCAATGATGCGAATTTTCGATAAACCAGCTTCTTCTAAGTGGATTTCAATAGATGTACTATTCGCATCGATAGAATTTTCCACAAGTTCTTTTACGACTGAGGCAGGGCGCTCTACTACTTCCCCTGCCGCAATTAAGTTAGAGAGTTGGTCATCGAGTTTGCGAATTTTCCCCATCTACTTACTCATCCTTTCTTTAACTTTTTCTGTAAGCGATACAGTTCATTCATCGCTTCTAAAGGTGTCATATCAAGTAAATCAATTTTTTTAATTTGCGTCAGCACTGCCGTTTCTTTTGCATCTAGAACTGGTTTGTCTTGTTTTTTCGAAGATTGCTCTGCGCCAAAGAATGATAGTTGTGATTCTTCTTCATTGTCTACCTTCGTTTCTTCTATTTCTATTGATTCCTCTTTTACAACTATAGGTTCTGGAATTACTTCTTGCTCTTGCGCTTTCACTTCTACACGCTTCGGAATAATAATTTCTTCCTGTCCTTCTAATTGCGCTAACACTTCTTTCGCTCGAGCGATTAAGCTATCTGGAAGCTCCGCAAGTTGCGCAACATGAATTCCGTAACTTTTATCAGCTGCCCCGTCTTGAATTTTATGAAGGAATACTACTTTTCCGTTCTCTTCAATAGCTGAAACGTGCACATTTTTCAGTTGATCTAAACTGTCTTCTAGCACAGTCAATTCATGATAATGCGTAGAGAATAACGTTTTCGCACCAATTTGGTCATGAATATGTTCAATGATTGCTTGCGCAAGTGCCATACCATCATACGTAGATGTACCGCGTCCAATTTCATCAAATAAAATTAAACTTCTTTCTGATGCGTTTGCAATTGCATTTTTTGCTTCTAACATTTCGACCATAAATGTACTTTGACCTGAAATTAAATCATCCGCCGCGCCAATTCTCGTAAAGATTTGGTCAAATACAGGTAACACTGCTTCTGTTGCTGGTACGAAACAACCGATTTGCGACATAACTGTTACAAGTGCTAATTGTCTCATATACGTACTTTTACCAGACATGTTCGGCCCTGTAATTAAAAATACATCCATATTCTCTGGCATAATACAATCATTCGGTACATACAATTTCCCGTTCAATACTTTTTCTACGACAGGATGACGACCATCTTTAATAAAGATTTCGCGCTTCGTTGTTAGTACAGGTTTTACAAACTGTTCTTCTTCACTCACTGTCGCAAAACTTTGCATTACGTCTAATTCACTGATTACTTTCGCTAAATGCTGTAATTTCGGAATAAATACTTTTACTTCTTCACGAAGTGCTGTAAATAGATCATATTCTAGTTGTACAATTTTTTCTTCTGCTTCTAAGATTAATGTTTCTTTTTCTTTTAGTTCATCTGTAATGAAACGTTCCGCATTAGCAAGCGTTTGTTTACGCTCATAGCGGCCTTCTGGTAATGCTCCAAGGTTCGCTTTCGTTACTTCAATGTAGTACCCGAAAATACGGTTGTATCCGATTTTTAACGATTTAATTCCTGTAATATCACGCTCTCGTTTTTCAAGCTCAGCAATCCACGTTTTTCCGTTTTTACTCACGTAACGATATTGATCAAGCTTGTCATTATAACCATCTTTAATAATATCTCCATCTTTAATAGAAAGCGGTGGATTTTCTTGAATACTTCTTCCTAGTAATTCTGTTAAGCTCTCACATGGATCTGCACCTTGAATTAATCTCGCTGCATACGCGTTATCTAACAAACTAATCGCTTCTAAAATAGCTGGCACTTGCAGTAACGAGCGTCTTAACTGTAATAAGTCCCGTGCATTCACATTACCAAATGCAACTTTCCCTGCTAAACGTTCTAAATCATATACTTCTTTTAACTTTTCTTTTAAATCTTCACGCAAGAAGTAATCATTTACAAACGTTTCAACCATTTCTAAACGCTCTTCAATTCGTTCCTTCTGTATAAGTGGACGTTCCATCCACTGTTTTAACATACGACCACCCATAGCAGTCTTCGTCTTATCTAATAGCCATAATAATGATCCTGTTTTTTCTTTCGTTCGAAGTGTTTCTGTCAGCTCTAAATTTCGCTTTGAATGCACATCAATCTTCATAAATTGATTCGTATAATAAATTTCCACAGGCTGCAAATGATCTAATGAACGTTTTTGCGTTCTTATTACATAGTTAAATAAGCGCCCAACTGCTTTAATTAACTTTGCTTGTGAAACATTTTTCACAAGATGTTCTAGCCCTTCAGGAATTGCCGTTGCATCTTCATATGAAATCGTCATTTTTAACGTTTCCGTTAACTTGTTTAGTTCATCTTTAGAAAAGGAAGAATCTACAACAATTTCTTTCGAACCAGTTGCATACACTTCTAATAAAATATCTTCTACTGAACCAGTCAATAACGTTACTGTATTTTGTCCAGTCGTTAAATCGTTACAAGCTAACGCATATGACCCATCTTCAAAATGTGTTAATGCGGCTAAGAAGTTATTTTCTTTCTCATCAATCGTACGCCCTTCCATCATCGTTCCTGGCGTAATTAATTGTACGACTTCACGGCGCACTACACCTTTAGCTGTTTTTGGATCTTCTACTTGCTCACAAACCGCTACTTTATATCCTTTTTCAACAAGTTGTTCAATATAGTTTTTAGCCGCATGATACGGTACACCGCACATCGGTATACGTTCACTACTACCACCGTCTCGGCTCGTTAATGTAATTTCAAGTTCGTGGGCTGCTTTAACCGCATCCTCAAAGAACATTTCATAAAAATCACCTAAGCGGAAAAATAAAAAGGCATCTTGATAGTCTGCCTTAACTTTTAAATATTGCTGTATCATAGGCGTATATTGCGTCATACTTATCCTCCATAATTCTTACATAATAATCTATATTCATATATGTCACATTTCACGGACACTCTTATCTCCTATTTCAGGAGTCTTTCTTCATTATAGCACATTTCATTAGCAATCATGTTCATCTAAGCACCACTTATGTAAAGTAAAAAGCTAGGAAGAACTTCTCCCTAGCTTTCTATTACTCTTCTTCTGCATCAACGATAAAGTTCGGATCTAACTCTTCAAACTCATCATCTTCAATTTGGAAAGCATCATCTGATTCCACGCAACCTTCAGGGTTTACACTTACACAAATTTTCGTTTCGCCAACTACTTCTGTTACAAATTCACGTTCTACCGTTACAACAATTTTATTACCATTTGGTGATACAAGAGCTTCTAAACAATTTGGTGGCTGAATGACACGAGCAATAATTTCTAAATCATCACCAGAAAAGTTTTTATCACGATATCCAATACTTACTTCATCTGTGTAGTTTACACGTTCTGTTACAACTTCTGTCTTTGTATTGCCATCGAATGAATACCAAGTGTTCACATCATAGAAACCTTCAATTTCCACATGTTTTCCATTCTTTCTTGCTTCGTACGAGTGGTTAATTACCCAGCACCCTAAAATACTTGTTGGCTCATTATTTGATTCACATGTATGCGTTGACTTTGTATACTTACGTCCTTTTCCAACCACTGCTTTTGTAATAATCTCTCTAAATTCGGACATTCGTAACCCTCCTCAATCACTATTCACTTAATCATATGCGTGACAATAGCGGAATGTGTCATTCTTTTTTTGAGAAGAACTTACGTTTAATCCACTAAAAAAAGAGATGTCAATTCGACATCTCTTTAACAACCACAATTTCCTTTTTTACTTTCTACCGCTGCGCCCGTTTCACCCTTCAATACATCACCATTAGTTGAAATTAATATTTCATCTGTTACGTTGTTAGAAATCGTACTTGCAACTAGCTGTAGTAAGTCATTTACATATGTTTGTGAAGATTTAAATTCTTGTACAACTGGGATGCTATCTAACTTATCTTGCAGGGCATCAATTTCAGCTTCTACTTTTTTCAAAGCTTCCCATTTCCCGTAATGTTGCAAGTTTACTGCTTGTTTTTGCAGTGCTTTAATTTCATCAATTGCGCGCTTCACATTTTCATTTTTATGAATTTGTGCCTCTGCTTTCTTAAAGAAATCAACTTCTTCTGTTTCAGAAATCATTTTTGCTAATTCTTTCGCTTGCTCAACAATTTCATCTTTCGAATATACTTTCATCTATTATTCCACCTCAATCGGCTCTTCAACTAATTCTCCGTTAAGAGACCAAGTTTTTGCATCCGTTACTTTTACTTTCACAAGCTGACCAATTAAAGACTTTGGAGCAACAAAGTTTACAAGTTTATTTGTACGAGTATAACCTGCAAGTACTTCTGGATTATTTTTACTCTCTCCATCAACTAACACTTCTACAATTTGACCTTTATAAAGATTATTCTTTTCAATTGCCAATTTATTTACTAATGCATTTAAGCGTTGAAGACGTTCTTTCTTTACTTCCATCGGTACATTGTCTTTCATTTTTGCAGCTGGTGTACCTTCACGCGGAGAATAAATAAAGGTAAAGGCAGTATCAAACCCTACTTCACGATATAACGACATCGTTTCTTCAAATTGCTCATCTGTTTCATTCGGGAAACCGACGATAATATCAGTTGTTAATACCGCGTTTGGAATTGCTTCTTTAATTTTTCTTACAAGCTCTAAATAATGCTCACGTGAATATTTACGCGCCATAATTTTTAACATTTCTGTGCTTCCAGATTGAACTGGTAAGTGAATATGTTCTACTAAGTTGCCACCTTTTCCAAGCACTTCAATTAAGTGATCATCGAAATCGCGTGGATGACTCGTTGTAAAACGAATACGGGCAATATCAACTTTACGGAGCTCGTCCATTAAATCGCCAAGACCGTATTCTATATCTTCAAAGTCTTTACCATATGCATTTACGTTCTGTCCAAGTAACGTAATTTCTTTATAACCATTCGCAGCTAAATGACGAATCTCTTGGATAATGTCTTCTGGACGTCTGCTTCGCTCTTTTCCGCGTGTATACGGTACGATACAATATGTACAGAACTTATCACAGCCATACATAATATTTACCCAAGCTTTAATATCACCACGACGTACTTTCGGAAGATTTTCAATTACGTCTCCTTCTTTGGACCAAACTTCAACTACCGTCTCCTTCGAGAACATTGCATCTTTTAGAATGTACGGTAATCTATGAATATTATGCGTTCCAAACACCATATCTACATGCTGATTTTTTTGCATAATTTTATTTACAACAGATTCCTCTTGGGACATACAACCACATACACCAATTAAAAGATCAGGATTTCTTCGTTTTAGTGCCTTTAAATGCCCTAGTTCACCGAACACTTTATTTTCAGCATTTTCACGAATAGCACAAGTATTTAATAATACTACATCTGCTTCTTCAGTTGAAAAGGTTGGTTCATATCCAAGTGCAGTGAAAATACCCGCCATTACTTCTGTATCATGCTCATTCATTTGACAACCATATGTACGAATATAAAACTTTCTTCCTGTACCGAAATTGCGAAACTCTTCAGGTAAGCCAAAATCCCGTTCAATTTTAACTTCTTCTTTCCCTCGCTTTTTCGCGTCTTTTAAGGAAGGTGGTTGGTATACACTTTCAAAGTATTTGCTATAATCTTTCTCTTCTTTTTTCGTAGAGGAATTCACTTGTTGACTTGCTAATCGTTGTTGCTCGTTCATCGGTAATCTCCTTTCACCCTTAACTATACACACTTTATAGTCCATTTTAATGCGCTTAGACCCATCTCAAAAATGGTTAGATAGCTTGAGAGATAACTTGTCCTTTGAAACTTGAGTAACCAATCTAATCATCTATAAGAATGAAGTCTTCCCCACACAAATAGACATTCCCTTTTTATATTTCTTTTTGTCCTACTAAAAAGCATATTGCTTTATCCCTATAAACATTACCATAGTATGAAGCGTTTCGCCAATTTTTACAAAGAAGAAGGCTTATCCTATTATTACATTTCCTAGTTAATGAACATGCAATTTTCATACAACGATTTATATATTATTTTACCATTCTGAATTTTCCAAGTAAATAAGACTGCTTTATATTTTTACTCATTAAAAAAGGCTGCCAAATGGCAACCTCCTCTTCTTACATTACATAAATTCAGCAACAAGCTCATCAAACATTTTCTGATCCATGTTTAAATCAGATTGCACTAAAGGCTTCTCACTATAGCCTTTTACTAGTTCTTGGTATGAAGGCTGCGCTGTATTTTGATAAATTAACCCTGTTACTAATCCGTTGTTTTCCATTAATGTTTGCATAGCCATCATGCGATTAGACGGATCATATCCCTCTACTGTACTTAGTTTTGTTAAATTCTCTTTAAACCAATCGTAAGTATTTACTTTATTGTAAGTAACACATGGGCTGAATACGTTAATTAATGAAAATCCTTTATGGTTAATACCAGCTTCAATAATTTGTGTTAATTCTTTTAAATCACTTGAAAAGCTTTGCGCCACAAATGTTGCACCAGCTGTTAAAGCCATTTCCATAACATTTAGTGACGGTTCAATTGAACCTTGTGGTGTACTTTTCGTTTTAAATCCAGCTTCACTACGTGGTGAAGTTTGCCCTTTTGTTAATCCGTAAATTTGGTTATCCATTACGATGTACGTAATGTCAATGTTACGACGAATAGAATGGATCGTATGTCCCATACCAATCGCAAATCCATCACCGTCACCACCTGATGCGATAACTGTTAAATCACGGTTTGCCATTTTTACACCTTGTGCAATTGGAAGGGCACGACCATGAATACTATGCACACCATATGAATTAATATAACCTGAAATACGACCTGAACAGCCGATACCAGAAATAACAGCAAGTTCATCTGGATTTAAGCCAACGTTAGCTGCCGCACGTTGAATTGCAGCTTGCACCGAGAAGTCTCCGCAACCTGGGCACCAGTTTGGTTTTACACTGTTACGAAAGTCCTTAAATGTTGCCATTTAATACAACCCCTTTTTTGCATTCGTTGTAAATCTCTTTCGGCAAGAATGGGTTCCCATCATATTTTAAAAGACTAGAAATTTTCTCACCGTTACCAAGATTCATTTTCATAATGTTAGCAAGTTGACCTGTTGCATTGTTTTCTACCACTACAACACGCTTCGCATTTTTCACAAGTGGATCGATTTCAGCTGTTGGGAACGGGTGAATTAAACGCACATGAGCATGGTTTACTTTCATACCCTCTTGTTCTAAGCGCTCCATTGCTTCTTCGATCGCACCACGAGTTGAGTTAAATCCAACAAGCAATACGTCTGCTTCTTCATGCTTAACATTTTTATAAACAGGGGTATTAAACTTCAAGTTCTCCATTTTACGGAAACGTTTGTCCATTTGATCTTTACGGTTTAATGCTGATTCAGATGGTTTACCAGTTTCATCATGTTCTACACCAGTAACATGGTGAACACCATTTTTCATACCAGGTAAAACACGTGGTGAAACACCATCTTCTGTTACTTCATAACGCTTAAAGTATGCTTTATTTTCACGTTCTGGTAATTCCGCTTCTAAATCAAGCTTACCGCGACGAATTTCCACTTTCTCTAACTTAAGTGGTTCTACTGTCTGTTTCCCTAAAGAAAGCTGTAAATCTGTTAAGAAAATAACAGGTACTTGATATTCTTCAGATAAGTTAAACGCTTCTACAATATCATAGAAAGCTTCTTCCACTGTACTTGGCGCCATTACGATTTTTGGAATTTCACCGTGCGTACCGTAAATCATTGCCATTAAATCAGACTGCTCTTGTTTCGTTGGTAATCCTGTACTTGGACCACCACGTTGTGTATCAACAATTACTAATGGCGTTTCTGTAATACCTGCTAAACCAATCGCTTCCATCATTAAAGATAGACCTGGACCAGCAGATGCAGTTAATGTACGAACACCAGCATAGTTTGCACCGATTGCCATTGTACAAGCTGCAATTTCATCCTCAGTTTGGATTACTGTTCCGCCGACTTTTGGCAATTTTTTAATTAAGTATTCCATAATTTCAGATGCAGGTGTAATTGGATATGCAGACATAAAGCGAGCACCACCAGCTACTGCACCAAATGCGATCGCATCGTTCCCAATCATAAACATGCGCTTCTGACCATCAGCTTTTTCAAGCTGCATCATGTTTACTTTCTCACCTAGTAACTCTTTCATATATTGAGAGCCGCGCTTAATTGCGTCCATGTTCTTTTGAACGACTTGCTCTCCTTTACGACCAAAGATCTCTTCAACAACATCTAAATAAGCTGTTTCATCTAATCCTAATACCGCACTTGATGCTCCAACAGCAACCATGTTTTTCATTAATGATGTGCCTAATTCTGAAGCAATATCTGTAAACGGTATCACATATAGATTTACATCTGTATTGTCAGGTATTGTCGGATTAAATTTCGCATCTGCAACTACAATCCCGCCCGGACGTAGTTCGTGGAAGTTAAAATCAATTGTTTCTTGATCAAAAGCAATTAAAATATCTAAATCATCTGAGATCGCGCGTACTTCTGTTGTACTTACACGAATTTTATTATTTGTATGGCCGCCTTTTATACGTGATGAGAAGTGGCGGTAACCGTATAGGTAATATCCTAATCGGTTTAATGCAATACAGAAGATTTCTCCTGTACTTTCAATTCCTTCACCTTGTTGGCCTCCAACTTTCCATGAAAGTTGACTAATCATCTCCTACACCCCTTTTGGCTGCATTCATTGTAGTGTATTTTTTTACAGTAATAGTTTAGCATTTTTTATGCAAATAAACTACAATGGACGCAAATTATGCCTCTTCTGATTTCCCTGAATCTTTAGTATAAAGCTATTTTG
Source organism: Bacillus cereus group sp. BfR-BA-01350 (assembly GCF_022663775.1). Taxonomy (NCBI): domain Bacteria; kingdom Bacillati; phylum Bacillota; class Bacilli; order Caryophanales; family Bacillaceae; genus Bacillus; species Bacillus cereus group sp. BfR-BA-01350. The sequence goes on from NZ_JAKUGD010000006.1 coordinate 71,087, forward strand.
TTTTTCATTCTAGTATTAGGTCTTAAAAAAAGCAATAATATCAAATGAATTAATTCTAATTTTTCTGTATTTTTAAAACAAAGATCTTAAAAGCCGATATGTTCAACAAAATTATCATATAAAAATCGCTCTACAGTAGATGCAGCATAGTGTTTACAAAGCTCATTCATTACATTTTCATAATCTCGATACGCTGATACATTTACAACTGTTTCTACTATCCCATCAAAATCCGAACCAAACCCTATATTGTTCTCTCCACCTAATGAACAAATATATTCGATATGTCTTACTATATCTGCTACATTCGCTTGTTTTTCATTTGTTAGAAACTGCGGTACAAAAGTGACACCGATCATGCCATTTCGCTTTATAAGAGCTTTAAGTTGTTCATCGTTTAAATTACGTGGGTGCTGGCAAAGTTTCATACAATTTGAGTGGGAAGCAATAGGATTTTTTGCAATTTCTATAACATCCCAAAAACTTCTTTCATTCAAATGAGACACATCAGTCCATACATGTAACGCATTCAGTTCTTGTACAACATGTTTACCAAAAGTCGTTAAACCTGCCCCACGCGTCTCTAGCGCACCATCAGCTAATAGATTGGCATAATTCCATGTTAGTCCAAAAGAACGTACTCCTAGGCGATACAACAACCGTATTTTCATTGCATCTTTTCCAATTGCTTCACATCCTTCTAGTGTTAATATCGCTCCAATCTCGTCCTGTTTTAACATGTTAATATCATCTTTTGTCTGAATAAACTTCACACCTGGTAGGGATAAAATTTCATTATAAAAAATATCTACCATTTGCAATGCTACTTCAAATCGGTTTTCATATGCCACTGTTTCTGGCACATATATAGCAAAACATTGTATACTTCCTTTTCTGTTCTTTAACTGTTCAAATGTAATATGTAATTGCGAATCATGTTTAAAATCCTTTCTCCCTTGTGCACTCCATAACTGAAGAAGCACATCACAATGAGCATCAAAAATTTTCATTTTCATTCCTCCATTATAAAAACAACCTGTTTGCATACTGCAAACAGGTTGTTTAAACTTAACGAGGTTCTACAATTAATTTTATTGCTGTACGTTCTTCCCCATCAATCATGATATCCGTAAACGCTGGGATACAAATCAGGTCCAAACCACTAGGCGCTACAAATCCTCTTGCAATTGCTACTGCCTTTACCGCTTGGTTCAATGCACCTGCACCAATGGCTTGAATTTCTGCTGTTCCGCGTTCGCGAATAACACCTGCAAGTGCACCAGCTACAGAATTAGGGACCGACGTTGCTTTAACTTTTAATATTTCCATTCCGCGTTTCCTCCTCGTTTCTATAAAAAGTATTAGCAATTATTTCACTTTAACTTATATTCACGAGGAATGACACGTATTCCTGCTAAATTTCTGTAATTTTTCTAAAAAATTAAAAAATAATAACTTATCTAAATTTTAATAGGAATTACTCAAAAAATGGCTGATCATCATTAATTAAGATACGCTCAATTTTCTTAGCTTTTCCCGTATTAGGGTCCACATCAATTAGCACCGCACTTAATTGTGTTCTACCATTTGTCACTTCAAATCGTACTGGTAAGTTTGTTAAAAACTTCTTCAATACTGCTTCTCGGTCCATACCTAAAATTCCATCGTACGGTCCTGTCATACCAACATCTGTGATATATGCCGTTCCGCTTGGTAAAATGCGATTATCTGCTGTAGGAACATGCGTATGTGTACCTACTACCGCTGTAGCACGACCATCTACATACCAACCTAACGCTTGTTTTTCGCTTGTAGTTTCCGCATGGAAATCAACAAAAATAATATTCGTACGTTTTTTCGCAATGTTAATTAATTCATCCACTTTACGGAATGGACAATCAATTGGAGGAAGGAATGTACGTCCTTGTAAGTTAATAACTGCAACTTCTGTTCCATTACAGTTCACAAAAATAAGCCCTTTTCCTGGAGTGCCTTCTGGGAAGTTAGCTGGTCTTGCAAGATATTTTGCATCATCAATAAATTCAAATACTTCACGGTTATCCCAAGCGTGATTTCCAAGTGTAACCGCTTGTGCTCCGCATTCTAAAAAGTTTCGGTATATTTTTTCCGTAATTCCACGTCCACCTGCTGCATTTTCCCCATTAATAATGGTTACTGTAGGTGTATATTTCTTCTTTAATGCCGGTACGTATTGTTGAATCATACCTCTACCAGGAGATCCTACTACATCCCCAACAAATAATATTCTCATATGTCTTACCCTTCCTATGTACTACATTTTTTATTACTATAGCTTCAAGTAATTATCTTACAATATATTTATTATAAGTTTGTTTCACTTGTATGCTAGGTATAACTAATTTCCTTTATTTTAACCAATTCCAACACAAAAAAATAAAGTGGTGTTTCACCACTTTATTTTGCGTATTCCACTGCACGTGTTTCACGAATAACAGTTACTTTAATATGCCCTGGGTAATCCAGTTCATTTTCAATACGTTTTCGAATATCACGAGCTAAACGATGAGCTTCTAAATCATCAATTGTATCTGGTTTTACCAAAATACGAACTTCTCGTCCTGCTTGAATTGCGAAAGATTTTTCTACGCCTTCATAAGACTCTGAAATCTCTTCTAACTTTTCAAGACGACGAATATAGTTCTCAAGTGTTTCACTACGAGCTCCAGGTCTTGCAGCTGATAATGCATCTGCTGCTGCAACTAAAACTGCAATGATAGAAGTTGGTTCTGTGTCTCCGTGGTGAGATGCAATACTGTTTATAACTACAGGATGCTCTTTATATTTCGTTGCGAGTTCAACACCAATTTCAACGTGGCTACCTTCTACTTCATGGTCAATCGCTTTACCGATATCATGTAATAGACCAGCACGTCTTGCTAGTTTTTCATCCTCACCAAGCTCTGCTGCCATAAGTCCAGTTAAATATGCAACTTCCATAGAATGTTTTAAGACGTTTTGCCCGTAACTTGTACGGTATTTTAAACGACCTAAAATCTTAATTAAATCTGGATGTAAACCGTGAACACCCACTTCAAACGTTGTTTGCTCTCCGACTTCACGAATATACTCGTCCACTTCACGTCTTGATTTTTCGACCATCTCTTCAATACGCGCTGGGTGAATACGTCCGTCCTGTACCAGTTTATCAAGAGCGATACGAGCTGTTTCACGACGAATTGGGTCGAATCCAGAAAGGATAACCGCTTCTGGTGTATCATCGATAATTAGGTCAATACCTGTTAACGTTTCTAACGTACGAATATTTCGACCTTCACGTCCGATAATACGTCCCTTCATTTCGTCATTTGGAAGATTTACAACCGAAACGGTTGTTTCAGCAACATGATCAGCTGCACATCTCTGCATTGCAAGAGATAAAATCTCTTTCGCTTTCTTATCCGCTTCTTCTTTCGCACGAACTTCACTTTCTTTTACCATTACGGCAATTTCATGAGAAACTTCACTTTCTACTTTACCAAGAATAATTGCTTTCGCTTGTTCGCGTGTCAGATTGGAAATGCGCTCTAATTCTGTTTGTTGCTTTTGAACTAACTCTCCCACTTTGCTTTCCAACTCTTCAATCTGTTGTTGTCTCGCTACAAGAGAATCCTCTTTCTTTTCTAACTGTTGCTCGCGTTTATCGAGCGTTTCGTCTTTACGATCAAGGTTCTCTTCTTTTTGCATTAAACGATTTTCTTGTTTTTGTAATTCGCTTCTACGGTCACGAATTTCTAATTCAGCTTCTGTACGAAGTGTATGAATTTCATCCTTTGCTTCTAAAAGCGCTTCTTTCTTAAGTGCTTCAGCCTCACGATTCGCTTCGTCTAGAATACGTTTCGCTTCATTGGCTGCACCATTAATCTTCGCTTCAGCAATAGACTTTCGAACAAAAAAGCCAACAACTGCACCGACTGTTGCAAGCAAAATGGAGATGAGTATCCAAACTGTACTACTCATGATTTCACCTCCCCTTGCTATGAATGAAAAAAGACTGTCGGCATGTACATTGAATACCAATATACAGCAAAGACCGTCGTCCCGCTTTTTTAAGGGACTTTCTTCATTTCACAATTAAAATGTCATATTATTATTTCGGCAAGATTTAAGTCTTACTCCGAATATTACTTCTCTTCTTGAGAAGAGTGTTTCGTATATAAGAAAAAATATACATTCTCATTGTATCTATCGCAATTTTCATTGTCAAGCGTTGTCTACTTTTACTTTCTTTACCTTCAACTCTAATTTATATAGGAATTTAAAAAGCAGAGAGTATATTATCCTGGAAAACCTTAGTAAATTCTAGTTTATTCATGTAAAACACGCATATATCCCTCTGTACACATAATGTTTTAGATGGATTAAATATTTTATCTCCAACGATATACAACGCTTTCATAATGATACAAAAATAAAAGACACGAAGCCGTGTCTTTTATCCCACTTTAATCAAGAAGACTTGGATCTTCCATATCTTCAGCACCTGAATCTTCGCTAATTCCGTGATGCTCACGAATAAAGAAGGCAATTTCTTCTCTTAAATCCGTATTTTCTTTTAAGAACTGCTTCGAATTTTCACGACCTTGCCCTAAGCGTTCTTCATTATAAGAGTACCAAGCACCGCTCTTTTGAACGATATCAAGTTCAGAAGCCATATCTAAGATTTCACCTTCTCTTGAAATACCTTCTCCGTACATAATATCAACTTCCGCAACACGGAATGGTGGTGCCACTTTATTTTTAACTACTTTTACTTTTGTTTTATTACCAACAATGTCGTTACCTTGTTTTAATTGCTCCGCACGACGTACTTCAAGACGAACAGTTGAATAGAATTTCAACGCACGACCACCTGGAGTTGTTTCTGGCACTATCTATAGATTTTCCATCTCTATAGTCCGGACTATCTCTTCATCTCTTTACAGAGAGCCTTGCACTTCCAGCAGTAGCCTATCATCTGCCGTACCCTACTCAGTTAACTAAAAGTCCTTTTCGGTAGTCTCTACACCTTCCCCATATCACTATGGAGCTTGGCACGGTATTACCCTAAATAATGGTGGGCTTCACCGTTAGCAACTATATGAATAGTTACACCCTTAGGCAATAAGGTTCACAAGGTTTTTTAACATGCTATCACTAGCAAGGGAAACCCATGGTAAACTCCTTAATCTTTTGCAAGACTTTTTCTTTATTTACTAGCTCTTCTTCGTGTATAACAAGATATTTATAACAGCGCTCTTCCATAAATAAAAGCTTTCTTTTATCTCGTTCTTTTATTTTCGAGAGTGAGTGTGCCCATTTCCCATGGACATCTAAACAATATTTTCTACCTAAGTAGAAATCAATAGACCACTTATCGATTCTTTTTTGCTTAATGAACGCCAAATCTAAACTTAACAATATCTCTTCAATTTATTGTTCCAGTAAAGTATCATAATTTTTCTTTCTGACCTTTACATTAAGCTCTTTTCTCCTTTTAGCAACACATGTATCGGATACACCATACTTAACGGCAATTTCAACATGTGATAAATATGGATTTTTCAACTCTTGTTCAACTTCTGCGGTTTTAGGTAAGTAAATCTTCCTATGTCTGTTTCTTTTAACTCCGAGTAGCTTTAATATTTCACCTACTCGCCTTTCATCCAGATTAATTTCTTTACCTATATCTTTTAATTTTCTATCCGCATGTTTAACAATAAAATCCACTTGCCATTGTTCTATGTTTCGATAAGTTCTATTACCAATTGTCACTGCCACTTTAATCACTCCTTATAAGAAACCCCTTATAAAGACTTAGATGAAGAAGACAAATAAAGATTCAAGTACTACACTCTGATTAAGCAACTTGTAGTTGATTTCCGAACATAACCCCAACTTTTTCACGAATTTGGTTAATAAAGATTGCGATTGTTTTTGATTTATTGATTGCACCTGAAAGTTTACGAAGTGCTTGAGACATTAGACGAGCTTGTAAACCTACGTGTGAGTCACCCATGTCTCCTTCAATCTCAGCTTTTGGTACAAGAGCTGCTACAGAGTCAATTACGATAATATCAACCGCACCACTTCGTACAAGTGCTTCTGCGATTTCTAAACCTTGCTCCCCTGTATCAGGTTGTGATAATAGTAATTCATCGATGTTAACACCTAATTTTTGTGCATATACAGGATCCATTGCATGCTCAGCATCGATGAACGCCGCTTGTCCACCTTGGCGCTGTACTTCTGCAATTGCATGTAATGAAACTGTTGTTTTACCTGAACTTTCAGGTCCGTAAATTTCGATAATACGGCCACGTGGGTATCCGCCTACTCCTAGTGCCACATCTAGTGCTAAAGAACCACTAGAAACCGTAGAAACTTTACGCTCTGCTTGTTCTCCTAATTTCATAATTGAACCTTTACCGAATTGCTTCTCTATTTGTTTTAACGCCATATCTAACGCTGCTTGACGATCACTCATTCAAAATTCCTCCTTAACTGAATTGCTAATCTTATTATACCTATTTTCAATTCAATTTGCCAACAAAAATCGAACATTTATTCGATTTTTTTATTTTTCATTAAATATAACCGCATTTAACCATTAAAAAAAGCTAAAAGAGACTTATATCTCTTCTAGCTTTTTATACAAATGATAAAATCCATATTTTGCTGAGCGTTCCCTAATTTGTTGACGACTTCCGCTTAAATTTAGAGGAAAGACTACAGTTGGTTCATCTTTAATCGCCAATCCAACAAATACAGTTCCCGGCTCTTTATGTTCTGAAGCATCTGGTCCTGCTACCCCAGTGAAACTAATTCCGATATCCGCTTTTAATAATTCTCTAACATTTTCAGCAAGATAACGAGCACATTCTTTACTAACTGCACCATCAGTAGACAAGACTTCCTCAGGTACATGTAATACATGTTGCTTCACATCATTATGGTAACAAATGACACCGCCTTTAAATACGGAAGACACACCAGCGTTTTCTGTTACTTGATTACCAAAGAGACCACCTGTTAAACTTTCCGCACACGCTAAAGTTAATCCTTTTTTCTTCAATAACTCTATCGCCTTATAATGTAGAAACTCTTGGTCATACCCGTAGAAAAATTCTCCAACTCTTTCTAAAATCAAATCTTCCACATGCTGAATGAGTTTCTCCGCTTCATGAGCATTTTGATGTTTAGCCGTTAAACGTAATGTCACTTCTCCATCATTGGCAAGCGGGGCGATTGTCGGATTCGTTTGTCCATCAATTAAATCTTGAACTTTCACCTCTAATTGAGATTCCCCAATTCCGAAAAAGCGAAGCACGCGAGAATAAATGTTTTCTCCTGTTGTAAAGTTACGTAAAAAAGGCTCCACATAACTTACATACATCGGCTTCATTTCTTTCGGTGGTCCTGGTAATAAAATATAAACTTTTCCGTTCTTATTTAATCCCATACCAGGTGCCATACCGTGATCATTTGCAAATACAGTCGCTCCATCCAAAACGAGCGCCTGCTTTTTATTATTCTCCGTGAACTCTCTACCTGTTCGCTTAAAGTAATCGCTTATTGATGCTAATGCCTTTTCATCATATACAAGCTCTTCCGCTAAGCTAGACGCTATTGTTTCCTTCGTTAAATCATCTTTTGTCGGTCCTAATCCACCTGTGAAAATAAGCATATCCGCACGTTCTTCTGCAACTTCAATCGCCTGCTGCAGTCGCTTGTTATTATCACCAACTACAGTATGGTAGTACACGTTAATTCCAATTGAAGCTAACTTTTCAGACAAAAACTGGGCGTTCGTATTTGCAATTTGTCCAAGTAATAATTCTGTTCCAACCGCAATAATTTCAGCGTTCATCCCAATTCCCCCATAAACTTCTATTTTGAGTTTACAAAAGCAGCTCTATTTTTCCAGAAATAATCCCATCCTGAAATAACAGTAAAAATTAATGCAATCCATATAAAGATATCAGCAACTGGAATATGGATTAAATTTAAAGGTACATCGTGTAATAAATATGCCGCAATCGCGATGATTTGTGTCCACGTCTTAATTTTCCCTAGCTGATTTGCCGCAACTACTTCCCCTGTTCCAGCAAGTACAAGACGTAAACCAGTGACCGCAAACTCACGGCTTATAATGACAATAACGATCCAAGCAGGTACGTATTGCATCTCAACTAACGTGATAAGTGCCGCTGAAACAAGTAATTTATCAGCTAACGGGTCAAGGAACTTCCCTAAATTCGTTACAAGATTATACTTTCTTGCGTAATGTCCATCAATCCAATCTGTAGCCGAAGCAACAATAAAGATAAGCGCTCCTACTAAGTGTTGAATTGGTAAATCAACATCACCAATTGTGTATGAACCCCAATTAAAGGGTGCTAACATAATTACCATAAAAATTGGAATTAAGCAGATTCTAGATATTGTAATTTTATTTGGTAAATTCACAGCTATTCCTCCATCATATCAAAAACATTTGTTCATTGAAAAAAGTCATCGAAGCGATGACTGTTATTGTGCAGGTTGCTCTATCCCTAGATTTTTAATCAAGAATTTTTGATGATAATTCTCTTCTGGATTCAACGGGAATGTAACCACTTGGCCATTTAATTTAAATTCAACATTCGGTGCACTTCCTATATTAAGGTTTACCACTTTCGCTGTTGATAAATCATATTTTTGAGTTTGACCTTCCTCTATTGTTCCACTAAAGATATCATTTCCTGCCTCATTTTTAATACCTACATAACTTGCACCTTTTGTTGTAATTTCTAATTCTAACGTTTTATTGTTATGAATTTCCAAAGTGGACTCCTTACCAGTTGTCCCAACTACTTTGATTTCTTGTTGTCCTGTTGGTTGCGCTGGTTGTTCTTCTTTCTTTGGCTCTTCTTTTTTCGATTCTTCTTTTTTCGGTTCCTCTTTTTTCGGCTCTTCCGCTTTCACTTCATCTTTCTTCGTATCTAACGGAGAATTTTCCGCTTTTTTAACTTCAATTTTCTCACTTTGAGCATTCGGAACCTTCTCATCACCTTTTCCAGTTAACGCTTGGAAAATAAACCAAATTACCACTCCAACTGCGATTACTAGCAGCGCAACTAAGATTTTCGGCATATGATCTGCAATTGGCCATGATGAAGATTTCTGCATTGTTTCTTGTGTTTTTTGTCCGGTTGACACTTGTGGAACGTCGCGTTTTTCAGATTGTGGTATCGTACTCTGATATTCTACAAGCAGTTCCTCTCCATTTAATCCAACCGCATCTGCGTATTGTTTAATGAATGCACGCGCATAAAAAGCTCCTGGCAATACATCATAATTGCCTTCCTCAATTGCTACTAAATGGCGTTTTTGAATTTTTGTAATCTCATGCAGCTGATCAATAGACAAGCCTTTCGTTCCTCTTGCTTCTTTCAGCTTTTGTCCTAATTCTGTCACTACTAACACCTCAATATTTCTTTAAAAGTCAAACATAGAGAAATTATTTTGCGTACCTTGCTCAATTTCATCTACTAAATTATATTGAATTTCTTCATCATAATCGTTACGCAACTCGATAATATAATCAAAATCATCCAATGTGTATTCTGACTGACTCACAAATACGTCAGGATGTTCCACAACTTTCGTTGCAGGCAATCTCATAATTTCACGAACGAGCTGCCAATGCCTTTCGTTAGCACGCTTTGTTGACACGATTCCATCTAAGATGAAAATATTGTCGTCGCTATACTCATCTTCAATCAATTGACTACGAACAGTTTGCTTAATAAGAGTAGACGATACAAATAACCATCTCTTATTTGCACAAACACTTGCGGCAACAATGGATTCTGTTTTTCCGACACGAGGCATTCCTCGTATACCAATTAGCTTATGGCCTTCTTTTTTCATTATTTCAGCCATAAAGTCTACAAGTAACCCTAATTCATCACGCACAAACCGAAATGTCTTCTTATCATCTGCATCTCGTTGTATGTACCTACCATGTCTAACCGCTAGCTTATCTCTTAGCTTTGGCGGACGATATTTCGTTACCGTTATGTTATCCATCGTATTTAAAATTGATTCTAGTCTAGAGATTTGCTCTTGATTATCACACATAAGGAGTAATCCACGCCTTGCATTATCTACACCATTAATTGTGACAATATTAATGCCGAGCATACCGATTAACGAAGAAACGTCACCAAGCAAGCCAGGTCGGTTTTTATGTATTTCATATTCAAAATACCATTCAATCATCCAAGATCACTCCCCTTGCTTACTTTACACCTACGTACTATATTATATGATTTCACCTTAATAGGGAAGCTAAATGTATAATCTATCCCTTTCAATTATTATACAAAAAAAATAGAGAGGAGAATCCCCTCTCTATTTTTTACTTATGTTGTACAAACTTTACCATTAAGTTTGCGATTGTATGTTGCTCTTGTTCGTCAGCAACTTTCCAAAGTTCAGCTAATAATTTCTCTTGATCGTTGCGTGCTTCTACTTCATTTGCTAAATAATCACCAACACGAAATGCCATATCTGATACAGCACCACCATCAAGACCTTTTCCTTGCGCTTGTTCTAAACGTTCTCCTAAAAAGCTCTTCCATTGATCAAAATTATCTAAAACTGACATGTGTAAGCACCTCACTACTTAGTAATAGAATCATGCTTAATTTGTACAGTTTTTCATTTTTTATGTAAGAAATTTTTAGCAATGCCACCCGCCATTTACTCCAATAATTTGTCCAGTTATATAAGATGCATCTGGTGATACGAGAAATGACACAGTTTTTGCTACTTCTTCCGGTAATCCTAATCGTCCTAACGGAATCTCTTCCGCAATTTCATTCTTATCCTCTTCTGAAAATACGTTTAACATTTCCGTTTCAATTGCACCTGGCGCCACCGCGTTCACTCTTATTCCACTTAATGAAACCTCTTTTGCTAAAGCTTTCACATATGAATTTTGCGCACCTTTTACCATCGAGTAAAGCACTTCACATGACGCGCCAATTTGTCCCCATATAGACGAAACAAGTACAATATTACCGCTTCTCCGTTGAATCATAGATGGCAATGCCATCGATAATAATTTATAGATACTCTTCACTTGAAGTTCTACCATATCATTCAATTCATCGTTCGTTACATCTGTGACGAGTCCAAAAATACTCTTCCCAGCTGCATATACGATAACATCAACAGGATGTTCAATTTGTTTCCACAATTGCTCTGCTCCATCAGTAGAAGCTAAATTCGCTTGAACAGGAATTACTTCACCCCATTCTTTCTGCAACTCATTCACTTTCTCTTCACTGTTATTATAATGAACATATACTGTATATCCATCTTGAATTAATTGTTTCGAAATAGCAGAGCCAATCCCTCCGCTCCCTCCAGTTACTAATGCATACTTTTTCATACAATTCCTCTCTTATCTCAACAAAATCTTTTCCCTACAAATAAATAATACCCTCATCTTACAATTTATCAATGATAAGATGAGGGTATTATTATGAAACCTTTTATTTTTTTGGTAACACTTGACAAACGCTCATTTTTTCTTCTGATAATAATAATTTTGCTACTTCTTGTAAATCTTGAACAGTTAAACTTTCTAATACAGTCAATGCATCAAACAGACTCGATTCATTAAACGCATATCGTGTAAATTGATTTGCAATATATTCCGGTGAATTCAAGGAACGTAAAAAGCCACCTATTTTCTTTTTCTTTACTCGTTCTAATGCCGCCTCATCTAATTGATCATAATTTGTATTTAATAAAATACCTTTCAAACGCTCTTCCAGCTCATCAGGTTGCTTCGTATCGCCGCCTACCATTGCAAAACCGAAGTTATTCTCTTCCGTATAATCATACGAGAACGAATCATCAATAAGCCCTTCATTATATAAAGATTCGTAATGAACAGAACTTTTTCCAAATAAATAATCTAAAAGTAACGTAAGCGCAATTTCTTGTTTTAAAAGGGCTTCCCCTTTTTCTTTTAAGTTTGTCGCTTTAATACCAACTAAACATTTCGGTGTTTGTACAGGCATTGAAATAATTTTCTTCTTTTCATTTACCTCATCTGGTTCTTCTTCGAATGAACGGATTATTTCTGGTTGGTTTTTATAATCTTTTTCCGCTTGATTTTCACGTATCAAATCCATCGTTTTCTCTGGATCAATTGCCCCTACAACAAACATTAACATATTGCTTGGATGATAAAACGTTTCATAACATTCATATAGTAGGTCTTTCGTAATTTTACTAATAGACTCGATTGTACCCGCAATATCAATTTTAATCGGGTGCTTTACAAACAAGCTATCAATTAACCCAAAATATAAGCGCCAATCTGGATTATCTTGATACATTTGAATTTCTTGCCCAATGATACCTTTCTCTTTTTCAACTGTTTTTTCAGAAAAGTAAGGCTCTTGTACGAAATTTAACAATGTATTTAAATTTTGTTCTACATTTGATGTACATGAAAAAAGGTAAGCTGTTCTTGTGAATGATGTGAAAGCATTTGCCGATGCCCCTTGTTTACTAAACAATTGGAAGGCATCGTGATCTTCTTTTTCAAATAGTTTATGCTCAAGAAAATGAGCAATCCCATCCGGCACACGAATCATTTCTTCTTTACCTAGTGGTACGAATGTATTATCCACAGAACCATATTTTGTCGTAAACGTTGCAAATGTTTTATTAAATCCTTGCTTCGGTAAAATATATACATCTAATCCATTAGGAAGTTTTTCATAATAGAGTGTCTCTTTTAATTGCTCATAAACAATTTTCTCCATTTATTCTCCCTCCGTTCCGTGTAAAAAGTAAATTGTATCTAATTCAATATTTTTAGCAACTTTCACAATCTCTTCTTTCGTCACACTTTCAATACCTGTAAGCCATTCTTCAACCGGACGCGTACGATCTGAAATAATACCATGATACAGCATTTCCACAAATCCACGCGGTGTATCAATTGCTTCTAATATTTGATTTCGAATAACACTTTTCGTTTGATGCATCTCTTCTTCAGAAAAATCACCATTTTGCATTGCAAGCATTTGCTCTTTAATAATCTCAACAGCTTTTTCATAATTTTTCGCTTCGATCCCTGACATGACAAATAATAAGCCTTTATGACTTTCAAAGCGGGATGCTGCATAGTACGCTAAACTATTTTTTTCACGAACATTAACGAATAACTTTGAATGAGAAAATCCTCCAAACAATCCATTGAACAATTGCAGTGCAAAATAATCTTCGTCTTTATACGTAATAAATGTACGATAACCAATGTGCAGTTTACTTTGTTTTAATTCTTGTTTTTCCACAACTTCTTTTTCTTCATTATTTCTCTTATGAAGAAGTACATTCCTTTCCCTCACAGGACGCGCTGAAATAGAAAAATACTTACTTACAAGATCAACTGCGTTTTCTGAAATATCACCAATAATGTATAGATCCATTTCATCTTCAGCTAACACTTTTTGATAATATTGATACAAACTTTCATTTGTAATAGAAGAAACACTCTCTTTTTTCCCATTTGCGCTTAAGCGATACGGTTCTACTTTGCACATTTCTTCAATTAAACGCTCATTTGCATAACGCATTTTATCATCATAAGTCGCTTCAATTCGTTGCAAGAGCGCTCTCTTTTCACTTTCTACAATAGAAGGCAGAAAACCATTCCCCTCTGTTGCTGGATGTAAAACGATATCCGATAACATAGAAAGCGCTTTTTCAAATAACGGTGGTGCATCATGTAAATATACTTCATTTGCAATGTCTACATAAATAGAGATGATATGATCTTCTCCTTTTTTACTTACATCTACTGCCAAAGAAGATCCGTATAATTCCTCTAAATATTGACGAAGACGAATTACAGAAGGAAGCTTTTCTGTTGCACTTTGCAATACGTATGGCAATAGGGCACGCTCTGTCACCGTCTCCTCATTTAAAGGTGCTTTCAAACGAAATACAAATGTATTTGTTTTATATTTATCAGTTGGAATAATATGTACTCGTAAACCACCTAACTCATGTAACTGTTGTTCCATCAGTTTCATTTATAGCCCTCCTTTACGTATATAGGAATATTCCTCTTCAATATACAGTTTTTAGAAATAAAAAATCAACTTTTCTTCCTCACTATACTTACATTAGGCCCTTTCTAAAAACGGTAATATGTAAGGAACATAGTAAAATTCCGTATTAAATATAGTCTATGTAAAAAAGCCCGCACTAATGTGCGAGCTTTTTTATACTTATCGTTTTCCTTTTTCATAAGGAGTTCCTAATGCTTTCGGAGCTTCAGAACGACCTACAAAACCAACAAGCGCTAATATTGTGAATACATACGGCAATATCGTTAAGAATACACTTGGAATTTCTTTTAGTACTGGAATTGTACCGCCTGTTATTCCTAATGATTGAGCAAATCCGAAGAACAGAGCCGCTCCAAGAGCACCGAGTGGATTCCATTTACCGAAAATCATTGCTGCTAACGCCAAGAAACCTTGTCCAGTAATTGTAGCACCTGAGAAATTACCAGAAATCGACATAGCAAAGACCGCTCCACCAACTCCTGCAAACATTCCAGATATAGCAACTGCAATATAACGCATTTTATATACGTTAATCCCCATCGTATCCGCTGCCATTGGATGCTCACCAACCGCACGAAGACGAAGACCGAACGGCGTTTTATAAATGATATACCAAACGACAAATGCTAAAATAATAGCAATATATGATGTTAACGGTACATTAGAGAAAAAGATTTTTCCGATTACCGGAATATCCGAAAGACCCGGAACATCGATTTTTTCAATGCGGTATTGAATGAAATCAGTTTGTCCTTTGCCAAAGATTTTCTTAATCGCAAATACTGTTAAACCAAGTGCTAAGAAGTTAATTGCTACTCCGCTCACTACTTGATCTGCACGGAATGTAATGGATGCTACTGCGTGAAGAAGTGCAAACAATCCACTACCAATTGCTGCAAATAATAATGCAATCCAAGGAGTCATCGATCCCCACGTATCACCCATTAATAACGTTGTAACAATACCAATAAATGCACCAAATAACATTAAACCTTCTAACGCTATATTTACAACTCCAGAACGTTCACTGAACACTCCACCTAACGCCGTAAAAATAAGTGGCGCTGCCGTATATAACGTACCCGTCACAAGAATGGCTAAAATATCTAAAAAGCTCATTTATTTCCCCTCCTTGCTCATGCGTGTAAGTGCCCAGCGTAAAACATAACTGCACGCTACAAAGAAAATAATACATGCAATAATAACGTTAATTAACTCCGAAGGTACATCTGCTTCGAAATTCATTTGTGGTGCTGCACTTTTCAAACCACCAAACAGTAAAGCTGCTAATAGTATACCAAATGGATTATTTCCGCCTAAAAGTGCTACCGCAATCCCATCAAATCCAATACCAGTAAACGAAGACATTGCTGTCATACTTTGGAATGTCCCTAATCCTTCCATAGCTCCACCAATTCCTGCAAAAGCACCAGCAATTGTCATTGATAATACAACATTACGCGATACTTTCATTCCTGCGTATTGAGAGGCATTTTGGTTAAAACCAACCGATTTTAATTCATACCCTAACGTTGTTCTATCTAATAAGAACCACATTACAATCGCAATGAGAATAGCCACAACAATTCCCCAGTGTAAACGAGATCCATCTGTCAATGAAGATAACCAATCAGAAGCTAACGAAGCACTTGCTTGTACGTCATAAGATTTTTCATTACCTTCGTGGATAAAACGTTTAATAAGATCATACGTAACATAAAGTGCAATGTAGTTCATCATAATTGTAACAATTACTTCATTTACTTTAAGTTTCCCTTTTAAATATCCAGGTATAAAACCCCATAAACCGCCGACAATTGCCGCCACTAAAATAGATAACGGAATATGCAAAATTGCTGGTAACGACACTGCATATCCAAACCAAACAGCAGCGAGCCACCCAACTAATAACTGTCCTTCCACCCCAATATTGAAAAGACCTGTACGAAATGCAAATGCTACTGAAAGACCAGCTAATACAAGCGGAATCATCGTACGCAACGTCTCACCGATAGCTTGTGGATTGCCAACCATCCCTTCCCAAAGCGCGGCATATCCAACAATTGGATCATATCCACTAACTAACATTACAATGGCACCAACAAGTAAACCGAAAACTACGGATAACACAGGTACTAAAATATTAATTGTTCGTTCTGTTAAAAATTTTTTAGCCATTTGTGTTCACCTTCTCTTTCCCTGTCCCGCCGGCCATTAATAATCCAAGCTGTTGTTCGTTTGTCTCTTTTGCATCCACAATTGCTACAATTTTCCCTTCATATATAACAGCCACTCGATCACTTACATTTAAAATTTCATCCAGCTCTAAAGATAAAAGCAATACTGCCTTACCATTATCTCTCTGCTCAATTAATTTTTTATGAATAAATTCAATCGCACCTACATCTAAACCACGTGTCGGCTGTGCTGCAATTAGTAAATCTGGATTACGATCTACTTCACGTGCAATAATTGCCTTTTGCTGGTTTCCACCAGATAGAGCGCGAGCTAACGTTTGTTCACTAGGTGTACGTACATCAAACTGTTCAATAAGTGCTTTCGCTTTTTCTGTAATTTTACTAAAATTTAAAATCCCTTTCTTTGAAAATGGATTTTTATAGTATGTTTGTAAAACAATATTGTCCCGAACAGAAAAATCGAGAACAAGTCCGTGTTTATGACGGTCTTCAGGAATATGACCAATCCCCTCTTCTGTTATTCTTCGCACAGGCCAATTCGTTATTTCTTTTCCTTTAATTGCAATAGAACCTGACTCAACTTTTCGTAAACCAGTAATCGCCTCTATTAATTCACTTTGACCATTTCCATCAATCCCTGCAATCCCAACGATTTCTCCTGCACGAACAGTTAAGTCAAGGCCTTTTACAGCAGGTAACTTGCGCGTATCATGAACAATTAGGTTTGCAATAGATAGTACTTCTTCCATTGGTTTAGCTTCTATTTTTTCTGTTTTAAAATTCACTTGACGTCCGACCATTAACTCTGCAAGTTTATGCTCATCCGTTTCCGCTACATCAACAGTACCAATCCCCTTACCTTTACGAATAATTGTACAACGATCGCAAACTTCCATAATTTCTTTCAACTTATGTGTAATAAGGATAATAGATTTCCCCTCTTGCACAAGCTTTTTCATAATTTGAATCAACTCATGAATTTCTTGAGGAGTTAACACCGCGGTTGGCTCATCAAATATTAAAATCTCAGCACCACGATAAAGAGTCTTTAATATTTCAACCCTTTGCTGCATCCCAACAGAAATATCTTCAATTTTCGCATGTGGATCAACAGCCAAACCATACTGTTCAGATAATTGCTTAATTTCTTTTGCCGCTTCTTCAACAGCAATTTTCCCGTTTTTCTTCGGCTCATTTCCAAGAATAATATTCTCTGTAACTGTAAAATTATGAACAAGCATAAAATGCTGATGGACCATCCCAATACCAAGGTCATTTGCTATATTCGGATTTGTAATTTTTACAGGTTTTCCTTTAATTTTAATTTCACCTTGTTCTGGTTGGTACAAACCAAATAGTACATTCATCAATGTGGATTTCCCTGCACCATTTTCTCCAAGTAAAGCATGTATTTCTCCCTGTTTTACTTGCAGCGTAATATCGTCATTCGCTACAATGCCTGGGAATACTTTTGTAATATTGTTCATCTCAATTACGTATTCCATTTTGTTCCTCCTTTTAGCAGGGAACACTCCCTAATTACACTCTATTAAAAGTATTTTTATATATGCAAAGGTTAGTTCTACGAACTAACCTTTGCTATTTCTCTATTATTATTTCTTTAGAGAAGCTTCATATGTTTTATATTCTTCATCAGTTGCAGGGACTTTAATTTCACCGTCAGTGATTTTCTTCTCAAGCTCTTCTACTTTTGTTAAGATTTCTGGATTTACTTTTTTCACATTGTCAGTAGTTTTCGCAATACCAACACCGTCATCTTTTAATCCGAATTCTTCTACTTTACCGCCTTTTAATTTACCGTCTTTCGCTTCTTGTGCTACTTTTGCTACTGCAATATCAACACGTTTTACCATTGATGTTAAAGTTACGTTTTCAGGCATACCTTCTTGATTTTGGTCACGGTCAACACCGATTACCCAAACGTTTTCACCTTTTTTCTTACGGTTTTTCGCTTCTGTGAATACACCGTTACCAGTTGCACCTGAAGCATGATAAATTACGTCAACTCCACCACCGTACATTGCTGAAGCTAATACAGAGCCTTTTTCTGGTTTATCAAATGCATCAGCATATTGTGATACGATTTCGATATTTGGATTTACTGCTTTTGCACCAGCTTTAAAGCCTGATTCAAATTTTTTAATTAATGGGCTTTTTACACCACCAACAAACCCAACTTTATTTGATTTTGTCGTCATCGCTGCTACAGCACCAACTAGGAATGAACCTTCATGGTCTTTAAATGTAATACTTGTTACGTTTGGCTTCTCTACAACTGTATCTACAATCGCAAATTGCTCTTTTGGATATTGTTCAGCTACCTTTGCAATTGATTTTTCCATTAAGTAACCAATACCAAATGTTGTGTTATAATGATCTTTCGCAAATTTCGTTAAATTCGGGATATAATCCGCATCTTTACTAGATTGAAGATAACGATATCCTTCATTTTTCTTTAAGTCATTGTCTTTACCGAACTTCGTTAAACCTTCCCAAGCTGATTGGTTAAATGATTTGTCATCAACGCCCCCAACATCTGTAACCATACCAACCTTAAACTCTTTTTTGTCGCTACTCGCTTTATCCGAGTTACCACATGCACCTAACACCGCACTTGCTGCTAATGTTAATGATAATAAAAGACCTGTTTTTTTCTTCATACTAGAAACCCCTCCTGAAATGATTTGTCTATTTTTTTATACGCCGCTGTCCCTAACTTCTTGCTGTCACCTCCCTAAAAAGGAACTCACCTACATACGTTTTCTTAATACGTGGAAGCTAAACTTATCAGCTCTAAAGTAATTGATAGAATATAAGATTGGCTCATCATTTTGATCATAGTGCATTTGTTTTAACACTAGCAGTGCCGTTTCCGGTTCACATTCCAAAATCGGTGAGATTTTGGGATGATAGCCAATCGGCTCAATGTGAGCAACTGCGTATGTGATACGTTTGTGCGTATTGTTATGTATCACTGTAAGCAATGATTCTTCGTTGTATCCCGATAAATCTGGCAATATCTCTTTTGCAAGTTTATCGATACAATATACAACAGGTTCCCCATCTGCTGTACGCACACGCTCAATCATCACTGCATTAAAACCATCTTCACTATTAAACTTCTCTTTTTCTTCTTCTGTTAAACTTGTTGTAGATGATGATAAAAAGATAGTTCCTGGTGTTTTCCCCACACTAGAAATCATATCTGTAATACTAGAAAGTTGTTCAATCCCAGAAGAAAATAACGGCTTTGCATTTACAAATGTTCCTACACCATGTCTACGAATGACAACATTTTCTTCTTCTAAAATACGCAGCGCTTCTCTTAAAGTCGCTCTACTTACACCAAGTTCTTTCGCTAAATCAAACTCTGATGGTAACTTTTGTCTTTCTTTGTAAGCCCCATCTTTAATTTTTTCTTTGATGTGATCAATCACCCGTAAATATAGGTGACGACTATCAGATTTTACTGACATAAGACTCCCCCGCATTTCAATTATTCGACCTCTGATGTAAGACTTCTTTTCTCTTTTTTCAACTTACAACATAATAAAAATTGCTAAATACTAAAAACAGGCATAATTGTCGAATAAATATTAATAATTTTTTAAGATGAAATTTTCACTCTTTACTGCATAAAAAAAACTTTGCACCACAAACATTCCTCATAGCGAGAAAAAGTTCGGCACAAAGATCTCTTACATCCTTTGTTACACACTTTTCCCCTCATAGTCTAGCAATTCATGGTTGCCAGGTAGAAACTTATGGACCTTATCTCCAAGATTATATGAGGCAGTGATTCTTTTCGAAGTAATCTTACCACTTGCTCCCATACGTGTCAACAAAATTTAACATTTTTCTACATTAAATATCGAACGTTCACAAAAAACCACACCAAAGTATTCGTATTCTAAAGAATCACCTTAAATGTAAGCCCTTTCTTTATTGCTTAATATAGTATATAACAAAACCAGCATATAAAAAAGCCTAATTGTAAAAACAATTAGGCTTTTTTTATGAACTTTTTTCTTGTACATCATTAATGAGCACTTCTCGTGGTTTACTACCTTCATACGGTCCTACTACACCATTCATTTCCATTGCATCAATTAAACGAGCAGCACGTGTATAACCAACTCTAAACCTACGTTGCAACATAGAAACAGAGGCTGTTTGCATTTCCACTACGAGCTGAACTGCTTCATCATATAATTCATCTTCTACTTCCTGCTTCGTATCAGGAACATCTTGCGGAATCATATCTTCTTGATATTGCGCTTTTTGCTGACCAATAACATATTCTACAACTCTCTCAACTTCATCATCTGATAAAAACGCACCTTGTACACGTACAGGCTTCGATGCACCAATTGGTATAAATAGCATATCCCCACGACCTAGCAGTTTCTCTGCACCACCGCCGTCAAGAATTGTACGAGAATCTGTTTGAGAAGATACAGCGAATGCAATACGTGACGGAATATTCGCTTTAATAACTCCCGTAATTACATCAACTGATGGACGTTGCGTTGCAATAATTAAATGAATACCGGCAGCACGAGCCATTTGCGCTAGACGCATAATCGCATCTTCTACATCCGACGAAGCAACCATCATTAAATCTGCTAACTCGTCCACAATTACGACAATATAAGGTAATTCCGGTTGTTTCGCTTCTGATTGATTATTATGCTCTTTTATATAATCATTATATCCTTCAATATTTCGCGTGCCACTATGAGCAAATAACTCATAACGACGCTCCATTTCACTTACAACTTTTTTCAATGCCTGTGATGCTTTTTTCGGATCCGTTACAACTGGTGTTAACAAATGAGGCACACCGTTATATACATTTAACTCTACCATTTTCGGATCAATCATCATTAATTTTACTTCATGTGGTTTTGCACGCATTAAAATACTAACAATAATACCGTTAATACATACACTCTTCCCGCTACCTGTAGCACCTGCCACTAGTAAATGGGGCATTTTATTTAAGCGGGCTAATACAGCTTCACCTGTAATATCTCGTCCAAGACCAATCAGCAACTTCTCTTCTGGATGATTATTAGCCTTAGAATCAAGAACTTCCCTAAGTGTTACCATAGAAACTTCTGAGTTCGGAACTTCAATCCCTACAGCTGATTTCCCGGGAATTGGAGCTTCAATACGAATGTCCTTTGCAGCTAAAGCAAGCGCTAAATCATCACTTAAACCGACGATTTTGCTTACCTTTACTCCCATATCAGGATACACTTCATATTTCGTGACTGCAGGACCTCTATGTACTTTTGTTACTTTCGCTTTCACTCCAAAGCTTTGGAAAGTACGTTCTAATTTACGAGCATTCTCATAAATTTCCGCATTTTCATTTGTAACTTGCTTATTCTTTGGAAATTTCAATATATCAAGCGCAGGAAGCTTGTAATCTTTATTTTCTACATTTGAAAATTGCATAGGAGGTGCTTGTGTTTCCCCCTCTAGCGATTCAACGATTTTTTCTCCACGCTTTTTCTTCGGCTCTTCAACTGGTGGAGCCTCTTCAATAAACGGTGAAGTAATTAACTCTTCTTCCTCTACTTCAATTCGTTTATCCTCTTCTTCATTTACAGGATAATTCTCAGTGAAATTCGAAATAATCGGAGGATCAATTGAGATTTCTTCCATCGGCTCAATAATTTCTTCATGTTCTGCAGCACGTTTGCTCCTTGTGCTTCTTGTTGTTTTTTTCTTTTCTGTTTGTTCAGCCGTTCGTTTGGCTCTCCAATCTTTATAGTCCCCTTGCATCACTTGAAATTGACTTCTAAGAATTCTACCAACTGGAGCTAACACTTCTCCAATATGCTTATTTGTTATACAAAGTATACCGAGAATAACTAAAATAATACCAATAATATAAGCTCCTACTTCGTCAAATAAGAAGTAACAAGTGGCGAACATAAGTGCACCAAACATGCCACCACCTAAATGAACGCTATCTGGCCCTTTTTTCATTTCAAGAAAGAAATTATCTTTCGTACTTACAATAACAGAAGTATTTTGCACTGCTCCATCTTTCGTAAGAAGGTTAAATAATGTAATATGACTAAACATTAATATCGCCAATACTATTAAATAAAAACCGATTAACCGTTTATTTAAAAGGTTCGGCCATCCACGTTTTATAACGAATGAAACGGATAAAGCTATTACACCTAACACACCAATTATGTACCACTCACCAAAGAAGAAGCGAAAAAATAACACAAACGATTTTCCTACAACGCCTAGCTGTAAAATCGTAATGATTGAAAGTGCAAAAAGAGTTAAACCGACGATTTCATAATACAAAGTTGGCTTTATCGTACGTCTTGCCTTTGCCTTCGTCCCTCTTTGCTTTTGTTTTGCCATTTCTTCACCTCGTGATCTACATATAAGTAAAAATTCCTAAAAAACTCTGCTTATATGTTTGTTTTCTCTATTTTTTCAGGTCTTTATATCTTCTATTTTTACACTTCTTGTAAAATGTTAAATAAACAGAAGAAAGCAGCCCTCTCATGGCTGCTCAACCGTCTTGTTTTTTATATTATACCATAGCTTCTAAACAAAATCCTTCTTTTTGCTAAAAGGTTATTTTCTGTCCCGGCTCAAACTCTAAGTAGTGAAGCGGATCCGTACTTAACACGCGTACAATAGAATAATACCCATGTTCTTCTTCTGAAACCATTAATTCAACACCATTTATATTTACAACTTTTTGACTTTCACATTGCGAATAATCGGCTGGATACACGAGTTGCTCTGGCATAATTGTATATAAAATCATTGTAACATTGTCCCTTCTGCATGATCATCCGCGCGATTATCTATTAATTCGTTTAATTTTCGAATCGCATTTCCGATACCACCGACATCATCTATAAGACCATACTTCACTGCATCTCCACCAATTACATTCGTACCAATATCTCGCGTCAAATTTCCTTTCGCAAACATAAGCTCTTTAAAACGATCTTCCGTTACTTTCGAATGCTTCGTCACAAATCGAATGACTCTTTCTTGCATTTTATCTAAATACTCAAATGTTTGCGGCACCCCTATAACAAGACCTGTTAGACGAATCGGATGAATTGTCATCGTCGCAGTTTCCGCAATAAATGAATAGTCAGTAGAAACGGCAATTGGCACACCGATAGAATGCCCTCCACCTAAAACTAAAGATACTGTCGGTTTTGAAAGCGAAGCGACCATCTCAGAAATTGCTAGCCCAGCTTCAACGTCACCTCCAACTGTATTTAACACTAAAAGCAAACCTTCAATTTTCGGATTTTGTTCGATCGCAACAATTTGTGGAATAATATGCTCATATTTTGTTGTTTTATTTTGCGGCGGCAACTGAACATGACCTTCCACCTGTCCAACAATTGTTAAACAATGAATACGTGATTCATTCATTTGCGGTACATTCGTTTGTCCAAGCTGTTGAATTTTTTCCACTATTGAAGCTTCTTTGCCAGTTTCTTTCGGCTCAGCCTCTTTCTCTTCATTTGTATAACGATCACGTTCTGTCATATCGCATCCCCTTTCACTCGTATATAATTAGTATTTCTTAAGTTATAAATTTCATTCGATAGAGTGAAAAAAGAAAAAAGATCACCCGTAAAGGTGATCTTTTTTATACTTCCATAATAATCGGTAAAATCATAGGTTTTCTCTTCGTCTCTTCGTACAAGAACTGTCCTAATAATTCACGAATATTTTGTTTTAACATAGACCATTCAATTGAATATTCTTTAATTGATTGCTCAACAATCATACGTACAATCTCTGTAGAACGGTCAATTAACGCTTCTGATTCACGTACATATACAAATCCACGTGAAATGATTTCTGGACCAGAGATAATTTTCTTTTCATCTTTACCCAGTGTTACAACAACTACTAATATTCCATCTTGAGATAACATTTTTCTATCTCGAAGAACGATATTACCAACATCACCTACACCTAATCCATCAATTAACACGTTGCCAGCTTGCACTTTGCCAACTAAGTTCGCTTCATCGTCACCAAAACCAATTACATCGCCTTTTTCTACAATAAAGATATTTTCTCTTGCAATACCTACATCTTCAGCTAAGTATGCATGTGCTTTTTGCATACGGAACTCACCATGTACGGGTACAAAATATTTCGGTTTCATTAAATTTAACATTAATTTTAATTCTTCTTGGCTACCGTGACCTGAAACGTGAACTTTTCTTTCACCGTAATAAACAACTTCAGCTCCCGCTCTAAATAACAAATCAATAATTTTCGATACAGATATTTCATTACCTGGAATTGGAGATGCCGCGATAATAACCGTATCACCTTTACGAATTGAAATTTGTTTATGAGCTTGCTTTGCCATTCTAGAAAGGGCTGCCATCGGTTCACCTTGGCTACCTGTCGTTAAAATAGCTACCTTTTTCTCTGGGAAATTGTCTACTTCTTGTAGTGAAATAACCATACCTTCTGGAACATCTAAATAACCAAGACGTCTTGCGATATCTACCACTTTCACCATACTACGTCCTACAACCGCTACTTTTCGTCCTGTTTCAGCAGCTGCATCAAATACTTGTTGAATACGATGTACATTCGATGCAAATGAAGCAACGATAATACGTCCTTCTGCGCCGTAGAACACTTTAGAAATTTCTACACCAACTTCTTTTTCAGAACCTGTATAGCCTGGACGCTCAGCATTTGTACTATCAGATAATAAGCATAGAACGCCTTCATTTCCGATTTGAGCCATTTTCCCAAGGTCTGCTCCACTATTTCCAATTGGAGTTTGATCGAATTTAAAGTCTCCCGTATATACGATCGCACCTTTTGATGTATGGAAACAAACACCAACAGAATCTGGAATACTATGTGTCGTTCCAAAGAATGACACCGTTGTAGTATTAAACTCTACTGTTGAATTTGAATCGATTGTTTTTAAATCTACACGGCCTAACATACCCGCTTCGCCAAGTTTTTCTTGTATAAGTCCTACCGTTAATTTCGTTGCATACACTGGAATTGATAATTTACGAAGTACGTAAACAATGCCACCAATATGATCTTCATGACCGTGAGTAATAAATAAACCTTTTACTCGCTCTTGGTTTTCTACTAAATATGTAATATCAGGAATAACGATATCAATTCCAAACATTTCATCTCCCGGGAACATTAACCCTGCATCTACAATAAAGATTTCAGAATCAATTTCAACACAGTACATGTTTTTCCCGATTTCACCTACTCCACCAAGAGCAAATACTTTAACAGACTCATTCTCTTTTCTCTTCATGTTGTTGCCTGGTTTAAAAATCTTTCAAACACTGATTTCACTAAAATTGCAGAGACACCAGGGGAAACTCTACAACCACCATATATTCACCGTCCAAGACGAATGTCCTTACCGTTATGCGATATCATGTCCTTGTTTATTTTTTAAACCAGGTTTCACCTCTCTTTCATTATATAAATCAAATATCTTATTCGATATGATATGAAAATGTAATCAAATTATAATTTTTACCAATTTTGCTAAGCATACCCGTACTAAGCTACTTAGCCATATTATACCTGATACAAGAAATAGAACACAAGTTAAATCGTGCGAAAGAAAAAGGAAAAGAACGCATTCCCAACAAACTTATCAAACTGATGTCCTTTATATTTACTCCGATTTCGTACCCCATATCGTTTTGAAGAAATAGCTATAAATACTCTAAATTTATTTCATAATATAGATTTTAAAGACTTATTTTTCTAGAATTGAACAAAAACACTTATAAAATGGAGTTTTTTTATGAATTACGTCATATTTGAAGTAATTACTCTCAAAAATAGAATTGGTACTTTATTACGTTTATATAAGCGTTCATTCTATAAATAACTATGACTTTTTAATTCCTTTAAAGGGTTAAGATTATTTTCTTTTACACGTTGCAATATATAATGAAAAACCAGTTAATGATCTTATAAAAACATATATAGGTAAGATAAGAAAAGAGAGGGAAAGACTTTCATACAAATAAAAAATGACCTAGTTCTACACTAGGTCATTTTTTATTAACGAGGGATAGATTGCATAACAGATTGTAACGTTACTCTTTCTTCTTCTGTTAACGGAAGAAGTGGTAAACGTACAGAACCTACATCTAATCCAACCATTTGTAACGCTGTTTTTACTGGTGTTGGGCTTGGCGCCATAAATAATGAATCCGTTACTCTTACAAGTAATTGATGTAATTTTTGCGCCTTCTTAAATTCACCTGCTTGGAACGCTGCAATCATTTCTTGCATTTCATTTCCGATAACATGAGATGCTACAGAAACGATACCTTTCGCTCCAACTGCCATAGCTGGTAGCGTTAAACCGTCATCACCGCTGTATACTGCAAAGTCGTCCGCTGTTTTTTCAATGATTTCTGTCATTGTTAACACATCGCCGCCTGCATCTTTAATCGCAACAATGTTTTCTATTTCTGATAAACGAACAACTGTATCAACGGAGATTTGTACAATAGATCGTCCTGGAACATTATATAGCATAACCGGAAGCGGCGTGCTTTCAGCAATTGCTTTAAAGTGCTGATACATTCCTTCTTGACTCGGTTTGTTATAATACGGTGCTACTAGCATTACTGCATCAACACCAACCTCTGTTGCCTTTTTAGTTAAGTCAATAGAAGCATGCGTATTATTACTACCTGTTCCAGCGATTACGGGCACCCTTTTATCGACAACAGATACGACATGGCGATATAACGCTACTTTTTCTTCTGAAGTTAATGTAGGAGATTCTCCTGTCGTTCCTCCTACCACGATTGCTGTTGTACCGTTATCAATTAAATAATTTACCAATTTCGTTGTCTTTGCAAAATCGATATTGCCGTTTATATCAAACGGTGTTACCATCGCGGTTGCAATTGTCCCAAAATCTATCATGGTCTCACTCCTTATTGTTCCAGTTGCTTTTCTTTTGAAAGCTCAAACGCACTATGTAATGCATTTACAGCCTCCACTAAATCAGTTTCTTTTACAAGAACCCAAATAGTTGTATGACTATCTGCTGATTGCAGAATTTGAATACCTTTTTCAGCTAAAGCTGTAACGATTTTCGCAGTAACCCCTGGGTATCCTGCCATTCCAGCTCCTACAATAGATACTTTCGCACAATGCTCTGTCACAATTGGCTCATATCCAAGGTTTTGTAATAGTTCAACTGCACGATTTGATACATTATCACTCACCGTATAAGCTACCCCAGTAGGTGAAATGTTAATTAAATCAACACTGATTCCTTCATTCGCCATTTCTTTAAACACATGCTGCTGCAAATCATATGCTGTTTCTTTTGCAAGTACTTTAATTTGCGTCACATTTGATACATGTGCAATACCTGTAACAGGACGTTCTTCTACATCACGGCCTTTTGTAGCGCCGTCAGATGCTGAAATAAGCGTACCTTCACTATCAGAGTACGTAGAACGTACACGAAGCGGTACTTTTGCATGCATCGCAATTTCAACTGCACGTGGATGAACGACTTTTGCACCTTGGTATGCCATGTTACAAATTTCGTTATACGTTACAGTTTGAAGATGACGTGCATCTTTTACAATGCGAGGATCCGCAGTCATCACACCTTCTACATCTGTGAAGATATCGATATATTCAGCATGAAGCGCAACACCTAAAGCTGAAGCTGAAGTATCACTACCTCCGCGTCCAAGTGTTGTCGTATCACCTTTTTTCGTTTGTCCTTGGAATCCTGTCACAACGATTACATCTACATTTTCTAGCTCTTCGTGTATACGATCACAATTCATTTCAATAATCTTAGCATTTGTAAAATCATCATTTGTTACAAAACCAGCTTGTGCACCATTTAATGCCGCCGCTTTTATACCGTTCTCATTTAACATGTTAGAGAAAACGATTGCTGAGATTAATTCTCCGCATGATAATAATAAATCTTGCTCACGATTAGAAATGTGAGATTCCTCTTGATTTACAAGACTTAACAACGTATCAGTTGCATATGGTTCACCTTTACGACCCATAGCAGATACGACAGTCACTACTTTATAACCCGCATCTAGCGATTTTTTTATATGATGAAGCGCATGCTTACGTCCATTTTCATCACGTACAGATGTGCCACCAAATTTTTGAACAATAATTTTCATATTTTGCACCTTCTCTTAGCCGTTTACACTAATTGTAATTTTACTAAGCGCTCTGCAATTTGAACAGAATTCCATGCAGCGCCTTTTAATAAGTTATCAGATACGACCCAAAGATGGAATCCTTTATCGTTATTTAAATCTTTACGGATTCTTCCAACGAATACTTCGTTTTTACCTACTGCAGTAGCTGGCATTGGATATAATTGCTCTTCTGGGTTATCTTGCAGAACGATACCTTCTGCATTTGCAAGTAAGTTCTTTAATTCCTCTACTGTTACACCCTCTTTTTCTACTTCAATGTAAACAGACTCAGAGTGACCTGATACAACTGGTAAACGTACACATGTTGCCGCTACTTCTAGCTCTGGCATATGCATAATTTTTTTCGTTTCATTAATCATTTTCATTTCTTCAAATGTAAATCCATTATCTTGGAACTTATCAATCTGTGGAATCGCGTTGAAAGCAATCGGGAAATGTTTCTTATCACCTGATACAGGTAAAACATTCGCCTTTACTTCTTCACCATTTAAGATTGCTTGTGATTGTTCATGAAGTTCTTCAATCGCTGCCGCACCAGCACCTGATACAGCTTGATATGTGGAAACGATTACTCGTTTTAAACCATATTGCTGACGAACTGGCTCAAGAGCTACTACCATTTGAATTGTAGAACAGTTTGGATTTGCAATAATACCGTTATGTTCTTTTAAGTCGTTTTCATTTACTTCAGGTACAACAAGTGGCACGTTTTCTGTCATACGGAATGCACTTGTATTATCAACAACAATCGCACCGCGCTTTGCTGCTTCTGGCGCTAATTGTTTTGATACAGATCCACCAGCACTAAATAGTGCGATATCTACTCCTTCAAAACTTTCAGGAGTTGCCTCTTGAACTGTAAATTCTTCGCCTTTAAATACAAGTTTCTTACCTGCAGATCGTTTAGATGAAAGTAACGTTAACTTCCCGATTGGAAATTCTCGTTTCTCTAAAGTATTTAACATTTGTTCACCAACTGCGCCGGTTGCTCCAACTACAGCGACATGAAAAGTTTTTTGCTTTTCCATCACTATGCCCCTTTCTAGATACCAATCCTTCTATAACTTAGAATGAGAAGGAGTATAGAATACCCCTTCTAATCTTAATAACGTTAATTTTATCATATTCTACAGTAAGAATGATGGTTTCATCGAAAATTGTCCGTTTTTTTTCGTTTTTTAATTCATATATCTGAATTTTTCTACGACAACCGGTTGCAATTGCTTCCCTTGCAGTGCTTCTAATACTGTATCTTCAAGCAGCTCCATGCGTGCTACCATTGAGTTCGGTTTTTTCTCTGGTGCGTCTTGACCGAATGGGACGAAGTAGATGTTTTTTGTGGCCATTAGGCGCATGAGATTTACTCCATTAAGCCCTAAAGCATCATTCGTCGAAACAGCCAATACGACGGGCTTACCATTTCTTAGCGTCGCTTTTGCTGCCATTAGTACTGGAGAGTCTGTCATTGCATTCGCAAATTTACTCATAGAGTTTCCTGTTAAAGGAGCAATTACCATACAATCTAATGGGATTTTAGGTCCAAGTGGTTCTGCGCCAACGATTGAATTAATCGCTTTAAAACCTGTTACTTCTTCAATCTTTTTAATCCATTCTGCCCCTTCGCCAAATCTCGTATTTGTTGATTGAACAGTGTAAGAAACAACTGGACGCACTTCAGCTCCCTCAGCAATTAACTTTTCTAAATGAGGCATTACTTCTTCGTACGTACAATGTGAACCCGTAAAACCAAACCCTATTCTTTTCCCTTTTAAATTCATTCCCCATTCTCCTTTCTTGCGATTACATCTTCTGCTAATAACTGAGAAAGAACGTTCGCTAAAATTTGTCCTGCTGTTTTTGGAGCAACAATACCTGGTAATCCAGGTGCTAACAGCGCTTTGACTCCTCTTTTTTCTGCATATCTAAAGTCGGTACCGCCTGGTTTAGAAGCTAAATCAATTACTAACGTATGAGCCGGCATTTTTGAAATGACATTTGCTGTCACAACGAGATGCGGAATTGTATTAATGACAATATCGATATCCCCTACTTCTTTCTCAATGTTCTGCATATGAAAAGGAGAAAACATCATTTCTGTAATACGTGCAATATGTTCCGATCGTCTTGCTCCAACTTTGACATGGGCTCCTAATGATTGAAATGCTCTGGCAACGCTCATCCCTGTTCTACCAAATCCTAAAACCATTACATTAGAACCATGAATTGTATAGTCGGTATGTTGAATTACCATCATTAATGTACCTTCTACAGTTGGTATAGAATTGTAGATTGCCACATCATCACGATCAAATAATTTAATTAGTTTACGGTTTGTAGTAGATACGAGATTTTCCAAGTAAGGCGTACCAATACCTGAATATATAGTAAAATGTTCTGGTGTATTTTCAATTTGTTCTTTCGTTATAGAAACTTTTTCATTTGAAAAAATAGTATCTACTTCTCCCTTGGCATTTGTACCTGCAACTGGCAAAATAATTGCATCTAAAGAAGTGAAATCTAAATTTTGTATACTTTCTTTTGCTGCCCCTGTGAAGCCATGGTCTAACTGATCAAACCCTATCAATGAAAGTTTCGCATCCAATTCAACGAGCTTGCGAATTACTTCTAGCTGTCTTGCATCTCCTCCTATGACAGCAATATGCATCTCAGTCAACATTCCCTAATTCACCTTCTTTTTCTGTCATTTATAAGAAAAGTGCCTACTTTTTCTTTTTCCTCCACATCATATGTAATGTACGAGTTTTAGGTGATTGAAAAACAAAAAGCACCTATCATGTATCCCGCTATTTGTATGTAGGAAGGTCCTACCTCAAAATTCGGCATAGGAAAAGATATTCTGTTGGATTTTGCTCTGAGTAAAATGAACAAAAAAAGATGACCAAAATGGCCATCTTTCACTTCGAATTTGAACGATCTGTAATATCACAAAGAATCATATCATGCCCCACTTTTTTAATTTGCCTCCATGCTACTCTTATTTCTTGTGGTTCCTTTTTGAAACCTCCCCATTTCCCAGCAGGTATAATAAGAGCCTGTATTTGTCCATCCTTTTCATCAACCTCTAAATCCACATAACCTAAAACCCCCATTTTTTCTGCTCTTTCTAAATTAACAATTTCTTTCCCACTTAGTTCACTTAATCGCATACTCTCTCCCCCTATCCAAATTATTCATTTAAGTTATCCATAATTAGTACCTATTCTATATACCCACAAAAAATAACCGTATCTCATTTAAAAGAGATACGGTTATTTTTAAATCATATATAGTAATTACAGTTTTATTCCTTTTGGAAGTTTTCCATCTGGACTAATTAATGCTGCAGAAAATTCATCTGTAAACATGTTACGAATTAACTCATCTACATTTTCTTTTGTTACAGTGTTTACACTTTCAATAATCTCATCAAGTGAACGGTGCTTACGAAGTAGCAATTCATTTTTACCATTACGGCTCATACGACTATTCGTACTTTCTAAACTTAACATTAAGTTTCCTTTTAATTGCTCTTTACTATTCATAAGCTCTTTTTCTGTAATACCTGTATTTTTCAATGTTTCTAATGTTTCTTGCATTGTTTCATACAGTGTATCCAATTGTTGGCTACCTGTTCCACCATACAGCGTTAACATACCTGTATCTTCATAAGAAGAATGGTAAGAGAATACTGAGTAAGCTAACCCGCGTTGCTCACGTACTTCTTGGAATAAACGGCTACTCATACTACCGCCTAAAACGTTATTTAATACAATTAAGTTATAAATATCTTCGTGTCCCATTTGTAAGCCTTTATATCCTAAACATAAATGAGCTTGTTCTGTTTCCTTTTTACGTGCTACCTTATTAAAATGGAAAATTGGGCTATGTACTTGTTCACGGTTTGTCGTTCCTTCATAACTACCGAAATATTGCTCTACTGTTTGTAAAAAGGCTTCATCAATATTTCCTGCAATTGATACAACTACATTTTCAGGTGTGTAATGATCCTTAATATATTGACGTAGCGTATCACCTGTAAACGTATTAAGCGTTTCTTCTGTTCCTAAAATAGGATATCCAAGCGGATGCGTTTCATATGTTGCTTTCGTTAACATATCATGCACAATATCATCTGGAGCATCTTCGTACATTTTAATTTCTTCACATACGACATTCTTCTCTTTTTTCAGTTCTTCTTCATCAAATGTTGAATTAAAGAACATATCTGCTAATACATCTAAAGCATATTTAGCATGCTCATCTAGCACTTTTGCATAGTAACAAGTGTATTCTTTTGAAGTAAAAGCATTCACTTGCCCACCAATGCTATCAAATGATTCTGCAATTTCACGTGCACTACGTGTTTCTGTTCCTTTAAAGAACATATGCTCTAAAAAGTGAGAAATCCCGTTATTTTTTTCATTTTCATTTCTTGATCCTGCATGGATCCAAATACCAATCGCAACCGATCTTACAGTTGGTATATTCTCCATAACTATTCTTACACCATTTTTACAAGTATATTTTTTAATCAAAAACTTTCCTCCTACTGCCAGTTTCTCTAAATAAGTGC
This sequence comes from Bacillus cereus group sp. BfR-BA-01350, assembly GCF_022663775.1. Lineage (NCBI taxonomy): Bacteria > Bacillati > Bacillota > Bacilli > Caryophanales > Bacillaceae > Bacillus > Bacillus cereus group sp. BfR-BA-01350. The sequence continues at coordinate 104,307 of NZ_JAKUGD010000006.1, forward strand.
TATTATTTAATGATAACAAGTTTAAGGATGAATGTCATGCAAATGTATTCAATCTACACGTTTTTCATCCAGTAATTCTGTTATATTCCCTACTTTATATCCTTGTTCCTTCAATTTTGTAATCATTGTATCTAATGCTTCTGTTGTGGACGAAGTAGGATGCATTAATACGATAGCACCTGGATGTATTTTTCTCATTACTCTCTGCAATAGTACACCTGGCTCAGGTCGCTTCCAATCAATTGTATCAACAGTCCACATAATCGTTCCCATTTGAAAATCATCTGCAATTTTCACGACTTCATCCCGAAAACTTCCACTCGGCGGTGCAAACCATCTTACCTTTTGATTCGTAGCTGCTTCGATCATTCGATTTGTTTTTTGTAACTGATCTCTTATTTCATCAGACGATAACGTTTTCATATTAGGGTGTGTGTAAGAATGATTTCCAACTTCTTGATTTGCATCAACAATCATTTTTGCAAATCGTAAATTTTCTTTCACCCAACGTCCTTCTAAAAAGAAAGTCGCCTTCACATCATGCTTTTTCAATATTTCTAATATACGAGGCAAATACTCATTTCCCCATGCCACATTTATTGTTAACCCGACCATCTTTTTATCCGGATGACCTCTATAAATTGGTGCTGGTGATAAATCTTCTAAGTGGACACTCGGTGATACTTCCTTGAATTCAAGATGTTTTTGATCAAACTGCTTTAATTTCTTCATATTGTTATAGGATGCTTCCATATCAACTTGTCTTCCATTATATCCTGGTGTTGCTTTCCATATCTTATCAACCATCGCATTTTGCGGTGCAATCTCATATTGTTTTGCATGCTTTTGAATTTCTTCATATAAGTGATCCTGTGCAAAAACAGAATAAGAACCTGCACTGACATATAAAAAGAATATACATATGTATGCCAATATACGAGTTTTCATATAAACCCTCCCATTAACTATATAAAAAACCATTTTTCTTCTTATCTTTGTTAATTTGAGCGTTATAATGAAAACTATACCTATACTGACATAAAAATATATGCAAATCATATTTTTACATAACAAAAAAAGCCAGTTAAACTGGCTTTTACTTATTGCTGCTCTTGTTTGTTTTCTTCTTTAGCAGCTTCTTTTTCTTGCTCTTCTTTTAGCAATACTTTTCTAGATAAATTCACGCGACCTTGCTTGTCAATCTCGATAACTTTAACTGTAATTACATCACCGATTTTCACAACGTCTTCTACTTTACCTACACGCTCAAGTGCAAGTTCAGAAATGTGAACTAATCCATCTTTACCGCTGAATAATTCAACGAAAGCACCGAATTTCTCAACACGTTTCACTTTTCCTTCGTAGATTTCACCTACTTGTACTTCGCGAACGATATCCTCGATAATTTTCTTAGCTTTATCGTTCATTTCTTGATTTATTGAAGAAATGAATACTGTACCATCTTGCTCGATGTCAATTTTAACGCCCGTTTCTTCAATAATTTTATTGATTTGTTTACCGCTTGGTCCGATAACGTCACGGATTTTATCCGGGTTAATTGTCATTGTAATAATCTTTGGAGCGTACGCTGATAATTCAGTGCGTGGCTCTGCAATTACAGATAACATATGATCTAGAATGTGCATACGACCAACTTTCGCTTGTTGTAATGCCTCTTCTAAAATTTCACGAGATAGACCATCGATTTTAATGTCCATTTGTAGTGCAGTTACACCGTGTGCTGTACCTGCTACTTTAAAGTCCATATCACCTAAATGATCTTCCATACCTTGAATATCAGTTAAAATTGTGTAATGCTCACCTGATTTAACTAGGCCCATTGCAATACCTGCAACTGGAGCTTTAAGTGGAACACCAGCATCCATCATTGCTAAAGTACTACCACAAATACTCGCTTGTGAAGTAGAACCATTTGATTCTAATACTTCAGATACAAGACGTACTGTGTATGGGAAATCTTTTTCAGACGGAATTACAGGCTCAAGAGCACGTTCTCCTAGTGCACCGTGACCGATTTCACGACGACCTGGTCCACGCATTGGTCTTGTTTCACCAACACTAAATGATGGGAAATTGTAATGGTGCATAAAGCGTTTTGATTCTTCTACACCAAGACCGTCTAAAATTTGCACATCGCCTAATGCACCTAATGTACAAATACTTAATGCTTGTGTTTGTCCACGTGTGAATAAACCAGAACCGTGTGTACGAGATAAAATGCCAACCTCTGATGCTAATGGACGAATTTCGTCACCTTTACGGCCATCTGGGCGGATTTTCTCAACTGTAATAAGACGACGTACTTCTTCTTTTACAATTTTATATAAAATCTCATTTACTTGTCCTAATGTATCAGCATCAGCTTCTTGCGCTTCGTAATGCTCAATTACACGCTTTTTCACTTCGTTAATTGCATCTTCACGTGCATGTTTCTCATGTACTTGAATTGCAGAATGCATATCCTTCTCAGCCATTTCACGTACAGCTTGGTTAAGATCAGCGTCAACTTCATAAAGTTTCACTTCTGATTTCTCTTTACCTACAGCTTGTACAATCTCTTCTTGGAATGCAATTAGACGTTTAATTTCGTCATGACCAAACATAATTGCTTCTAACATTGTTTCCTCAGGCACTTGATCTGCTCCTGCTTCAACCATGTTAATTGCATCTTTCGTACCAGCTACAACAAGGTGAATATCACTTTGTTCTTGCTGTTCTACTGTTGGGTTGATAACGAATTCGCCGTTAATACGACCAACTGTTGCACCCGCGATCGGACCTTCAAATGGAATGTCTGAAATCGATAACGCTAATGAAGAACCAAGCATAGCTGCCATTTCAGAAGAACAATCTTGATCAACACTCATTACGATGCTGACAACTTGTACTTCGTTACGGAAACCATCTGCGAAAAGTGGACGAATTGGACGGTCGATTAAACGACTTGCCAAAATTGCTTTTTCACTTGGACGACCTTCACGTTTAATGAAACCGCCAGGAATTTTTCCGACTGCATATAAACGCTCTTCATAGTTTACTGTAAGTGGGAAGAAATCTACATTTTTTGCTTCTTTTGATGCAGTTGCTGTAGATAGAACCGCTGTATCGCCATATCTTACTAATACTGCTCCGTTCGCTTGCTTTGCAAGCTGACCTGTTTCAACTGTTAGCTGGCGACCAGCTAAATCTATCGAGAAGACTTGCTTTTCTTGACTCATTTAAGTACCCCTCTCAATTTAAAGTATTCAATTCTTCTATGTAAATGGATAGTATATCACAATATTCTACCTCTAGTATTACCGAAAATGAAGTAAGCTATAAAGAGTAGAAGATATATTTTTACCTAACAAAAAAGCGGGAATATTCCCGCTTCTTTGACTATCGACGTAAGCCAAGCTTTGTGATTAATTCACGGTAACGTGTGATATCGCTATTACGAAGGTAAGTTAGTAAGTTACGACGTTTACCAACCATCTTTAATAGACCACGACGTGAATGATGATCTTTCTTGTGAGTACGTAAGTGCTCGTTTAGAGTGTTAATTTGCTCCGTTAGGACAGCAATTTGAACCTCTGGAGAACCAGTATCAGTCTCATGAGTTCTAAATTGTGCAATGATTTCATTTTTACGCTCTTGTGTTAAAGCCATCCTATTTCACCTCCTATTAATTAAACCCCCGATTACCTAGCAAGCGTCGGTGAGTCGCAATGCCAAGCAATGGTTGTCATAAAGTACATAACATAGAATACTACTTTTCATTTGAAAAAGCAAGTATATTATTTTCGTTCGCAAAATATTCTTGTGCTGTTTTCTTATCTTTTGCGATTTGTTCAACTAACTCATCGATGCCATTGAATTTCTTCTCTTCTCTTATACGCATATGCCACTCTACTGTAACATTTTGATCATATATGTCTTTGTTAAATTCAAATAAGTGCACTTCAATAGATAGTTGGCGCTCATCTTCTTTAAAGGTTGGTTTATATCCAATATTACATACACCGTCGTACCATTCATCGTGAACTTTTAATCTCACTGCATAAACACCTACAGGTGGTAATAGATACTCATCACTTAAACCTACATTAGCTGTTGGGAAACCAATTTGACGTCCACGTTTATCACCGTGTACAACCGTTCCTCCTACTGTATATGCTCTACCTAAAATAGATGGAATTTGCTCCATTTCGCCATTTCGAATTAACTTTCGTAATGCCGTAGAACTTACTTTCTCTTCTTGAAATTCAACTTTTTCAATCACAGTCTGTGTAAACTCCCCTCTTGCATGAAATGGTAAAGTCTCCATCTTTCCTTTTCCTAAACGTCCATATGAATAATCAAACCCTGCTACTACATGCTTTACATTTAAACCAATAATATAATCATCTACAAATTGCTGCGGCAATAAGCCTGCAAATGATTCGTCAAATTTAACAACATATAATATATCGATTCCTAAACTCTCGACTATTTTTTCTTTATCACACATTGGTGTAATATACTCGGCATGCGCTTCTTTTTTACCTAAAACAACAGATGGATGCGGATAAAATGTCATAACTGCACTTTTATATCCCTTTTCATCCGCTATTTGTTTCGCAGTTCGAATCACACATTGATGTCCTAAATGAATGCCATCAAAAAATCCTAATGCCATTACAGTAGGTGGTAATTCTAATTTATTTTGTTCATGTGGATGAGTTAAATGAATAAGTTTCACGCTTGAATTCACCTTTTTCTGTAATAATCCTTCCAATAATTCATTATAGCTTTAGTTCTTGATTATTCACAAGTACTTTCATCGGCTTTAGCATACCTGGGTGCTTTGGATGGTGCTCATAAATTGCAAGGCAGCGATCGTTTTTATCAAACACTGTTATAAACGGCGCCGTTATTTGCAATTCATTTTTTAAGAACATACCATTCTTTATTTTTTCTGCTTGCTTTTCATCTACAACCATTTTTGGGAATTTACTTAATGCTTCATCAATTGAAATGAAGATAGACTCTACTGTTCCATTTTGCACGTTTTCCTCAATTTCTTCAAATGATATGCAATCCTCTAATAAAAATTCACCAGAAGCCGTTCTTACAAGGTGAGACATATGTGATGGAAAACCAAGTTTTTCCCCAATCATTACGGCTAACGTTCTTACATATGTTCCTTTACTACACGTTACACGGAAACGGAATGAAATAGTTTCTCCCTCAAACACTTCACGGTCATCTAGTAATACAAATTCATGAATTGTAATTGTACGAACTGGACGTTCAACTTCTTGTCCTGCTCTTGCATATTCATATAATTTTTTCCCGTTAACTTTTACAGCCGAAAACATCGGAGGCATTTGTTCAATCGTACCTGTTAATGCAGCAAGAGCCTCTTCTACTTCCTTACGAGTAATAACACGATCTACATGTTTCGTTTCCACAACTTCACCAGAAGCATCTTCAGTTGTTGTTGAAAATCCAAGTGTTACTTCACCTTCATATGTTTTCGTCTCACTTGTTAAAAATTGTGCAATCTTCGTTGCTCTCCCAACACAAATAGGCAATACTCCTGTTACATCTGGATCTAATGTTCCTGTATGACCAATTCGTTTTTCACGCAATATCTTTCTTAATTTAAATACACAATCGTGTGATGTCATGCCTTTTGGCTTATGTAATAATACTACACCTTCCATATATGTTCACCTCATCGTAATTCTTTCATAATCATTACCTAAAACTTATTTTACATTGAAAAAATGGATAGACAAATGTCTATCCATTATTCTTCACGTTTACCGTCTTTATTAATTTGATGTAAAAGTGTATCAATTCGATGACCATATCCGATAGACTCATCAAATTCAAAGGAAATTTCAGGCGTTTTACGAAGACGAATACGTTGGCCAATTTCTGAACGAATGAAGCCTTTTGCCTTCGCTAAACCTTTTAGTGTATTTTCTTTCTGTTCTTCATCACCTAAAACAGAAATATACACTGTAGCAATTTGTAAATCTCCACTCACTTGTACATCTGTTACAGTAACAAATCCGACACGTGGATCTTTAATTTTACGACTGATGATGTCGCCTAACTCTTTTTTCATTTGCTCGCCTACACGGTTTGCACGTAATTTCATAACTCTTCACCTCATTCAATACCATTCCAATTGTGTTATCGTACGTTCAATTTCAGGAAATGAATCGATGTACTCAAGTACACGATTCATTTCTTTTTCACAAATAACACGATTAGAGGATACAGAAACAATTGCAATTTCCGTACGTTGCCATACATCTTGATGCCCTACTTCTGAAACAGCTACGTTATAACGTTGCTTCACTCGAGTTAGCACCCGTTGTAAAATTGCTCGTTTCTCTTTTAAAGAATGCACATCGTAAATCATACACTCGAATGAGAGTGAAGCGATTATCATCGCTTCACTTCTTCCATAATGTATGCTTCAATAATGTCCCCTTCTTTAAGATCATTATATCTCTCAATTGTAATACCACACTCATAGTTTTGTGCAACTTCTTTTACGTCGTCTTTGAAACGTTTTAACGTATCAAGTTGTCCTTCGAAAATTACTACACCATCACGGATAATACGCACGCCACTATCACGTGTAATTTTACCGTCTGTTACGTAACAACCTGCGATTGTTCCAACTTTTGTTACTTTAAACGTTTGACGTACTTCTGCTTGACCGATTACTTTTTCTTCGAATTCTGGATCTAACATACCTTGCATCGCTGCTTCGATCTCTTCGATTACTTTATAAATAATACGGTGTAAACGAATATCAACGTTCTCTAATTCAGCTGTACGCTTCGCATTCACATCTGGGCGTACGTTAAATCCAATTACAATTGCATTAGATGCAGAAGCTAAAATGATATCAGATTCTGTAATCGCACCTACGCCTGTATGGATAATTTTAACTTTAACACCTTCAACATCAATTTTACGAAGTGATGCTGCCATTGCTTCTACAGAACCTTGTACGTCTGCTTTCACAATTAAGTTAATTTCTTTTACATCGCCCTCTTGGATTTGTTGGAATAAATCTTCAAGGCTTAATTTAGATTTTTCACCACGTTGAGCAAGTAACGCTTCCTGTGCACGTGATTCACCGATTTGACGAGCTTTCTTCTCATCAGCGAATGCCATGAAACGATCTCCCGCTTGTGGTACTTCGTTTAAACCTGTAATTTCAACAGGAGTTGATGGACCAGCAACTTTTACACGACGACCAATATCACTTACCATTGCACGAACACGTCCGAATGAAGTACCAACAACGATTGGGTCTCCAACTCGAAGCGTACCGTTTTGAACAAGTAATGTCGCGATAGTTCCTTTACCTTTATCAAGCTGTGCTTCAATTACAGTACCAGTTGCATAGCGGTTTGGATTTGCTTTATATTCTTCTACTTCACTCACAAGAAGAATCATTTCTAGTAAGTTGTCAATTCCTTCGCCTTGAATCGCTGAGATTGGTACGAAGATTGTATCTCCACCCCATGCTTCTGGAACTAATTCATATTCTGTTAGTTCTTGCATTACGCGATCAGGATTCGCAGCTGGTTTATCCATTTTATTCACAGCAACAATAATTGGTACTCCTGCTGCTTTCGCATGGTTAATTGCTTCAACTGTTTGTGGCATAACACCGTCATCAGCTGCAACAACAAGGATTGTAATATCCGTTACTTGTGCACCACGAGCACGCATCGTTGTAAACGCCGCATGACCAGGTGTGTCTAAGAATGTAATCTTCTTGTCATTTACTTCAACTTGGTATGCACCAATGTGCTGAGTAATTCCACCTGCTTCGCCAGCAGTTACTTTAGAGTTACGGATAGAGTCAAGTAATGTTGTTTTACCATGGTCAACGTGTCCCATGATTGTAACTACAGCTGGACGCTCTTTTAAGTTCTCTTCATCATCTTGCTCATCGATGAATGTTTCAAACTCAGTCTCGCTAACAATTACTTCTTCTTCTACTTCAATACCGTAGTCGTTAGCAATTAACTCAATTGTATCTTTATCTAAGTCTTGGTTAATTGTCGCCATAATTCCAAGCATGAAGAGCTTTTTAATAATTTCAGATGGCTCTTTGCTTAATTTCTTAGCAAGGTCACCTACTGTAAGGCTTCCAGAGAAAGTAATTTTATCTGGTGTTTCTACAGTTTGTGTTTGTTGTCTTCCAGCAAAGTTCTCTTGACGCTTGTCTTCGTTTCCTTTGCCTTTTTTCTTTTTCTTATTGCTGTTCTTTTTACTACGAACAACTTTTTCTTCTACTTCAAACTCATCTGCAACAGAAGGTTTTTCAGCTTGATACTCATTATCTAATTTGTTTACTACTTCATCGTCTAACATTGTCATATGATTCGAAACCTCGATATTCATTTCTTTTAGTTTTGTCATAAGATCTTTACTTGAGATATTATGTTTTTTCGCATATTCATGCACTCGAATTTTACTCATACCTTCACCCCCGGTAATTTGTATCGAGCATGCTACGCAGCTTTTTCGCAAAGCCTTCATCTAACACAGCTACAACGACTCGCTCATCTCTCCCAATCGCATGCCCTAATTGTTGTCGATTTTCGACCTTTCTCATTGGTACGTTGTAGTACGTCGTTTTATCCGTGATACGCTTTGTAGTATTTACTGACGCATCCTCAGAGAGCAACACAAGTTTTGCCTTGCCACTTCGTACTTCCTTTAAAACGAGTTCTTCACCCGAAATAATTTTTCGAGCCCGGTTTGCTAGTCCTAAAAACGATTTCCAATCGGACACTTATTTCGACTCCTTCTCAACAAGCTCAAGAAGCTCTTCATAAAGAGAACTGTCGATTTTCGCTTTTAGATGATGTTCCAAAACATTTTTCTTTTGAGCTTGAAGAATGCTTTCTTTATCTTTTGATAAATAAGCACCTCGTCCTGATTTCTTTCCAGTTAAATCAATAGACACTTCTCCCTCTTTGGAACGAACAATGCGAACGAGCTCTCGTTTTGATTTCATTTCTTGCGTTGCAACACATTTTCGTAACGGAACTTTTCGATTGCTCATACTCATCACCTCTATTCGATTTCGTCTTCAACAGAATCGAATCCGAATGCGACTACGCTATCTTCTTCTGTTACAATACCAAGTTGTTTCGCATCAGACTCACTCTTAATATCAATTTTCCAACCTGTTAATTTAGCTGCAAGACGTGCATTTTGTCCACGTTTACCGATAGCTAATGACAGTTGGTGGTCTGGAACAACAACAGTTGTTGCTTTTTCTTCTTCATCTACAAGTACTTTCACAACTTGTGATGGGCTTAAAGCATTGGCAACATATTCTACTGGATCATTTGACCAGCGAACGATGTCAATCTTTTCACCTTTTAGTTCGTCTACAATGCGTTGTACACGTTGTCCTTTCGGTCCTACACAAGAACCTACTGGATCAACATCAATGTTCTCTGCATGTACAGAGATTTTAGAACGATCTCCTGCTTCACGTGCTACAGAACGAATTTCAACCGTTCCATCATAAATTTCAGGAACTTCCATTTCGAATAAACGTTTTAAAAGACCAGGATGTGTACGTGATACGTAAATTTGCGGTCCTTTTGTTGTTTTTTCTACTTTCGTAATGAATACGCGAATACGATCATGTGGTTTGTATTGTTCGTTTGGCATTTGCTCACTTACAGGTAATAAAGCTTCTACTTTTCCTAAGCTTACATAAATGAAACGAGCATCTTGACGTTGTACGATACCAACCATGATATCTTCTTCACGGTCACTAAACTCAGAGTAAATAACACCACGCTCAGCTTCACGCACTCGTTGTGTTACAACTTGTTTTGCAGTTTGTGCTGCAATACGACCGAAATCTTTTGGTGTTACTTCAATTTCTAGTACGTCACCATCTTGATAGTTTGGATTAATTTGTCTTGCTTCTTCAACAGAAATTTCAAGACGTGGATCAAACACATTATCAACAACGTCTTTACGTGCTAAAACTTGGATTGTTCCCACTTGTGGGTTAAAGCTCACACGAACGTTTTGTGCTTGGTTAAAATTGCGTTTATAAGCAGAGATTAACGCTGCTTCAATCGCATCAATAATAATATCTTTGCTAATTCCTTTTTCTGACTCTAATACGAGCAAGGCATCTAACAACTCAGTGCTCATGAAGATCCCCCTTCTAACTAAAACGTAACAGCAAGTCGCGCATTTGCAACTTTGTCCATTGGAATTTGGATTTCTTTTTTACGTGTTTTAATTGTTAATAATAGTGTAATTGTAGTACCATCGTAGGAAAGCATTTTTCCTTCAAACATCTTTTCACCATCAATCGGCTCATATGTTTTAATTGCCACTTGTTTTCCTACCGCTTGCTGGAAGTCTTTCTCTTTCTTTAATGGACGTTCTGCTCCAGGAGATGACACATCCAAAAAGTAAAGATGAGGAATTGGATCCTCTTTATCTAAAGCTTCGCTTAAACGTTCACTCACCGCACCGCATTCTTCAATGTCGACTCCCTTTTCAGAATCGATGAATACGCGTAAGAACCAGTCTTGTCCTTCTTTCACATACTCTACATCTACAAGTTCAAGATTTAACTCTTCAACGATTGGCTGCGCAAATGCTTCTACAACTTCTGTGACTTTCTTATCCATAAACAGCCTCCTTCCTGCCGCCATGTACCATTCACAAGAAAAGACCCCGTCCATAGAACGGTCTATCTTATTCTTTCTCGTTAGCTAACAAAAGCCCCTGCCGTTAAGCAGGGAATATCTGTCTTAGTATTACCAAATTTAAGAAGTAAAACTTGTAACAAAATATGTATATACGACAGAAATTTCTTACCTCTCCACATCAATAAAATGTAGATAGTAACACGAAAGAGTGGGTTTCCCCACTCTTCTTTTCACACAATATACATGACATGGTTATCTCGGTTAATAGTATACCATACCAAATGTTGATTTGCAAAGACTTTTCCTACCTATCAGAACAGCGATAACTGGTTTTGATCCGGCAAATCACCTAAACAACCTTGACTATCTAAATACTCAATAATTGTTTTCGAAACCTTACTACGCTGCTGCAAGTCTTCTTTTGATAAGAATTCTCCATTTTTACGTGCTTCCACAATACTTAAAGCTGCGTTTGTACCAAGACCAGGCACCGCATTAAATGGAGGGATTAATGAGTCTCCATCAATAATAAAGTCTGTTGCATGTGAGCGATATAAATCCACCTTTTGGAATGAGTATCCACGCTCACACATTTCAAGTGTCATTTCTAGTACAGTCAATAAACTCTTCTCTTTCGGTGCTGCATCTAAACCTTTTTGCGCAATTTCATCAATTCTTGCACGTATAGATGCTGAACCTTTTGCCATCGCTTCTACGTCAAAGTCATCTGCACGAACCGTAAAGTATGCCGCATAGAATAAAAGCGCGAAATGCACTTTAAAGTATGCGATACGCACGGCCATAAGTACGTAAGCAGCCGCATGGGCTTTCGGGAACATGTACTTAATCTTCTTACATGAATCAATGTACCAACCTGGTACATTATTACTTTTCATGTCCTCTTCCCATTCTTCTGGTACACCTTTACCTTTACGTACTGACTCCATGATTTTGAAGGCTAATGATGGGTCTAAACCTTGATAGATTAAATATACCATGATGTCATCACGACAACCGATAACTTCACTCAGCGTACATGTACCGTTATAAATTAACTCGTTTGCATTACCAAGCCATACGTCCGTACCATGTGATAATCCAGAAATTTGGACTAACTCTGAGAATGTCGTCGGTTTCGTCTCTTCTAACATCTGTCTTACGAATTTCGTACCAAACTCTGGTATACCAAGTGTACCTGTTTTACAGTTAATTTGTTCTTCCGTTACGCCTAACGATTCTGGCCCTGAGAAAATTTTCATTACTTCTGGATCATCCGTTGGGATTGTTTTCGGATCAATACCACTTAAATCTTGTAACATACGAATAACTGTCGGATCATCGTGTCCTAGTATATCAAGCTTCAATAAATTATCATGAATAGAGTGGAAGTCAAAGTGTGTCGTTCTCCACTCAGCACCTATTGAATCTGCTGGATACTGTATCGGTGAGAAATCAAAAATGTCCATATAATCTGGCACAACGATAATACCACCTGGATGCTGCCCTGTTGTACGTTTTACACCGGTACATCCTGCTACTAAGCGGTCAATTTCTGCATTTCGAATCGTTAAGTTATGATCATTTGCATAACCTTTTACATATCCATAAGCAGTTTTTTCCGCAACTGTACCAATCGTTCCTGCACGATATACATAATCTTCACCGAATAGTACTTTCGTATAGTTATGGGCACGTGGTTGGTATTCCCCGGAGAAATTCAAATCGATATCGGGTACCTTATCTCCTTTAAATCCAAGGAACGTTTCGAACGGAATGTCATGTCCATCTTTTACATATGGAATATTACAAGTTGGACATTCTTTATCCGGTAAGTCAAAACCAGAACCTACAGAACCATCATTAAAGAATTCTGATTGCTTACATTTCGGACATACATAGTGTGGTGGTAATGGATTTACTTCTGTAATTTCCATCATCGTTGCAACGAATGATGAACCTACCGATCCACGCGAACCTACTAGATATCCATCTACTAACGATTTTTTCACAAGCTTATGTGAAATTAAATAAATTACGGCGAATCCATGCCCGATGATACTTTTTAATTCTTTTTCTAAACGCGCTTCTACAATTTCAGGTAACTCTTCACCATAAATGCTACGCGCCATTTTATAACTCATATCACGCGTTTCATCATCTGCACCTTCAATTTTCGGTGTGTATAGATCATCTTTTACTGGATGAACATCGCCAATTAATGATGCAATCTTTTGTGTATTCGTTACGACAATTTCTTTCGCTACGTCTTCACCTAAGAATGAGAAACACTCTAACATTTCATCGGTTGTACGGAAATGTACAGGTGGTAATGAATGTCGGTTTAACGGATTGGCTCCGCCCTGCGAACTAACTAAAATTTTGCGATACATTGCATCTTCTGGATCTAAGTAATGCACGTTTCCAGTAGCAACAACTGGTTTATCTAACGTCTCACCTAGTTTTACTAAGTTCGAAATAATTGTTTTTAATTGCCCCTCATCCCGAACAAGTTCACGCTCTACTAAATGACGTAGCACTTCTGGTGGCATTACTTCAATGTAATCGTAGAACTGCGCAATTTCTTCTACCTCTTCAGGAGCTTTTTGCATCATTGCCTCAAATACTTCACCTTTATCACAAGCTGTTCCTACTAGAATACCTTCACGATATTTTTTTAATAGTGATCTTGGTACTCGTGGTACACGGTAAAAGTAATTTAGATGAGAATATGAAACAAGTTTATATAAATTTTTCAATCCAACATCCGATGTAGCAAGTAATGTCATATGACTTGGACGCCCGCGCTTATATGCATCCCCTTGTCCCATACTATCGTTTAATTGATCGTGATATTCAAAACCTTTTTCAATTACATCTTTTAACATTTTCACTAGTAAATATCCCGTTGCTTCTGTATCATAAATCGCACGGTGATGCTGAGTTAATTCAATGTCCATCTTTTTACATAACGTATTTAAACGATGATTTTTCATTTCTGGGAATAAGAATCTTGCAAGCTCTAACGTATCTATTACCGGATTTTTCGTTTTTTCTAAACCAGCTTTTTTGAATCCTACATTAATAAAGCCCATATCGAAACTTGCGTTATGAGCAACAAGTGTATGGTCACCCATCCATTCCTCAAACTTTTTAAACACTTCGTCTACTTCTGGTGCGTCGGTCAACATATCATCTGTAATACCTGTTAACTCAATGATTGTTGCCGATAATGGTTGATGTGGATTTGCAAAAGATTCAAAGCGGTCAATAATTTCGCCACCTTTTACTTTTACGGCAGCTAACTCAATAACTGTATCATACACAGCTGATAAACCTGTCGTCTCAACGTCAAAAACAACATATGTTTCATCAGCCAGTAAACGATGTTCTTCATTATAAGCAATTGGTACTCCGTCATTCACTAAGTTTGCTTCCACACCATATATAACTTTAACTCCAGCCTTTTTCCCCGCAGAATATGCTTCCGGGAACGACTGAGCCACAGCATGGTCTGTAACCGCAATAGCCTCATGTCCCCATTTACCAGCTTGAGCAACAAGCTTAGAAACTGGAGTAACAGCATCCATTTGACTCATTGGAGTATGAAGATGAAGCTCTACTCTTTTTTCACCTTCTGGTGCTTTATCTTTACGAGACGGTCCTGTTATTTCATTAATATCATTTGCAATCATTACTAAATCTCGAACAAATGTATCATTTTGGACAGAACCACGAGCCTTCACCCACATTCCTTTTTTCAAGGATTGTAGCATTGGAATATCTTCTTTATCACGTGAGAACATTTTGATCATAATAGAATCTGTATAATCCGTTATTTTTAAAGTTAATAACGTACGTCCACTACGAAGTTCTTTTGTTTCCACATGGAAGACATATCCTTGAACTGTTTTTCTTCTTTCTTCATCTTGAATTTCTCGCATCGGTGTAATCTCTTCATCTGGCTTAATAAGATACCCAAGTGTAATCGGTCCTTCATGCACAACGCTGCTTTCTTCAGCTTGCTTCTTTGCCATTTCTTCCATAGCTTGTATAACACGCTCACGGTCTTCTTGTTGCGTTTGCTCACGAAACTTTTGCATTTCTTCTGTATTTTGCTGTATATGTGTGTCTAACTGGAAACGCGGGAATCCGAAAGCCTCGTATTGATCCCCTACTGGTTTTGCAACGTTTTTCTTTAAAGCAGTAGATTCCAGCTCATTATTCACATTTATAAGTAACTTCACTCCATTGACCTGCGGAAGCTGCTTCTTTAAATAAGCAAACATAGGTGAAAATGTAATTCGTTCCGTACAAAGTGGCCAATACGCCCTCACTTCTTCTTCAGTAAATTGTTTATTCTCTGTTTCTAATGCAAATGTTGTTCTTGCAATATGAGAAAATGATTGCTTAAGCTTTGTTTCTAGCAATTCATATAATTCTGTAGGCAAAATACGTGGCACTTGTAAATTAAAATGCCAACTTTTATTCGCTTTATCGATAACGAGCCTTTCAATACCACCGCCTTGTAAATATTGATTTATAAGGTCGTCTGGTATTTGCAACTGCTGGAGCAAAATTTGAAATCGCTCTTTTTGTTCATTTGTTAAAGACATAAGCACTCTCCTTCCATTTGCTATTATAAATTGAAACGTACTACAAAGAAAGATTTCTCCCTTCTTCTTTTACAAAATACGTTTACAAAGAAAGAGAAGGTACCTCATTACGAGGTACCTCTTCCTATTTTAAAATATTAGCAATATATGTTTGAAGTTCTTCTACTTTTACTTCTTCAGACTCACCTGTAGCACGTACTTTCACTTCTACAATACCTTCGTCTGCTTTTTTACCAACTGTCACGCGAACTGGAAGGCCGAATAAATCAGCATCAGCAAATTTAACACCTGCACGTTCTGCACGATCATCTAGTAATACTTCATATCCTTGCTCTTGTAATGAGTGGTAGATGTTTTCACCCATTTCACGTTGTGCATCAGATTTCATATTCACTGGAATTACATGCACATGGAACGGTGCTACAGCTTTTGGCCAAACTAAACCGTTCTCATCATTAAACTGCTCTGCAATTGCTGCCACTGTACGAGACACACCAATGCCGTAACAACCCATAATAAGTGGTTGTGTTTTTCCGTTTTCATCTAGGAATGTTGCGTTCATTGCTTCACTATAACGAGTTCCTAATTTGAATACATGACCAACTTCAATTCCGCGTGCGAAAAGAATTGTCCCGTTTCCGTCTGGAGATTGGTCTCCTTCTTGAATGAAGCGTAAATCCGTATATTGACTTACTTTAAAGTCACGTTCTGGATTTACATTTACATAATGGAATCCTTCTTCGTTCGCTCCTGAACATCCGTTGACAATTGATGCTACAGCGTGATCAGCGATAATTTCGATATCACCATTTACACCAATCGGTCCTAATGAACCAACTTCACAATTTAATAATTCTTTTACTTCTTCATGAGAGGCAAGCTCAACAACTGAAGCACCGTATACATTTTTCACTTTTACATCATTTACTTCATGATCACCACGAACAAGTACCACTACTAATTTCTCATCTACTTTAAATACCATAGACTTAATGCACTTGTCAGCTTCGATGTTTAAGAATGCAGATACTTCTTCAATTGCTTTTTGGTCTGGTGTTGCTACTTTTTCAAGCTCTTTTTCTGCTTCGTCACTCTTCGTATACGTAGCTACAACAGGAGCCATTTCGATGTTCGCTGCATAATCAGATGTATCAGAGTATGCAATTGTATCTTCACCAACATCAGATAATACCATAAATTCATGTGTATCTTTTCCACCCATTGCTCCAGAATCAGCAATAACCGCACGGTAATTCAAGCCACAACGAGCAAAGATGTTAGAGTATGCTTTGTATAAGCGATCGTACACTTCATCTAAGCTCTCTTGCGTAGCATGGAAAGAGTATGCATCTTTCATTAGAAACTCTCTTCCACGTAATAAACCGAAACGAGGTCTTTGTTCATCACGGAATTTTGTTTGAATTTGATATAATGTTAACGGTAATTTTTTATACGATTTCACTTCATCACGTACAAGATCTGTAATTACTTCTTCATGTGTCGCTCCTAATGCAAATTCACGAGCGTTACGATCTTTCATACGCATTAATTCAGATCCGTAAGAATACCAACGACCTGACTCTTGCCATAATTCTGCAGCTTGCATCGCTGGCATTAATAATTCTACGGCACCTGCGCGCTCCATCTCTTCTCGAACGATACGTTCTACTTTGTGTAGTACTTTTAATCCAAATGGTAGAAAACTATAAATACCAGAAGCATTTTGACGCATAAAACCTGCACGAAGTAATAACTGATGACTCTTAATCTCCGCATCAGCTGGAACTTCACGTAATGTAGGACTGAATACCATACTTTGTTTCATTTATTCGCACCTCTTCATTTTACTCTTACACGCAGGAAAACCCCTCACCTCGAGTTAGGTGAGGGATTTTATTCTACGAGCTCTATTTCATTATAAGTTTCACTTTATTTTACAAGAAAAACTTACGAATGTCATTCCAAGTTACAACTAACATAAGTAACATTAATAATGCAAAACCAATAAAGTGAACCATTCCTTCTTTTTGGCGATCAATTGGTTTCCCACGCAATGCCTCAATTAAGAAGAAGAACAAACGTCCACCGTCTAAAGCAGGAACTGGTAGTAAATTAAATAAACCAAGGTTAATACTTAAAACGGCTGCTAAACTTAAAACACGCGTAAATCCATAATCTACAACTTGATCTGTTAGATTATAAATTCCTACTGGACCTGACAACTCATTAATAGAGAATTGACCAGTTACTAATTTCACAAGAGACTCAAAAATTAGTTTCGTCCATTGGTATGTTTGTTCAAAACCTGATTTAATAGAACCCATCACTGTTTTCTCTACAGGAGAGTAAACACCAATTCTACCAACTTCTTCTTTACCTTCTTTATCAAGCGTTGGCGTTACTTTCACATTAAACTGTTCACTATCACGCTTTACTTGTAACGTAATTTCTTTATTTGGATTTTCACGTACAATGGTAACAACATCTTTCCATGTACTTGTGTTTTTCCCATCAATAGCTTGAATTGTATCATTTTCTTTTAATCCAGCTTGCTCTGCTGCACTATTCTCCATCACTTTTCCGACCATTGGTTTGTCAACAGGAACACCTTGTACAAATCCAAGAATCACAAAAATAACAAATGCTAAAATGAAGTTCATTGCAGGGCCCGCAAAGATTGTTAACGCACGTTGTCCTAATTTCTTAGAGCCAAACTGCCTATTATACGGAGCAATTTGAATTTCTTCACCGGCAGTAATAATACGAGCCTTCTCGTTCACTCGGAATGTTTGAAGCTCTTCCTCGTACTCTTCATAACCCGAAATTGTTAAATTATGCTCTAAATCAGCTTGTTCGACTTCGATAACGCGAACATTGGGATACTTTTCATATCCATCAAAAACTAATTTTGCAACTTCGTCTTTTGCATTTAATACAAGGCCAACCTTTTTCCCAGGCTTTAACTCAACTGTGTCTGCATCCTCGCCAGCCATTCTTACATAGCCACCAAGGGGCAGTAATCGAATCGTATACACCGTTTCATTCTTTTCAAATGAGAATATTTTCGGACCAAAACCAATCGCAAACTCGCGGCATAAAATACCTGCTCTTTTTGCGAAATATAGATGCCCTAGCTCATGGAAAAATACGAGTGCACCGAAAATTAATATAAAGGCAATCGCTGTATTCAATTCCATACCACCTTTGCTAAATTTGTTCCATCACAAACCGTCTTGTGGCTGCATCAATTTCCAGAATTTCCTCTAAGCTCGGACGTGCAATGACATTGTGATGGTTCATTGCTTTTTCAATGAGGTCTTCCACTGTTAAGAAACCAATTCTCTTTTGTAAAAAAGCTTCAACAGCTACTTCATTCGCTGCATTCATTACAGCTGGCATACTTCCACCTGCTTTTCCAGCTTCATACGCAAAACGTAGGCAACGGAAACGCTCTTGGTTCATCTTCTCAAAATGCAACGTTCCTATTTCCCATAAGTTTAACTGCTTTGTGTCTGAAAGAGGTAATCGATCAGGATATGTAAGCGCGTATTGAATTGGTACTCGCATATCAGGTGAGCCAAGCTGTGCCATCACACTACGATCTTCAAATTCAACCATAGAATGAATAATACTTTCTTTATGTAAAACAACATCGATTTGCTCATAAGGGATACCAAAAAGCCAATGTGCTTCAATTACTTCTAGCCCCTTATTCATCATTGTAGCAGAATCAATTGTAATTTTCGAACCCATTGACCAGTTTGGATGTCGAAGCGCATCTTCTACGGTCACATGATGCAATTCATCTCTCGTTTTATCACGGAAACTTCCACCAGAAGCCGTTATAATTAGTCGAGAAATTCTTTTTTCATTTTCACCATTCAAGCATTGAAAAATAGCTGAATGTTCACTGTCTACTGGAAGTAACGAAACATTATGTTTTCGCGCTGCTTCCATTACAAGATGCCCTGCAGTTACTAACGTTTCTTTGTTTGCAATTCCAATTGTTTTTTTCGCCTCAATTGCACGAAGTGTTGGTAACAACCCTACGCTACCTACAACAGCGTTTACTACAATCTCCGCATCTGGATGTAATGCTACTTCTAAAAGCCCTTCACTACCATATACAATTTTTGTATTACCAGAAACAGCTTGTAATTTTAAAACATCTTCCTCTCTTTGCACAGAGACAATTTGTGGAGAAAATTCTTGAATGACCTTTACTGCGTAGTCAATATTTTTCCCTACAGAAAAAGCAACGAGACGGAATTGGTCTGGGTGCGAGCGTAATACATCTAAAGTTTGTGTACCAATTGATCCGCTTGCACCTAATAAACTAATGTTTTTCATGATTCCAACCCCTCGTTCATTCATTAATTATATTGTAATAAGAAGTAGAGAATTGGTAAAACGAATAACCAACTATCTGTTCGATCTAATATACCACCATGCCCAGGTAAAATTGTACCTGAATCTTTTACGCCATAATGACGCTTAAAAGCAGATTGTACTAAATCACCAATTTGTCCAAAAATAGAAATGATAATTGTCAGCGCAATTAAAATCAATACATTCGATTCAACTGGGAAGAACATGTTGTAAACAAGTGCCACAATAATTCCACAAACGATACCACCTAATGAACCTTCAATCGTTTTGTTTGGACTAATTTCTGGCCATAATTTTCTTTTTCCTAATGCTTTTCCTACGAAATATGCGCCTGAATCAGTAGCCCATATAACAAATAATGCACAAAATACATATTTAATTCCTAATATCCTCGTTTCATTCAGATATAAGAATCCCATTGCAACATATGTTGTTGCCATTAGTAAAAATGAAGCATTGTCAAAAGTAAATGTATTCTTAGAAAGGACTGTATATGATAAAAGTAATAAAACAATCACAAATGTGATTTCTAATTTACCTAATCCAATCCAAGTAAACAGTTCCGATGCACTACTTGGAATTAAAATAATCCATAATAATAATGCAGCTAAAACTGTTGGTACTGAAATAAGCGTAAGCTTATTCATACGAATTAATTCATATAAACCTATAGAAGCAAGTGCATACACTAAAACCGTAAAAGGCACGCCACCGTAAATTACGATGGGAATGAATAGCGCGGCAGCAACCACTCCAGTAATAATTCTCTGTTTCACTACCAAACCCTCTCTTTCTACACGCCTCCGAATCTGCGCCCTCTATGTTGAAAGTCTGTAATCGCATTTAGCAAATGTTCCTCGGTAAAATCTGGCCAATACACATCTGTAAACCAAAATTCCGAATATGCAATTTGCCATAACATGAAATTACTAATACGTAGCTCTCCGCTCGTACGGATTAACAACTCTGGGTCAGGTAAAGAACTCGTCATTAAGTAGGAAGAAAGCATTTCTTCACTTACATCTTCAACACGAACCTTTCCTTCCTCACTATCTTTCATCATATGTTGCACAGCAGAAACGATTTCATCTCGACTTCCATAGTTTAACGCGAAATTAAGAATTAATCCCGTATTCTCTTTCGTTTCTTCCATGGCCTTCTCCATCGCTCTGCGTGTATGCGTAGGAAGACGATCTTGTTGCCCTATTACTCGGACTTGTACGTTTTCTTCAATCAATTCTGGTAAAAATGTACCTAAAAATTCTTCAGGAAGCTTCATTAAATAATCAACTTCCTTTTTCGGTCTTTTCCAGTTCTCAGTCGAAAAAGCATAGAGAGTTAACACTTTCACATTAAGTTTACTTGCAAATTTTGTAATTTTCTTTACAACTTGCATACCTTCATGATGTCCCGCAATACGAGGCATTGCTCTCCTCTTCGCCCATCTTCCATTACCATCCATAATGATCGCAATATGTTCTGGGATATATCCTTTTTTTACTTCTTCAACGAGATGATCAAACGATGTGTCCTTTTTACCTTTAAAAAAAGGAAAGTTTTTAAACATCATTCATACCCTCCAGCAAGCAGACGTATGCCTAAAAGTGTAAAAAGACCCCCTTAAGAAGAGGGTCATATTTGCGAAGGTATCGCTATTACACTTCCATGATTTCTTTTTCTTTGTTTTTTGCGATTTCGTCAACTTTTGCAATATATTTATCTGTTTCTTTTTGGATATCTTCAGTATATCCTCTTAAATCATCTTCTGTAATCTCGCCAGCTTTTTCAAGCTTTTTAAGATCGTCGTTACCGTCACGACGTACGTTACGAACAGCAACTTTTGCTTCTTCAGCATATTTTTTCACAACTTTTACAAGATCACGACGACGCTCTTCTGTTAATGCAGGGAATGCAATACGAATTACAGTTCCGTCATTAGAAGGGTTTAAGCCTAAATCTGCTTTTAAAATTGCTTTTTCGATATCACCGATAGAAGTTTTATCATAAGGTTGAATTACAAGTAAACGTGCTTCTGGAACTGTAATGTTCGCTAATTGCACAACTGGTGTTGGTGCACCATAGTAATCAACTTGTACTTTATCTAATACAGACGCGCTTGCACGGCCAGCACGAACTGTTGCTAATTCACGAGAATAAGCAGCAACTGCTTTTTCCATTTTTTCATTTGAAGACTTTAATACTTGTTGTCCCATATTTATTTCCCCCTTACAACTGTTCCGATATTTTCACCTAAAACGGCACGTTTAATATTACCTTTTTCCATAACTGAGAATACAATTAATGGAATATCATTATCCATACATAGAGAAGAAGCTGTAGAATCCATTACACCTAAACCTTCTTTTAATACATCTAAGTAAGTAAGCGTTTCGTATTTCGTAGCTGTTGGGTCAATAGATGGATCCGCATTATATACGCCATCTACATTGTTTTTCGCCATTAAAATTACGTCCGCTTCAATTTCTGCTGCACGTAATGCTGCTGTTGTATCTGTAGAGAAGTATGGATTACCTGTACCTGCTGCAAAGATAACAACACGTTTCTTCTCTAAGTGACGAACTGCTTTACGACGAATGTAAGGCTCTGCCACTTGACGCATCTCAATTGAAGTTTGTACGCGAGTTTGAATTCCGATATTCTCCAAGCTATCTTGAAGAGCTAATGAATTCATAACTGTCGCTAACATGCCCATGTAATCTGCTCCTGCACGATCCATGCCCATCTCACTTCCAATTTTCCCACGCCAAATGTTACCGCCACCAACAACAACAGCAACCTCTACATCAAGTTCTGCAATTTCTTTCACTTGTTCCGCAACTGATTTAATAACAGCTGGGTTAATTCCAAATCCTTGCTCGCCAGCTAAAGCTTCTCCACTCAGCTTTAAAACGACACGATTATATTTCGGTTTACTCATAATGAACCTCCAATTGCTTACATCTTTATTTTAAAAAAGGGAACACAATGTGTTCCCTAATCTGTATTAGTTACTACCTTTTACTTGGTTCATTACTTCTTCAGCAAAGTTGTCTTCGCGTTTTTCGATACCTTCACCAACAGCGTAGCGAACGAATCCTTTTAATGTTCCGCCTTTAGACTCAACGAACTGACGAACTTTCATATCAGGGTTTTTAACGAATGCTTGGTCAAGTAAGCAAATTTCTTCGAAGAATTTGCCAAGACGGCCTTCAACCATTTTTGCAACGATTTTTTCAGGCTTGCCTTCGTTTAATGCTTGTTGTGTTAATACTTGACGCTCATGCTCAACTTCTTCAGCTGTTACAGCATCGCGGTCGATGTATTTAGGGTTAACTGCAGCGATGTGCATTGCAACATCTTTAGCAGCCGCTTCATCAGTAGAACCTTCAAGAACTGTTAGTACACCAATGCGTCCACCCATGTGTAGGTAAGCGCCGAATGCATCTGCATCAGTTTTTGATACGATTTCGAAACGACGAAGTGTAAGTTTTTCACCAATTTTAGCGATTGCTTCGTTGATGTGCTCTTCTACTTTTTTGCCGTTTTCCATTGTTTGAGCCATAGCTTCTTCAACGTTAGCTGGTTTGTTAGCTAATAAGTGAGCAGCTAATTCTTTAATTAATGTTTGGAAACCTTCGTTTTTCGCAACGAAATCAGTTTCAGAGTTTAATTCTAAGATTAAACCGTCGTTACCGTTTGTTTCGATGAAAGTTAAACCTTCAGCAGCGATGCGGTCTGCTTTTTTAGCAGCTTTCGCGATACCTTTTTCACGTAAGAAGTCAATTGCCTTCTCCATGTCGCCGTTAGTTTCTGTTAAAGCTTTTTTGCAGTCCATCATACCTGCGCCAGTTTTTTCACGTAATTCTTTTACCATTTGTGCAGTGATTGCCATACTTTTCATCCTCCTAAAATATGTATTTATACCTTTTATAAAGGTGTTTATACCTTAAAAAAGGTGATAAAAGGCCGAACCCCTTATCACCTTTCCAACTTTGTTACGCAGTAACAGTTTCTTCACCTTGTTTTGCTTCAAGGATCGCGTCTGCCATTTTAGATGTAAGAAGTTTTACAGCACGAATTGCATCATCGTTTGCTGGGATAACGTGATCGATTTCGTCTGGATCACAGTTTGTATCAACGATACCGATGATTGGAATGTGTAATTTGCGTGCTTCAGCAACTGCAATACGCTCTTTACGAGGGTCTACTACGAATAATGCACTTGGAAGACCTTTCATATCTTTAATACCGCCTAAGAATTTCTCAAGACGCTCTAACTCTTTTTTAAGTTGAACAACTTCTTTCTTAGGTAGTACTTCGAAAGTACCATCTTCTTGCATTCTTTCGATGTCTTTAAGACGCTTGATACGCTTTTGGATTGTTTGGAAGTTAGTTAAAGTTCCACCTAACCAACGTTGGTTAACGAAGTACATACCAGCACGAGTTGCTTCTTCTTTAATAGCTTCTTGTGCTTGTTTTTTAGTACCTACGAATAAGATGTCTCCGCCTTCAGCAGCGATGTCACGCATAACTTTGAAAGCTTCCTCAACTTTTTTCACAGTTTTTTGTAAGTCGATGATGTAGATACCGTTACGCTCTGTGAAAATGTAACGCTTCATTTTTGGGTTCCAACGACGAGTTTGATGTCCGAAATGAACACCAGCTTCAAGCAATTGCTTCATAGAAATTACTGACATAATATAGTTCCTCCTAAATGGTTTTTGATATCCTCCGTTTACTTCATCTCTAAGCGAAACTACAAACGTAGCACCAACACTTAAATCAGTAAACGTGTGTACTTTGTACTGACACCACTGCTTACTATATCATACTGAAATATTACAATCAAGTCGAAAATGCGAACAATGTAAAACTTTCTTTGTTCATACTCGAATTCTAGTATTACCAACCTGCATTTCTTTTAAGCAAAAAAGTAAAATGCAATTCATAGTTTTTCACAAAAATGGGATTATGACTCTATTTGCTAACAACATCAATCTGTTATACACAAAAAAACTCCCCTCAAAGAATGAGGAGAGTTTTATAAATTAGTTTGTTTTTAATTTAGCAAGTTCATGTAAGAATTTGTCGTTTAATACTTTAATGTATGTTCCTTTCATACCTAAAGAACGCGACTCAATTACACCAGCACTTTCTAATTTACGAAGTGCATTTACGATTACCGAACGAGTGATTCCTACGCGGTCAGCAATTTTACTTGCAACAAGTAAACCTTCTGTTCCGTTTAATTCTTCGAAGATGTGCTCGATTGCTTCTAACTCACTGTAAGATAATGAGCTGATCGCCATTTGAACAACAGCTTTGCTACGTGCTTCTTCTTCGATTTCTTCTGCTTTTTCACGTAAAATTTCCATACCTACAACAGTTGAGCTGTACTCAGCAAGAATTAAATCATCATCTAAGAACTCTTGACCAAGACGAGCTAAAACTAATGTACCTAGACGCTCACCGCCACCAACGATCGGTACGATTGTAGTTAAACCTTGACCAAATAATTCTTTATTTTCTACTGGGAATGCTGTGTAAGCACTGTTTACATCTAAGTTTGAAGATGTTTCTGTAATATTGAATAAGCTTTGTGTATACTCTTCTGGGAATTGACGTTCTGCAAGCATTTGTTTCATACGCTCATTCTCGATTTGTTGGTGAATTGCATAACCTAGTAATTTACCACGACGGCTTACTACGAATACGTTCGCTTCGATTACTTCACACATTGTGTCAGACATTTCTCTAAAGTTTACAGGCTTTCCTGCTGCGCTCTGTAATAACGCATTTAATTTTCTTGTTTTTGCTAATAATTCCATTTCAAAAGTTCCTCCTACATGTTACTCACATATTTTTTCATCACTTGGAAACTAGGGCGAGTCACCTGATGACACTATTACAAAATAAACTGGCTCACATCTTTATTTTTAGCAATCGTTGCTAATTTTTCCTCAACGTATTGAGGCGTTATCGTTATTTTCTCTAACGTAATTTCAGATGCTTCAAACGATAAATCTTCAAGGAGCTTCTCCATAATCGTATGAAGTCTTCTTGCTCCAATATTATCTGTATCCTGATTAACTTGATAAGCAATCTCAGCAATCTTACGAATAGCTTCGTCTGAAAATTCAATTTCTATACCTTCAGTCGCTAATAAAGCAATATATTGTTTAATTAACGCATTGTCAGGCTCGATTAATATTTTAACAAAATCATCCGTCGATAATTTTGTTAATTCTACTCGAATCGGAAATCTCCCTTGTAATTCCGGAATCAAATCTGACGGTTTAGACATATGAAACGCTCCAGCTGCAACGAATAAAATATAATCCGTTTTTACTGATCCGTATTTTGTCGCAACATTTGATCCTTCTACAATTGGTAAAATGTCACGTTGCACACCTTCACGTGATACATCTACGCTATTCGACTGCTTACCAGCAATTTTGTCAATTTCATCGATAAAAATAATCCCGAGCTGTTCAGCACGATAAACAGCCTCTTGTGTAACTTCATCCATATCAATTAAGCGCTGTGCTTCCTCATTTGTCAAGACTTTTCTTGCTTCTTTTACAGAAAGTTTACGTTTTTTTGTTTTTTTCGGCATAAAACTTCCTAATGCATCTTGGAAATTCATCCCCATTTGTTCCATGCCAGTTCCTTGCAACATATCGAACATAGAAGACTGTTGTTCAGTCACTTCAATCGATACAATTTCATCTTCAAGAAGCCCCGCAGCAAGCTTTCTTTCCACATCTTGACGTTTCTTTTCAATTTCAACATCTTCCTGTGAATCTGTTGTTTGATTCGAATTTTGGGTGCCACCAAATAGCATTTCTAATGGGTTTTTAAATCCAGATTGCTTCTCCGGACTCGGCACTAAAATTTCAACAAGACGTTGGTTCGCTTGTTCTTCTGCTTTGTCTTGTACTTTTACTACCATTTCTTCTTTCACAATGCGAACTGACGTTTCCACAAGGTCACGTACCATCGATTCTACATCTCTACCTACATATCCAACTTCTGTAAATTTCGTAGCTTCAACCTTAATAAAAGGTGCTCCAACGAGTTTCGCCATTCGTCGTGCTACCTCTGTTTTACCAACACCTGTCGGTCCAATCATTAAAATATTTTTAGGTGCAATTTCATCACGTAGATTTTCAGCTAATTTACTTCGACGGTATCGATTTCTTAAAGCTACAGCAACCGCTTTCTTCGCATCCTTTTGACCGATAATGTATTGATCTAATTTTTCCACAATTTGACGCGGAGTAAAATGTAAATGCATATAAAATGCCTCCCTTACGATTCTACAATTCTTCCACAATTATATTGTGGTTTGTATACACACAAATATCGCCTGCAATGTCTAAACTCGCTTTCGCAATTTGCTTCGCTGTTAAATGTTCACTTGCATATTGTTTTAAAGCACGACCTGCTGAAAGCGCATAATTTCCGCCAGATCCAATTGCTAAAATACCATCATCCGGTTCAATCACTTCTCCCGTACCTGAAACAAGGAGCATCGTTGTTTTATCCATGACAATGAGCATCGCTTCTAGCTGACGTAACATTTTGTCACCGCGCCATTGCTTCGCCATCTCAACGGCAGCACGCTGCAAATTTCCATTATACTCTTCTAATTTCCCTTCAAACATTTCAAAAAGAGTAAATGCATCAGCAACTGAACCTGCAAAACCAGCTAAAACTTTCCCTTGAAAAAGTTTACGAACCTTACGAGCTGTATGTTTCATTACAACAGCATTTCCCATTGTCACCTGGCCATCTCCAGCCATTGCACATTCTCCATTATGATGAACTGCAAATATCGTTGTAGCGTGGAAATTTCCCATAGAAAAAACTCCTTTATATGTTTTTATAGCTTTAAAAGCAATTTATGCCCGTGGGTGATGCTTCATGTAGACAGAACGCAATCTTTCTTTAGAGACATGCGTATAAATTTGTGTCGTAGACAAATTTTCATGACCGAGTAGCTCCTGTACAGTACGTAAATCTGCCCCTTCATCTAACATATGTGTAGCAAATGTATGCCTTAACATATGAGGACTTATACGCATTGTCAGTGAAGCTTTCTTAATGAGTTCATTTAATACATAGCGTACTCCTCGACTTGTCAGCGGCGTGCCTTTCGCATTTAAAAATACCATATGAGATTGTTCTTCAGTTTTCTTGGCTAACTGTTTTCTCCCGTTCTCTATATAAGTAATTAAAGCATCTTGTGCATAGCTCCCGAACGGAATATACCTTTGTTTTTTTCCTTTTCCCATTACTAAAATTGTTCCCACCGCAAAGTCAATATCGGTAAGTTGTAAATTGACACATTCACTCACACGGATCCCGGTCGCATACATCAACTCTAATAAAGCTTGATTCCTTTGACCTAACGGGGTTTCCGTATCAGAAACTTCAAATAATTCCTCTAATTCTTCAGCATATAAAAACTTTGGGATTGACAATTCTTTTTTGGGGAGTGACGCAAGTGCAAACGGATTATCCTTCCGATAACCTTCACGCATCAAAAAACGATATAAACTTCGTAAGCTTGATACTTTTCTTGCGACAGATTTACGGGCTAACTTTTCATCGTGCAACGTCGTTAAGTACAAACGAACATCCGCGTATGTAATATCTAAAAAAGAGGATATGCCTTCTCGCTCCATAAATTGCACAAAATGTTCTAAATCATTTTGATAACTTGCAATTGTATATTTTGAATAATTTCTTTCAATTTGTAAATATCCAACGAATAATTGTAACAATTTCTTCACATTCACACAATTCACCTCAATAAAGGCTACTAAATCGTATCACAACTTAGTAGCCTTTGCAAGAAATTTAACTAAATATTTACAAAATTTCGAATCGTTTCTAAAGCGCGTGTTGCATATGCTTCATTACGTTCTGCTTTCTTTTTAATTTTCTTCTCTAACGGTGCAAACAGACCGAAGTTTGCATTCATCGGTTGGAAGTTTTTTGCATTTGTCGCAGTAATATAATTCGCCATACTTCCCATCGCAGTTACTGGTGGTAATACAACCGGCTCTTCACCTTTTACAAGTCGAGCAGCGTTGATACCTGCTAGCAATCCTGAAGCCGCTGATTCAACATATCCCTCCACTCCAGTCATTTGACCAGCGAAGAATAAATCATCACGTTGTTTATATTGGTATGTTGGACGAAGCAAGTTAGGTGAATTAATAAACGTATTACGATGCATTACACCATAACGTACAATCTCTGCGTTTTCCAGTCCTGGAATCAACTGTAACACTTCTTTTTGCGGTCCCCATTTTAAATGCGTTTGGAAACCTACGATATTGTATAACGTTCCCGCTGCATCATCTTGGCGTAACTGAACAACAGCATATGGCGTTTTCCCTGTTTTCGGATCTTCTAATCCAACAGGTTTCATCGGTCCAAATACTAGTGTTTGTCTTCCTCTACTTGCCATAACTTCTACCGGCATACAACCTTCAAAGAAAATTTCTTTTTCAAATTCTTTTAAAGGTACTGTTTCAGCAGCGATTAAAGCCTCGTAAAAACGGTCAAATTCCTCTTCCGTCATTGGACAGTTTAAATATGCCGCTTCACCTTTATCGTAACGAGATTTTAAATACACTTTATTCATATCAATGCTGTCTTTCTCAACAATCGGTGCTGCTGCATCATAGAAATAAAAGTAGTCTTCACCCGTTAATTCTTTTAATTGCGCAGAAAGATCAGGCGACGTAAGTGGACCTGTCGCGATAACAGTAGGACCTTCTGGAATTTCAGTGATTTCTTCATTCACCACAGTTACGTTCGGATGATTTTTCACATATTCCGTTACTTTTGCCGCAAATTCATGACGATCTACCGCCAAAGCCCCTCCTGCTGGTACAGAACACTCATCAGCTGCACGAATAATAACAGAATCCATTAAACGCATTTCTTCTTTAATAACACCAACAGCATTTGTTAATGTGTTTGCGCGAAGCGAGTTACTACATACTAATTCTGCAAATTTATCTGTGTGATGAGCGGGCGTTTGCCTTACCGGTCTCATTTCGTATAATCTTACTTGGACACCACGTTTTGCAATTTGGTAAGCTGCTTCACTTCCTGCAAGACCTGCGCCAATGACGTTTACTACTTGTGTTGTCATATATTTATCACCTTTCCTTTTCTTCCCGAAAAAAATGTGAGCAGTTACGCTCACATTTGTTGTTCTTCTTCATAATCACACGAAATACATTGTACTTGTACGCCTTTTTTCAACTTCTTCTCTACTAGCATACCTTCACACTTCGGACATTTACGGCCAATCGGCTTATCCCAAGATACAAAGTCACACTCTGGATACGTACCGCACCCATAGAAAAGACGTTTCTTTTTATTACTACGACGTTCAATAATTTGACCTTTATCACATTTCGGACAAGTAACACCGATTTCTTTCACAATCGGTTTTGTATTACGACAATCTGGGAAATTCGAGCAAGCCATAAATTTCCCGTATTTACCCATTTTAAAGACCATTGGGTGATTACATAATTCACAATCTTCCCCAGCTGGTTCATCTTTAATTTCCACTTCACGCATTTCTTTTTCCGCTTTTTCTAAACGCGGTTCAAATCCTACGTAGAAATCATCAACAATTTTTACCCAATTCGCATTTCCTTCTTCTACTTCATCGAGGCTTTGCTCCATGTTAGCAGTAAATTCAATGTTAATAATTTCCGGGAAAAACTCTAAAATAAGTTCAATTACTATTTCACCTAGTTCAGTTGGAACGAAGCGTTTATTATCCAAACCTACATATCCACGTTTTTGAATCGTTTCAAGTGTCGGTACGTAAGTCGACGGTCTTCCAATTCCAAGCTCTTCAAGTGTTCTTACTAAACGAGCCTCTGTATAGCGCGGCGGAGGTTGTGTAAAGTGTTGCTTCGGTTCTAAATCCTTCGAAAATACGGTTTCCCCTACTTCTAAAGGTGGCAACATCTTATCCTTTTCTTCAGCCCCATCATCTTTCGACTCTACATACACCTTCATAAATCCTGGGAACTTTACAACCGATCCACTTGAACGGAACTGAACATTATTATTAATGAGTCTCGCTGTCACAGTATCCATTATAGCAGACGCCATTTGACTTGCAACAAATCGCTCCCAAATCAATTTATACAATCGAAGTTGGTCACGACTTAAGAAACTCTTTAGTTCCTCTGGCTTTCTCATTACCGAAGTAGGACGAATTGCCTCATGCGCATCTTGTGCGTTCGACTTCTTCGTTTCTTTCTTCTTTTCTGTTCCTATGTATTCCGTACCAAACGCCTCAGTAATGTACGTACGTGCCTCTGTTTGAGCTGTTTCTGAGATACGTGTTGAATCAGTTCTCATATACGTAATAAGACCTACAGTTCCTTGTTTTCCAAGATCAATTCCTTCATACAATTGCTGCGCAAGCATCATCGTTTTCTTTGCTCGCATGTTTAACTTACGCGCCGCCTCTTGTTGCAAGGAAGATGTTGTAAATGGTAATGCTGGATTACGTTTTCGCTCTTTTCTCGTTACATTTTCAACTGAGAACGCATTATCTTTCAGCCGTTCAATTATTTCATTCACTTGTGTTTCATTCGTTAATTGAACTTTTTCACCATCTACACCGTAAAAGCTTGCTTCAAATGTGTCTTTCCCTTTCACAAATTCTGTCTTAATTGTCCAGAATTCTTCAGGCTCGAAACTTTGTATTTCTCTTTCACGTTCGATAATTAAACGAACTGCTACAGATTGTACGCGTCCTGCACTTAATCCTTTTTTTACTTTCTTCCATAATAAAGGACTAATATTGTAACCAACAAGACGATCTAGTATACGTCTTGCTTGTTGTGCATCTACTAAATTCATGTTAATCGCGCGAGGATGTTTGAATGATTCTTTTATTGCATCTTTTGTAATCTCATTAAACACAACTCGGCAATCTGATTCAACGTCCACATTTAACGTATTGGCTAAATGCCAAGCAATAGCTTCCCCTTCGCGGTCTGGATCGGCCGCGAGATAGACTTTCTTTGCTTTTTTTGCTGCTGATTTTAAGTCTTTTAAGACGGGACCTTTACCACGAATGGTAATATACTTCGGGGTGAAGTTGTTCTTTACTTCTATCCCCATTTGGCTTTTAGGTAAATCGCGAACGTGTCCCATAGACGCGACAACTTTGTATTTTTTCCCTAAATATTTCTCAATGGTCTTCGCCTTAGAAGGCGACTCCACGATTACGAGGTAATCTGACATGCTAGTGCCTCCTTAAGAGGTGGATTCAAGTCTTCATTAATCTTATTGATTTCTCTTGTTTTTGTCAATCAAGAATGAATATACCATACAGTGCCTATCTACCATTTGTCAATAATTGTTTAATAAAAACATAAAAATATAAGGTTAATTTAAAATCTCTTCCAGTATATCTTCTGCATTTCTTACTAGTTTCGCTCCTTGTTGAATGAGATGATTTGTTCCTGATGCACTATCTATAAATATAGGTCCAGGCAGTGCAAATACCTCTCTATTTTGCTCTAGAGCAAGGTCTGCGGTAATAAGTGTTCCACTTCTCGATTTCGCTTCTACAACTAAAACACCTTTACTTATGCCACTAATAATTCGATTCCTTTTTGGAAAATACCATTTTTTCGGTGCATAGTGCGGAGGATACTCTGTTAATAACAATATATATTCATTCCACACTTCATATAAATATCGATTCTCTCTTGGATATATATACGATAATCCATGTCCTAGTATCGCAATTGTTGGGCAATGCCGTCTTACTGTAATTTCATGAGACATCGCATCTATCCCTCTTGCAAATCCACTGACAATAAGCCATTCTTTTTCTAATAATGGATGTAAAATAAATTTCAAACTTTCATATCCATATAAAGTCGGTTCTCTCGTTCCAACAACCGCTAATTTATTCACTTTATTGAGAAAATCTTTTTCTCCTTTTCCATATAATACAAAGGGAGGATCTTGTATTTCACGTAATAATTTTGGATAATCTTCATCCCATATTGTCATATAAAAGAATCGATTTTTCTCTAAATAAGATATATATTGTGGGAGATTTGAACTTTGAAGAAAATTTACTAATTCTGAAGATTTTTTCGAGGATATTCCAGTGTAACATTCAATTTGTTTTGCATTAAAATTGTATATTTCCTTCAATTCTGGATCGACATGTAATAGCCTCTCTATCGCCTTCCAATGGTCTGCTAACAAGTAATGAAGATGTAATAATCGTTCTCTTTTCATCCCAATTCTCCTTACCCATAATTTTTATTATGTTAACAAGAAGTTTGTAAAAAGACACCTTCAAGCAAGAAGGTGTCTTTCAACAGATTAGTAGTTTTTACAAGTCTCAAATAGACCTTTTTCTTTTAAGACAGAGATTAGCGTTTCACCCATAACTGCTGGAGTTTCCGCTACTTTAATACCACAAGCTTCCATCGTTTTAATCTTTTCTGCAGCAGTTCCTTTACCGCCAGAAATGATTGCACCAGCATGACCCATACGTTTGCCAGCAGGCGCTGTTTGGCCGCCAATGAAGCCTACAACAGGTTTTGTCATATTAGCTTTCACCCATTCAGCTGCCTCTTCTTCCGCTGTACCACCGATTTCACCAATCATAATTACAGCATGTGTTTCTTCATCTTCATTAAATGCTTTTAACGCATCAATAAAGTCTGTACCGTTAACAGGGTCTCCTCCGATACCTACAGCTGTAGATTGACCAATACCTTCTTGTGTTAACTGATGTACAGCCTCATATGTTAATGTACCAGAGCGAGATACGATACCTACATGACCTTTTTTATGAATGTACCCTGGCATAATACCAATTTTACATTCATCAGGTGTGATAACACCTGGGCAGTTCGGTCCAAGTAAACGTGTATGTTTACCAGCCATATATCTCTTTACATTTACCATATCTAATACAGGAATTCCTTCAGTAATACATACTACTAAATCAATTTCTGCATCAACTGCTTCCATAATTGCATCAGCCGCAAAAGCGGGTGGAACGTATACAACTGAAGCGTTTGCGCCTGTTGCTTTCACTGCATCTTCTACAGTATCAAATACTGGTACACCTTCAATATCAGTGCCACCTTTACCTGGCGTTACACCACCGACAATTTTCGTACCGTATTCTATCATTTGCTTTGTGTGGAATAACCCTTGAGAACCTGTAATACCTTGAACAATAACTTTTGTATCTTTATTAACTAATACGCTCATTTTTCTCCCCCGCTTTCTATTAGCCCACTAGTGAAACAATTTTTTGTGCACCGTCTGCCATAGATTCTGCTGCAACAATATTTAAGCCAGACTCATTTAAAATTTTCTTACCTAACTCTACGTTTGTACCTTCAAGACGTACAACTAAAGGCAATTCAAGACCTACTTGTTTCGTTGCTTCAATAACACCTTCTGCAATAACATCACACTTCATAATGCCACCAAAAATGTTAACGAAGATACCTTTTACATTTTTGTCAGAAAGGATAATTTTGAATGCTTCTGTAACCTTTTCAGCTGTCGCACCGCCACCAACATCTAAAAAGTTAGCTGGATCGCCATGGTAATGTTTAATGATATCCATAGTAGCCATCGCTAAACCTGCACCATTAACCATACAACCGATATTTCCATCTAAAGGAATGTAGTTTAAGTCATATTTAGAAGCTTCGATTTCTTTTGCATCTTCTTCATCAAGGTCACGAAGTTCTAAAATGTCTTTATGGCGATATAAAGCATTAGAATCAAAGTTTAATTTCGCATCTAATGCCATAACTTTACCATCACCTGTTGTAACAAGTGGGTTAATCTCTGCGATAGAGCAATCTTTTTCGATAAAAGCACGGTATAAGCCCATCATAAACTTCACAGCTTGTCCTACAAGCTCTTTTGGAATATTGATGTTAAATGCAATTCGGCGTGCTTGGAAGCCTTGTAAGCCTACTGCTGGATCAATATATTCTTTAAAGATTTTTTCAGGTGTTTTTTCTGCTACTTCTTCAATTTCTGTTCCGCCTTCTTCAGAAGCCATTAAAACAACTTGAGAAGTTGCACGGTCTAAAACAAGACCTACATAATATTCTTTTTTAATATCGCAACCTTCTTCGATAAGTAAGCGTTTTACTTCCTTACCTTCAGGACCTGTTTGATGTGTCACAAGTGTAGTTCCTAAAATGCTCTCTGCATATGTACGAACTTCATCTAAATTTTTTGCAACTTTTACTCCGCCAGCTTTGCCGCGTCCACCAGCGTGAATTTGTGCTTTCACTACACATACATCCGTTCCTAATTCTTTCGCCGCTTCTACAGCTTCTTCTACTGTAAATGCAACCTTCCCGTTCGGAACGCTAACCCCATAGCTTCTAAGGACTGCCTTACCTTGGTACTCATGGATATTCATGGTCCCATCCTCCCCTGTTTTCCTGTTTTACTCGAAAAGTTTTTTAATGTTTAAAAAACATTACATTGCCATTGTATAAGATGATTGGCACGCTGTCTACAATAAAGTGTCAGAAAACTGAAATCGCTTTATTCTTTTTGGAAAATAGTAATGTTTATATGTCAAAATACAAAATAAGCTGCGTTTTCGCAGCTTATTTTTGAATCATATCTTTAATTGGCGCAAACGATTTTCGATGTTCTTCTAATATGCCATGCGCTTCAATCGCTTCTAAATGTTGTTTTGTGCCATATCCCATATGTTGTTCAAATCCATATGCAGGATACTTTTCTCCAAGCTCTTTCATCATACGATCTCTCGTTACTTTCGCAATAATGGATGCAGCTGAAATAGAAATACTTTTTGCATCACCTTTAATAATAGATGTTTGCGGAATTGGTGTAGGGAGTTTCATCGCATCAATTAATAAATATTGTGGTGTACAAGATAAATTCGCAACAGCATCTAACATCGCTTGTTTCGTCGCTTGATAAATATTTATTTCATCAATAACTTGCGGTGATACAATTCCAACTCCAATTGCAATTGCTTGCGCTTTAATTTCATCATAAAAACGCTCACGTTTCGCTTCACTCAACTTTTTCGAGTCATTTAACCCCGGAATATAAAAATCCTTAGGAAGAACGACAGCTGCCGTCACAACAGGCCCAGCTAACGGTCCACGACCTACTTCATCTATACCTGCGATATATGTGAGACCTTTTTCACGTAACGCATTTTCATACTTAGACATTTCTAAAAATTTTTCTTTTTCCTTTTGCGCTAACTCTTTTTGTTTATACCACTTAGAAATGAGCTTTTGTACCCCTTTACGTTCATCTTTTATTAATATTTGAAAGCGGTCGTCCTCTTCACTCATAATTTCTTGTAGTAAATGTTCCGCCTCTTGAATCGTCACTTTTTGCATTCATGCCACTCCCTTTATATACAAAAAAGAAAAGACGTACAAACGCACGTCTTATACTTCTTCTACTTTTTCTGCATCTTCTGTATGCTCCGCAAACTCTTCTGGTGTTTCAAACGTCATTTTCCCAAGTTTGCCACCACGAAGCTCACGAAGTATAAGTTCAGATGTTTTATCATAATCAATCATTCCGCCGCCCATTAAACAGCCTCTATTTTTTCCAATCGCATCAAATAACTCCACGATGTCTTCTGGAATGTCATTTAAATTATAGCGCTCTTTTAATCGCTCTGGGTAATGTTTCTCCATAAAACGTAGCGCATAAACAGCTACGTCTTGTAGATTTAAAATAGAATCTTTAATTGCACCAGTCGTAGCTAGACGTAATCCAACTAATTGGTCCTCAAATTTAGGCCATAGTATACCTGGTGTATCAAGTAATTCCATTTCCTTCCCAACCTTAATCCATTGCTGAGCTGTTGTCACACCAGGACGATCCCCTGTTTTAGCAATATTTTTCTTCGCTAACTTATTAATCAACGTAGATTTACCAACATTCGGTATCCCTACAATTAATGCACGAATCGCTCTCGGTCTAATACCTTTTGCAACCATTTTATCAAATTTCTCTTTCACTAACACTTTACAAGCCGCCGCAATTTCCTTCATGCCTTGTCCAGCCTGTGCGTTAATTGAAATTGCCATATGGCCTTTTTCTTTAAAATATGCGATCCATTGCTTTGTTAAACGATCATCTGCCATATCCGCTTTATTTAAAACAACAAGCCTCGGTTTATGTGTAATAATCTCATCGATCATCGGATTTCGAGAAGATAAAGGTAATCGAGCATCTACAAGCTCAATTACAACATCAATTAACTTTAATTTTTCTGTTACTTGGCGTCTAGCCTTTGCCATATGTCCTGGGAACCATTGAATTACCATGTTGCCACCTTCTTTTTCTTTTATTTCACAATACGTGCATCTTTTAACGGCCAATATAGTATATTTGCCTTTCCAATCACTTGGTCCATTGAAATTGTACCAATCGAACGGCTATCTTTACTAAAACGACGATTATCGCCTAAAACAAATAATTGACCTTCTGGAACAGTTTTCTTCCCTGTCATTTCTTCAAGAGTGAAATCATATGTAAGCGGTCCGTCAGCAATTTGTTTTTTCTGCTTGTCTAAATACGGCTCCTCATAAGCCTTTCCGTTAACATATAGTTTATCATTACGATACTCTATTTCATCGCCTGGCAGGCCGATAATACGCTTAATATAATCTTTATCTTCCGTTGCTCGGAATACAATAATATCAAATCGTTTCGGATCTCCTATGTGATAACCAATTTTATTAACAATCATTCGATCGCGATCATGTAATGTAGACGCCATCGATACTCCATCTACGAGAATTGGCGCAAAGAAAAACTGTCTAATAACACCTGCTAATACAACAGCTATCAAAATTGCCTTGATCCATTCCCAAAGTGAACTCTTTTCTTTCTTCATGCTTTTCCCCTCCACGATTATGTAAGCTGATCGTATTATATCAAAATTTTATATAGATTGGAAAAAGGGAGCTTGTGCATTTACAAGCTCCCATACATGTCTTATCGAATTTCTTTAATACGTGCTTTTTTACCGCGAAGGTTACGTAAGTAGTATAACTTAGCACGACGTACTTTACCACGGCGAAGTACTTCGATTTTCGCGATTCTTGGCGTGTGAACTGGGAATGTACGCTCTACACCTACACCGTAAGAAATCTTACGAACTGTGAATGTTTCACTGATTCCGCCACCACGACGTTTAATTACAACACCTTCGAAAAGCTGAATTCTTTCACGAGTTCCCTCAACTACTTTTACGTGTACACGTAAAGTGTCTCCAGGACGGAATGAAGGAAGGTCAGTTTTTAATTGGCCTTTTGTAATTTCTGCGATTAATTGTTGCATATTAAATTCTCTCCTTTAAACAGATGCTCTTATAAAGTCTAAATAAATTACAGCGGAACATCGTTAATACGGCTACTGATTTCAGCAGCACAAGTGTTATAATAGCATATTGCTAAGGCTGTTGCAATAGAAAATATATCAAGCACTTATTTGCCTTCTTTAATCTGTTCTAGCCACTTCTTTTCTTGCTTAGACAATTCTCGTTCT
Organism: Bacillus cereus group sp. BfR-BA-01350; assembly: GCF_022663775.1. Lineage (NCBI taxonomy): Bacteria > Bacillati > Bacillota > Bacilli > Caryophanales > Bacillaceae > Bacillus > Bacillus cereus group sp. BfR-BA-01350. Next base: position 142,651 of record NZ_JAKUGD010000006.1, read on the forward strand.
TCCAATAAATCCGGTCTACGCGTGTACGTACGACGTAGTGATTCTTTATGTCGCCATTCATCAATATTTTTATGATTTCCTGACATTAATACATCCGGCACTTTCATACCACGAAAATCAGCTGGACGTGTATAATGAGGATGCTCTAATAAACCTGTACTAAACGAATCCTCGACTTGTGAAGCATGATTTCCTAGTACTCCTGGCAGTAGACGTACAACACTATCAGTAATGACCATAGAGGCTAACTCTCCACCCGTTAATACGTAGTCACCGATAGAAATCTCATCTGTTACGAGATGTTCACGAATTCGTTCGTCATATCCTTCATAATGCCCACATACAAAGATTAAATGTTCTTCCTCTGCAAGCTCTTCCGCTTTCTTCTGAGTAAACCTTTCACCTTGCGGACACATTAAGACAACTCGCGGCTTACGCTCTGTCTCTTTCGTTAAATCTTCTACAGCATCAAAAATAGGCTGAGGAGTTAATACCATCCCAGCGCCACCACCATACGGATAATCATCCACGCTATTATGCTTACTCGTTGTATAATCGCGGAAATTGACAACACGAAGCTCTACCGCTTCTTTTTCTTGTGCTTTCTTTAAAATTGAAGATCCAAACACACCTGTAAACATATCTGGAAACAAAGTTAAAATGTCAATTTTCATTATAGTAGCCCTTCCATTACATGAATGGTTACTAATTTATTCTCAATGTTAACTTGAAGCACAACATCATCAATATAAGGAATTAACAAATCTTGACCTTTTGGACGTTTAATTACCCAAACATCATTTGCACCAGGAGATAAAACTTCTTTTATTGTCCCTAGCGCTTCTCCTTCTTCCGTTACAACGTTGCAACCAATAATTTCATGATAGTAGTATTCACCTTCAGCTAGTTCGCCTAATTGATCTTCAGGCACTTTTAAAAGAGAACCTTTAAACTGTTCTACTTCATTTACATTCCCATATCCTTCAAATGTCAATAAATCAAATGTTTTATGTTGACGATGAGAAGTAATCTTTACTGGGAAAGGCTCTCCACCTTTTTCATTCGATATGTATAACGTATTCCCTACCTTATATCGCTCTTCTGGAAAATCAGTACGAGAAACCACACGAATTTCTCCTTTTACGCCATGAGTATTTACAATTTTCCCTACGTTAAACCATTTTGTCATAAACAGTATGTCACCCCTGGTTTCTATATAAATTAAGCATCCCCATTTCACATATGGAACATGCAATTTCTCTTTAAATGTTAAAAAAGGGAGAGGAAATAACTCCTCGCCCTTTTTACGTTTATTGAATTTCCAGTGTTACTTTTTCACTATTGTGATGTCCCACTGAATACAAGAGCATTCGAATTGCTTTCGCAACTTTCCCTTGTTTTCCAATGACTTTTCCAACATCCTCAGGATGTACAGTTAATCGATACTTTATCTCTCCGTTGTAAAGTTCCTGTGTAACTTTTACATCTTCAGGATAATCGACAAGAGGCTTGACAATCGTCTCGACCAACTTCTTCATAGTCATTGCCTCAATTACTTACCTTGTTTAGATAAGTGGAATTTCTCCATGATACCTTGGTTAGAGAATAAGTTACGAACTGTATCAGATGGTTTAGCACCATTTCCTAACCATTTTAATGCTGCTTCTTCGTTGATCTTAACTTCAGCTGGTTGAGCAACCGGATTGTAAGTACCGATTTCCTCAATGAAACGTCCGTCACGAGGAGAACGAGAATCTGCAACAACTACACGATAGAAAGGAGTTTTTTTAGCTCCCATACGTTTTAAACGAATTTTAACTGCCATTTATAAAGCACCTCCGAATTTATTTCACACAGATAATTATATTAGCAAAAAGACTATTGCTTTGTAAAGTATTTTTTCTTAACAGAGCCATCTTTTTTCCTTACATGAATGGAAACTTCAATCCACCTAGTCCTTTTTTCTTACCTTTTTGCATTCCAGTCATCGTTTTCATCATTTTTTTCATATCATCAAATTGCTTGATTAAACGATTGATTTCTTGTACCGTTGTACCGCTACCTTTGGCAATGCGTTTTTTGCGACTAGCATTGATTATTTCCGGTTGTTCTCGCTCTAATTTAGTCATAGAACGAATAATTGCCTCAATATGCCCAATTTGTTTTTCATCAACTTGTGCATTTTTCAGCCCTTTAATTTTATTTGCACCAGGAAGCATTCCTAACAATTCATCAAGCGGTCCAAGTTGACGCACTTGTCCAAGTTGTTCTAGGAAATCGTCAAGTGTAAACGAAAGCGTACGCATTTTTTGCTCAAGTTCTTTTGCTTTCTCTTCATCAACTGTAGCTTGCGCTTTTTCAATTAATGTTAAGACGTCTCCCATCCCTAAAATACGGGATGCCATACGTTCTGGATGGAACGCTTCAAGTGCATCTAGTTTTTCACCCATACCAGCAAATTTAATTGGCGTATTTGTAACAGCTTTAATAGACAATGCCGCACCACCGCGCGTATCACCATCCAGCTTCGTTAATACAACCCCTGTTAAACCTAGCTGTTCATGGAAACTTTGTGCAACATTAACCGCGTCTTGTCCTGTCATCGCATCGACAACAAGGAAAATTTCATCCGGTTTCGCAACTTCTTTCACTTTCGCTAATTCATCCATTAGTTCTTCATCAATATGCAGGCGACCTGCTGTATCAATTAAAACATAATCATGATGATCTTCTTTCGCTTTTGCAATCGCTTGTTTCGCAATTTCAACAGGACTTACTTGATCTCCTAAAGAGAATACAGGCATGTCCAATTGCTTCCCTAATGTTTCAAGCTGTTTAATCGCTGCAGGACGGTAAATATCCGCCGCAACAAGCATTGGTTTACGATTATGCTTTTTACGAAGCAAATTCGCAAGCTTACCTGTCGTCGTTGTTTTACCTGCACCTTGCAGACCAACCATCATAATAACAGTCGGTGGCTTATTAGCAACAGCAATTTTGCTTTGCTCTCCGCCCATAAGTTCTGTAAGTTCTTCCTGTACAACCTTAATTACTTGTTGTCCAGGTGTCAAACTTTTCATTACATCTTGTCCGACAGCACGTTCAGATACACGCTTTACAAAATCTTTTACTACTTTAAAGTTAACGTCCGCTTCTAAAAGAGCTAGACGAACTTCTCTCATCATTTCTTTCACATCGGCTTCAGAAACTTTTCCTTTGCCGCGGATTTTTTGCATCGTCTGTTGAAGTCGGTCGGCTAATCCTTCAAATGCCATATTGCCGCCCTCCTAATCTAATTTTTCGATAGCTTCAACAACTTGTTTCATTTCTTCATTCACATGCTCTTCTTCGCTGATTAGCTGTTTTAGCTTTGCAACAAGTCGCTGTCGCTCTTGAAACTTTTGAAGTAATACTAATTTTTCTTCATATTCTTCAAGCATCGCTTCAGTCCGTTTAATGTTATCATACACGGCTTGGCGACTTACATCAAATTCTTCCGCAATTTCACCAAGAGATAAATCATCTAGATAATAAAGCGACATATAACTTCTTTGTTTTTGCGTTAACAACGATTGATAAAAATCAAATAAATAGTTCATTCTCGTTGTTTTTTCGAGCATGTTGGATCATCCTTTGTTAAGTGATTTCCCTTTACATGAATTAGTTTACATGGAGTACAAAAGAGTGTCAAGTTTTTTTCTTAACATCTCATATTTTTATAGAAAAAGAAGCGGAAAATACCGCTTCTTTCACTTATACTTCTTCTGTTTCTACTAAGTTCGCAAATAAACCATATACATATTGTTCTGGATCGAACTGTTGCAGATCATCCATTTGCTCTCCTAATCCAACGAATTTCACCGGTACATCCATTTCGTTACGAATTGCTAATACAATACCACCTTTAGCAGTTCCATCTAACTTCGTTAAAACAATACCAGTCACATTCGTTGCTTCACGGAATGTTTTCGCTTGACTTAAACCGTTTTGTCCTGTTGTTGCATCAATAACAAGTAATACTTCATGAGGAGCTCCTGGTACTTCACGCTCAATTACACGCTTTACCTTCTCTAACTCTTTCATTAAGTTTACTTTATTTTGTAAACGTCCTGCTGTATCACATAGTAATACATCTACTTTACGTGCTTTTGCAGCTTGTACAGCGTCATACATAACCGCTGCTGGATCAGACCCTGATCCTTGTTTAATCACTTCTACCCCAACGCGATCGCCCCATACTTCTAATTGTTCAATCGCTCCAGCACGAAATGTATCTCCTGCTGCTAATAAGACAGACTTACCTTCTGATTTAAACTTATGAGCCATCTTACCAATTGTTGTCGTTTTACCTACACCATTCACACCAACAAATAAAACAACTGTCAAGCCATCCTTTTGCTCATTAATTTCATTAGTAAAATCACTGTCACCTTTATAAATCTCTATTAATTTTTCCGAAATAACAGCTTGTACTTCTTTTGGATCTTGAATATTACGACGTTGCACTTCTTCTTTCAGCTGGTCGATTAATTCCATCACTGTCGAAACGCCAACATCTGCACCGATTAAAATTTCTTCTAATTCTTCGAAGAAATCTTCATCTACTTTACGGTAACGAAAGACTAAATCATTTACTTTATCTGCAAACGAATTTCTCGTTTTTTCTAACCCTTGTTTAAACTTCTCTGTTACCGTATCTGTTTGTTTTGAAATTTTTTCTTTTAGTTTTTTAAAAAAGCTCATACTGTCCCATCCTTTCTATTTGCTTGCAACTAGTTCTTCTCCATCATCTAAACGAACCGAAACAAGTTTAGATACCCCTGACTCTTGCATTGTTACACCGTACAATACGTCAGACTCTTCCATTGTACCTTTTCTATGTGTAATTACAATAAACTGTGTCTCATCACTAAATTTCTTTAAATACTGAGCAAAACGGGCAACGTTTGCCTCATCAAGAGCAGCCTCTACCTCATCTAATACACAGAATGGGACTGGGCGCACTTTTAAAATACCAAATAGCAGCGCAATTGCCGTTAAAGCACGCTCTCCACCTGAAAGTAAACCTAAGTTTTGCAGTTTCTTCCCTGGCGGTTGCGCTACGATATCAATACCCGTATTTAATAAGTCCTCTGGATTCGTCATAACTAAATCCGCTCTACCGCCTCCAAATAATTCAGAGAACACCGATTGAAACTCCATTCGAATTCCTTCAAACGTAGTAGAAAAGCGTTTTTTCATTTCTTCATCCATTTCAGTAATAAGTTGGTGCAATGTCGTTTTTGCTTCTTCTAGATCATCTTTTTGCTCTAGTAAGAATGTATGACGCTCTGCCACACGCTCATACTCATCAATTGCTCCTAAGTTTACTGTACCTAGCTCTTCGATGGAGAGTTTAATTAGTTTCACCTTTTTACGTGCATCCTCAGCAGGCATCACCATTGTATACTTCAGTTTTGCCGCTTCAAATGAAATCGTATATGTTTCACGTAAATGTTGTAATCTATTTTCTAACTCTACATCAAGTCGGTTTATTTTTACCTCTTGATCTTTCAACATCTCAAGAATGTATTTATGTTTACCTGTTGTTTCTTTCAGGTTACGCTCTAACTGTTCTACTCTCTCTTGTAACGATACACGTTGTTCACGACGAGAGCGAATTAACTCTGAAGTTTGATTACGATCATATGCTTTCTTCTCAATCATATTCGTAATTTGTTCTTCACCACTTGAATTCGATGTCATTTCTTGTTTTAAGAATGCTAAATCCTCTTTCGTTTTGACAAGCGTTGCATCGGTTTCTTCTTTTTCCTTCGTCAATCGTTCTACTTTTTCTTTTTGATTAGATAAGCGTTGTTGCTTTTCAGCTGCTAACACTTTTAACTCAGTCATTTCTTTTTGAACTTTTTCTTTCGAAGAATGTTGCTCACTTTTTTGTTTTGTTAAAGCTGTGATTTTGCTATCTAATTCCGTAATCTCTGCCTGAAGAGTCGCTAAAATCTTTTCTAACTCTTCTTTACGGCCTTGCATTTTCACTTGGTCTTGCAAGAACCCTTCAATCTCTAAATCGTAAATAGATAAACGATCATTAATACGATGTTCTTCTAATTCTAAGCGACTAATTTCTTCTCTTAATTTCTGTTCATCTACACGCTCTGCTTCTACACTTTGCCTTAGTTCGCGTATTTGCACTTCTTTTTCTTGAATCTCTTGTTTTACTGCTTTAACAAAGTTTTCTAACTTCGTTGTTTTTTCTTCCATATCAGTTAACTTACTCGTCCACTCTTCTAGTTCACGTTGACGTCCTAATAAAGATGATTTCGCCTGTTTTACCGCTCCACCCGTCATAGAACCGCCAGGGTTTACTACATCACCTTCGATTGTTACAATGCGATAACGGTATTGCAATTGTTTCGCCAACTCATTCGCTCCGCGTAAATCTTTTGCAACAATAACAGTACCTAATAAATTTGAAACTACATTTTCATATTTATTGTTATATTGCACGAGTTCTGCTGCCACACCTACAAACGATGGGTGCTGATTTACAATACGTAATTGCTCAAATGATAACGATCTACCTTTAATAACAGCTTGCGGTAAAAACGTTGCTCGTCCATGTTTATTTTGTTTTAAAAACGCAATTGCATTACGAGCATGTTCTTCTTTTTGTACAACTATATGCTGCATCGCTGCACCTAGAGCAATTTCCATTGCAATTTCATATTCTTTTGGTACCGTTAGCAGTTCTGCAACAGCACCCTCAATACCTTGCAACCTATTTTCTCTAGCTTTTAATACTTCACGTACCCCTTGATAGAAACCAGAGTAGTCCTCTTGCATCTCTTCTAGCATTTCTTTTCGAGAACGTGCCTGTTGTACAAATTGATATGCTTGATACAGTTTTGTTTCGTTTTCACTATACTGCGCCTTGCATTTCCCAAGTGCCGCTTCTGTCTTTTGTATATTCGAAAGGATTCCAGCTACTTTTTCTTTTACTTGTTCATAACTTTCCACAAGTTTTGTCTTTTTCGCTGTAATTTCCATACGCATTTCTACATATTTCGCATTTTCTTCATCAAGGCGTTCATTTTTTGAGTTTTGTTGTTTAGATTGTTCTTCAATCATAGATAACTCATTACGATGACTAGCTTGTTGATTTAAAAGTTCAATATAGTCACCTTTTAAATTCTCAATTTGCTCTTCTAAATTGTCAGCAAACGTTGCAAGTAATTGCTCATTATCATGCAATTTCGTCTCCAACTCTTTTACATGATTTACAAATTGCATCAATACTTCTGTACTCGATTCAATTTCACCATCATAACTTGTAGCTTTCTCTGTTAATTCAACAATTAACTGTTCGAGTTGTGCACAATGCGTCGTTGCATTTTGCTTTCTCTCTTTTAATAGCTCACGCTGTCCTTCTAACTTTTCTAGCTCTTTACTAGAAAGTAAAAGTACTTCTTGCAGGGAATCTACAGACTCATCTACTGCTTGTAATTGGCCTCGTAATTCCTCTAGCTCTTCTTCACCTTTTTGTAAATGCGTTGACATTTTCGCTTCTTCGTTTTTATTATGCCCAAACTGATTTCGAAGTGCTTCCCATTTCTCATGTAATTCTTCAATTTCATGTACAATAAGCGCCGCTTCTACTTTCTCTAATTCTTCTTTTTTCTCGAGATAATCCTTTGCAATAGAAGCTTGTCTTTCTAAAGGTTCTACTTGACTACTTAATTCGTGAATTATATCTTGTACACGATTTAAGTTTTCTTGTGTGTCTGCTAATTTACCTTCAGCTTTCTTTTTACGAAGTTTGTATTTCAGCACTCCCGCCGCTTCTTCAAATACACCACGACGTTCTTCTGATTTACTGCTTAAAATTTCTTCAACTTTCCCCTGGCTAATAATCGAAAAAGCTTCTCTTCCCATACCAGAGTCCATAAATAAATCGATAATATCTTTCAACCTGCATGATTGTTTATTAATATAAAAATCACTATCACCAGAACGAGATACACGACGCGTTACACACACCTCGTTATATTCAATCGGTAAACGTTGATCTTCATTATTTAAAGTTAATGTTACTTCAGCAACATTAACCGCTCTTCTCGTATCACTACCTGCAAAAATAATATCTTCCATCTTTGCACCACGTAATGATTTTGCCGATTGTTCACCAAGTACCCAACGAATGGCATCAGTAATATTACTTTTCCCGCTTCCATTAGGTCCTACTACAGACGTTACACCTGGGACAAAATCGACAGATACACGCTCAGCAAAAGACTTAAATCCTGCTATTTCTAATCTTTTTAAAAACACGAAAGGCCTTCCTCCTATTCTCCGTTGCTATAAATGTTGTTTATACAAAAACAAACGATTATACGGATTTCATTTCCTTACATTTATAAACGAAAGGAAAGTTTCATTCTATGCACAAGGAATCCCCCTCATTCAAAGGGGGATTCCTTATAGTTGTTCTTTTAACTTTTTCAACGCTTCTGCAGCAGCTTGTTGCTCTGCTTCTTTTTTCGACTTGCCACTACCAAGACCTAAGGCCACGTTATTTAACGTAACACGTGACACAAATTCTCGATTGTGAGCCGGTCCTTTTTCTTGTAAAATTTGATACTCAATATTGCCACTACCATCACGCTGAATCAACTCTTGTAATTGACTCTTATAATCCATCACATGAGAAAAAGCACCTTCATTAATTTTAGGGTATACAATTTCTTTTAAGAAGCCCCATACTGTTTCTAACCCTTGATCAAGATAAAGGGCACCAATAAACGCTTCAAAGACATCCGCTAATAAAGCTGGTCGTTCACGTCCGCCTGTCATTTCCTCACCTTTTCCTAATAAAACTAGGCTACCAAATGACAACTCGTTTGCAAAACGAACAAGAGATGGTTCACATACAATAGCTGCACGTAGTTTTGTTAACTCTCCTTCGCTCATTGTCGGATATTTTTGAAACAGATACTGCGATACAGTAAGTTCCAATACTGCATCTCCAAGGAATTCGAGACGCTCATTGTCTTCATGCGGTTTTTTTCGATGCTCATTCACATACGATGAATGCGTAAATGCTTGAATCAATAATTTTTCATCTGTAAACGTAATACCTATTTTTTCTTGAAATACTTTAAACGCTTCACGATATTTTGTTTCGTATTTTTTTTCTCTATATTTACGGTACGGCATAGGTCCCTCCAGATATAAGCCGAGAAGCCCCGCTAAAAAACGGGACTTCATTCAAGCATTATAGATGACTCTCTATGTAAGTCACAGCATCGCCAACAGTAGCAATCTTTTCAGCATCTTCATCAGAAATTTCCATTTCGAATTCGTCTTCTAATTGCATTACAAGTTCTACTACATCTAGGGAGTCTGCTCCTAAATCTTCCTTGAAGCTTGCAGCTGGTACTACTTCTGTTTCTTCTACTCCTAAACGATCAACGATAATTTTTGTTACACGCTCTAAAACATCTGCCATTCCATTCACCTCCCCTCAAATATTATATTAAATATTGTCCAAAAAAACTAGCTGAAATCGATTCTTTTATTACATTACCATACCGCCATCAACATTTAACGTTTGACCTGTAATATATTTGCTTTGATCAGAAGCAAAAAACGTTACAGCATTTGCGATATCTTGCGCTTCACCAAACTGAGCTGCAGGAATTAATTTTAACATTTCAGCTTTTATATTTTCATCTAATACGTCTGTCATATCTGTCGCAATAAATCCAGGAGCAATTGCATTTACAGTAATATTGCGGCTTGCTAACTCTTTTGCTGATGTTTTTGTTAATCCGATTACACCTGCTTTAGCAGCAACATAGTTTGCTTGTCCTGGGTTTCCCGTTACTCCGACAACAGAAGCGATATTTACAATACGTCCATGACGTTGACGCATCATATATCGAGATACTGCCTTTGTACATAAGAATACACCTTTTAGGTTTGTATTAATAACTGTATCCCATTCTTCTTCTTTCATACGCATTAATAAATTATCTTTTGTTACACCTGCATTATTTACAAGAATATCAACTTGTCCAAATACATCTACAGTTTGTTTCACCATATTTGTAACGTCTTCAGCATTTGCAACATCTGCTCTTACTGCAATTGCATCCGAACCTAATTTCTTTATTTCATCAACTACTTCATTTGCCTTTTGCTCGTTACCAGCATAATTTACTACAACATTTGCCCCTTGTTTTGCTAAATCAATCGCAATTGCACGACCAATTCCACGTGAAGCACCCGTTACTAATGCTACTTTCCCTTTTAACATCAACTTTCTCCTCTCAAATTCGAAATGGTATCTTGTAATGTCTCTTCATCGTATATCGCGTATGCTTTCACTGATGAATCAATTGACTTCATAAGTCCAGCAAGTACTTTCCCAGGTCCAATCTCAATAAATGTATCTACCCCTTGACTCACCATATATTCAATGGATGGATACCATAAGACAGGCGAATAGAGCTGCTCGATTAGCTTTTCTTGAATATGTGCACCACTTGTAATAACGTCTGCTGTTACATTTGCGATTACCGGAATATTCGTATCTTGAATTGTAATTTCATTTAAGACACTTTGGAATTTCTCCGCCGCTGGCTTCATAAGCGCAGAGTGGAATGGTCCACTTACTTTAAGCGGAATTGCTCTCTTTGCACCATTTTCTTTCGCTCTTTGAGAAGCAATCTCGACTCCTTGCTTTGTTCCAGAAATCACAATTTGCTTCGTACTATTCATATTAGCAATTTGTACTGCATATCCTTCACTTGTTACTTCTTCTGTAACTTGTTTCAGCATATGTGGATCAGCACCTAATATAGCCGCCATTGCACCTTCTCCGCCAGGAACAGCTTCTTCCATATATTCCCCACGTTTCCTTACAGCATATACTGCATCCTCAAAAGTTAATGCACCCGCTGCTACAAGAGCGCTATACTCACCTAAACTATGCCCTGCGACAAAGTCTGGTGTAATATCATACTCTTTTAAAGCTGTCAAAATAGCAAAACTCGTTGTTAATAAAGCAGGTTGCGCATTTGTTGTTAACGTAAGCTTTTCCTGCGGCCCTTCAAAAATCACTTCTGAAAGTGAGTCTTGCAACACTTCATCTGCTTTTGCAAATACATTTGCAACCTCTTTATTATTCTCTGCTAACTGTTTACCCATTCCAACTGCCTGTGAACCTTGGCCCGGAAAAAGAAATGCTAGTTTTCCCATTTCAAATCCTCCTCTTATTGGAGTGGCTCTTTCTCCATTACGCTTGAAATAGTAGGAATAACTTCTTTCGCTACCATTTCTCTCGTTTGACGAATTGCACTAAATATCGATTGGTCATTGGAAGAACCGTGAGCCTTAATGACAGGAGCCTTCAATCCAAATAATGCCGCTCCTCCATACTCCGAATAATCCATTTTATCTTTTAATACCATAAGTTTTGGCTTTAATACCGCTGCTGCTAATTTGCTCGTAAACGAACTCATTAACTGTTCTTTTAACATAGAGAATAATGCAAGTGCTGTTCCTTCTAATGATTTCAGTGCTACATTCCCTGTAAAACCATCACATACAACAACATCTGCTACACCTTGCAATAAATCTCTTGATTCAACGTTCCCAACGAAATTAATTGGGGCATCTTTAAGCATTGCAAAGACTTGTTTTGAAAGCTCGTTACCTTTACCATCTTCTGTTCCAACGTTTAAAAGTCCAACGCGAGGATTTTTAATTCCTCTTACTTTCTCAGCATATACAGATCCCATTACTGCATATTGATATAAATGAATCGGTTTTGCATCAACGTTCGCTCCAACATCTAACATAACAAAACCTTCTCCATCAACAGTTGGCATTGTAGGGGATAAAGCTGGTCGCTCAATTCCTTCCATACGACCTACAACAAACAATCCAGCCGCCATTAAAGCTCCTGTACTACCAGCTGATATACAAGCATCCGCTACACCGTCTTTCACTTGCTGCGCCGCAAGTACCATTGAAGCTTGTTTTTTTCGACGAACCGCTCTTACTGGTTCATCTGTCGATTCAATTTTTTCGTCTGTATGAAGTATAGTAATTCGTTCTTCACTCGTTAAGTATTGACGAATTTCCTCTTCTTTCCCCACTAACGTAATATGTAAATCAGAATATTCCTTAATAGCTTTCATTGCTCCTAGTACGACAGCCTTTGGAGCATGATCGCCGCCCATTGCATCTATTGCGATTTTCATAAGTTGTTACCTTCCTCACTATAATTACTAGATCGATACATTTCAAAAGTGCCTGTAAAAACAAGTTCTTCTCCAACAAAGCTACGCACTTTGACAACCGTCCGCCCTTTATCATTCTCTACATCTTCCACGCGCGCTTTTGCAACAACACGCTCTCCTAATTTTACAGGACGAATGTATCGAATGGTAGACTTTGCAGTTAAAGCTAATTCTTCATCAATAACCGCAACAGCTAGTGAGTTTGCTTGTGCAAACAAATGATGCCCACGGGCAATTTGATTTCTTTTAAATACGTGTTCTACCTTCACTTCAAAAATAGAAATCGCATGTCTATCTAATTCTATATCAATAATTTCTCCGACAACCTCTTCTAACGGTAAAGATTTCACATCTTCTTCATGTTGCTTTGTAGCTACATGTTTAATTCTTTCTCTTAATTCAGGAATAGATAATTCCATACGATCAAGACGTACAGTTTGTATACTCACTTGAAATTTTTCTGCTAAATCTTCATCCGTAATAAAAGGATTCGTTTCTATCGTTTGTTGTAATAATTCTTGTCTTTCTTTTTTACTTCTTCTTTTTTTCATACCGCACCATCCATTTTTATGACTAGGTACTAACAGTAGTATATAATCATTAAAAGTAGAATGCAACAAAAACTTTTGTTGCCTCCCTTTAATCGAGCTTCTCTCCCTGGAACACACCTGTCCCGTCAAGATACGTACGCAACGACGCATATTGATCATTATGCCAAAACGCTTCTGAATCTACTAGTAACGCAGCATCTTGTCTAGCTGTTTCTAGCGCCCGATAATCATGTACCATATCAGCAACCTTGAATTCTGGTAAACCACTTTGCTTACTCCCAAAGAAATCTCCAGGACCTCGTAATTCTAAATCTTTTTCTGACAATACAAATCCATCATTCGTTTCGGTCATAATACGCATTCGTTCTTTTCCCGTTTCCGATTTTGGATCCGCGATTAATAAACAATACGATTGTTCACTACCACGCCCAACACGTCCTCTTAGCTGATGAAGCTGTGATAAACCGAAACGCTCTGCATCATAAATAACCATTACAGTCGCATTCGGTACGTTTACACCCACCTCAACAACTGTTGTCGACACAAGAATTTGCACTTTATTTTCACTAAATTGCCCCATTATCTCTTCTTTTTCTTGAGATGATAATCTTCCATGCATTAATCCGACTTGACATTTCCCCTGATAATGATGAGTCAGCATACTATGTAAGTCGATTGCATTTTGTACATCAAGTTTCTCAGATTCTTCAATTAGAGGACAAATAACATATGCTTGTCTTCCTTTTTTTATCTCTTTCTCTACAAAACCGAGAACACGATCTAACATGTCATGTTTTGCCCAGTATGTTTCAATTACCTTTCTACCAGCTGGCATCTCATCGATTATAGAAACATCCATCTCTCCAAATGCAGTAATTGCTAACGTACGTGGAATTGGTGTTGCTGTCATAAATAATACATCTGGACTTTCACCTTTCTCACGTAAAACTCGGCGCTGCGCTACACCAAATCGATGTTGTTCATCAGTAATCACGAGACCTAACCTATGAAAAATAACTTCATCTTGAATTAAAGCATGTGTTCCAACAAGGATATCTATTTCTCCTTGTTCTAATTTTGCCAAAATCTCTCGGCGTCTCACACCTTTAACTGAACTTGTTAACAATTCAACCTTCATACCAAAGTGCGAGAACGTCTCTGCGAGCGATTGATAATGTTGTTCTGCTAAAATTTCTGTTGGAACCATTAAAGCACCTTGATAATGCGCTAATTTCGCTGCATAAAGACCAATTGCAGCGACCACCGTTTTACCAGAACCTACATCACCTTGCAACAGACGATTCATTCGATAAGGAGATGTCATATCTTTCATAATTTCATCTACAACTCGGCGTTGCGCACCAGTTAATGGAAACGGAAGTGCATCGATAAACTCTTGCAATTCTTCTGAAGGAATTTCTTTTTTCGTCCCTTTCGAATTTTCCCTCTCCATTTTCCGTAACGTTTGCATTTTCAACTGAAATAAGAAAAACTCTTCATATACAAACCGGCGACGCGCTTGCTTCAAGTCTTCCTGCCCCGATGGAAAATGCAAAGCCCGAAGCGCTTCATAACGTGGCAGTAATTTATACCGACTTAGCAATCCATCTGGTAACACTTCAACTATAGAGTCTCCATACTCCTTTAACGCTTGTGCAATAAAACGGCGCATCTGTTTTACTGTAAGTTTCCCTTTCACTGAGTACACAGGCTCCACTTCTTGTTGACGTACAACCGGTCCAAAATGAAGTTCTGATACCGCAATCGTTTGACGATGCTGGTCCCATTTTCCAGTAATCGTTACCGTTTCATCTAAATTTAACTTCTGCTTATAGTACGGCCTATTAAAACATACAGCTGTAATTAAATAACGACCTACGAGGACACGAACCGTAAGACGCGACTTCTTCTTCCCGTAATATTGCAGTAAAGGAGCACTATGAACTTTTCCCTCAACTGTTACACGTTCATCATGCTTTACTTCTGCAAGATCTTTCATCGCATAGTCTTCATAACGGTACGGAAAATGTTCTAATAGATGAGAAACTGTATAAATTCCCATCTCGTGTAGTAATTCAGATGTTTCTCCTCCGATTCCCTTTACATCCGTAACAGGAACTTGTACAACTTCATTCAAGATTCTCACGCTCCGTCACATTATTTTTTGATTCATTATCCATTAACATGATTGACATCTGTAATCGCTCTCTTTCACCCTATATATTCTATCATAGGCATTCTAAGAGAAACTACTCAAATCCCTCATAAACAACACGAAAGAAAAGAGCCTCACTATTAGCAGCAAGGCTCTTTTTTATCTTCAATATGCTAGCCTTTTGAATAAAAACTAGTAATAAACTTCATATTACTACTTATTATCCATTAGCAAGTAAGTAATCCATTTATTTTCAAAACGAATTTTTTCTTATTCTACAGAGAAGATGAAAGAATACACCGGTTGGTTTCCAGCATGTACTTCTACTTCTGCATCTTCAAAATTCTCTTCTACAAACTCAACTAATTCAGCTACTTCTTCATCAGTTGCATCTTCACCTTGTAGAATCGTTACGATTTCAGAATCTTCATCAATTAGTGCTTCTAGTAATTGCTTCGCAGCTCCTACTTTTTCAGCATTTGTTGATACGATTTTTCCATCTGCGATACACATGAAATCATCTTTTTGAATTGCCACACCATCAATTTCCGTATCACGTACAGCATACGTAATTTGACCTGTTTTCACATGAGATAAAGCTTCTTTCATGTTTTCTTCATTTTCCTCTAGCGTTCCAACTGGATTAAATGCTAACATTGCAGCCATACCTTGAGGAACTGTTTTTGAACGAACTACAATCACTTCTTGATCCACAACTGACGCTGCTTGTTCTGCTGCCATTACGATATTCCCGTTGTTCGGTAAAATAATGATTTTTTCAGCGTTTGCTTCTTCAATCGCCTTCACGATATCCTCAGTACTTGGATTCATCGTTTGGCCACCTTCGATAACTTTCGTCGCGCCAATGCTTTCAAATAAAGTTTTAATACCAGATCCCATAGCTACAGTTACGATACCATATGGTTGTTTCTCTTTAGGCTGGCTAGTTGGCTCAGGCATCATAGCAGGCTCATCTAATAAAGCGGTATGCTGTTCACGCATATTCTCTACTTTAATCTTGATTAAACTACCGTAACGTTGTCCGTAGTTCATAGCGTCTCCAGGATGTTCTGCATGAATATGAACTTTTACAATTTCATCATCAGATACAACTAGTAGTGAATCACCATACACACTAATATCTTCACGGAATTTTTGTTCAGAGAAATTATGTTCTTTCACTTTATCAGCTTCTAATTTCACCATGAACTCCGTACAATATCCATACTTAATATCTTCTGTACTCAATTGGCTTTGTACACTACGGTGATGTTCTGCGCGCACCATTTCATTCATAGATGGTTGGGCAGGTGCATCAGAAGAAATCGTTTCTCCTTTTAAGTCAGCTAAAAACCCTTCGTAAACTACTACAAGACCTTTACCACCGCTATCTACAACGCCAACTTGTTTTAATACAGGTAATAAATCTGGCGTACGATTTAACGATGCATTTGCTTCTTTCACAACGTCTTCCATAAACAAAACAAAGTCGCGCTGTTTTTTCGCAACTGTTACTGCATATTTACCCGTTTCTCTTGCAACCGTTAAAATCGTTCCTTCAATCGGTTTCATAACCGCTTTGTAAGCCGCCTCTACTCCAGCTTCTAAAGCTGCAGCAAAATCAACTGTTGTTAATTCTTCTTTTTGTTCAATGGATTTCGAGAAACCACGGAACAACTGAGATAAAATAACTCCAGAGTTACCACGAGCTCCCATTAATAATCCTTTGGCTAAACTTACGCCGACTTTACCAGCATGTTGTGAAGGATTTGCTTTCACTTCACGTGCGCCTGAAGTCATAGATAAGTTCATGTTTGTACCGGTATCGCCATCTGGAACTGGAAATACGTTTAATGCATCAACAAGCTGAACATTATTCGTTAAATTATTCGCTCCTTGAATGATCATTTGTGATAAACGTTTTCCATCAATTTTTTGAATTGACACAGATTTTCCTCCTTAATGCACATTACAAGTTTATTACTTTAACTCCTTGTACGTAGATGTTTACAGAATCTACTGCTAGTCCTACAGTTTGATCTAATGTATATTTCACTTTCGTCTGCACGTTATGTGCTACTTCTGAAATTTTCGTACCATAGCTCACAATAATATACATATCAATATGTACTTCATCTTCATCTTTACGAACAATAACACCTCTAGTGAAATTTTCTTTTCGTAAAATGTCTGTTAATCCATCTTTTAACTGATTTTTTGATGCCATACCTACGATACCGTAGCAATCTACCGCGGCACCTCCAGCAATTGTTGCAATTACATCTGTACTAATATCAATTTGACCGTACTTCGTTTTAATTTCAATTGACATCTCGTTTTCCCCCTTCATAAATGGTGAAAGTGAGTTAGACTACTTTAGTTACTATCATATAATCTTTTTAAAGAAAATTCCATCGTTCTTTCTTTTTCACTCTCATATTTTATGTTGAAAACTACACTTTTTTATGATGAGCAAAATAGTCCATTGTTATTATACAACATGTATCACTATAATATGTCAAGCAATTTTTCTTGATTTCAACTTTTCTTCATTGACATATAGTGTCAAGTAATTTTTCTTGATTTCTTTTTTCTACAGTGTTGCATTCTCTTTTTAGTTGTGTTAAATTATAGTAGTGTTTTTAGCATCGCATAAAAGACTAACATTGAAAAATTACGTATGGTAAGGTATCAAGGGAGGGAAATATAAATGGCTCGTGTTTGTGCTATTACTGGAAGAAAAGCTCGTTCTGGTAACTCTCGTTCTCACGCAATGAACGCTACAAAACGTAAGTGGGGCGCTAACCTTCAAAAAGTTCGCGTACGCATCGACGGAAAAGTTCAACGTGTTTACGTTTCTGCTAGAGCATTAAAATCTGGCAAAATCGAACGTGTTTAATAATAAAAAAAAGAGCCGCTAGGCTCTTTTTTTACTATACCAATGGAAAAAGCACCGGTAATAGGTGCTTTTTTTAATCTTTTTTGAAGGTATTTAACATGGCACGAACAATTCCACCAAGAAATTTAGGTAACTTAATTGTATAAAATCTCATGGTTTCCCTCCTAATCCCCATTACTCCACTTGGTCACTATATGATGTAAGGAGCAAAATTGTTTCTTTAATCAGTGCTTCTTATCACCATTAATATGCCAGAAGTAAATGAAAAAGTACCTTTTTCCTCAACGAGTTCATTACTAATACAAAGTGTGGATCCCCACTCTATTTTTTTATTCGTCAGAGGATATTTAAAACCAAGTAATGTAATCCCTTCCACTATTTCAGTAACAGGCACAAAAGATACATAAGGGAAATTTTTATTTTCTTCAATTATATGTGTACCTACTCTTTTTACACTTATTTCATTTTGATTGTCTACAATACACATCTCTATTCCTACTTCTAATCCTTTTAAAAGCATTTGTATATTCGCTAAACCGTGATCAAGTCTTCCGCCAGTAGCACCAAAAATACGAATGAGTGCCGGCTTTTGTTCTAACGCCCAGTTAATCGCAATTTCTAAATCTGTTTGATCTTTTTCACGAGGAACAATATGTAAATCATTTGTTTGTTGCCCCATCCATGCTAATTCTTCTTCAGTAACCGAGTCATAATCTCCAAACGCAACAGCAGGAGTAATACCTCTTTTTAATAAACGATATACTCCTCTATCAACTGCCGCCCACACTACTTTCTCATTTTCATATGAAGAAAAATCTGCACAATATTCCGCGGGTCCTCCCGCTAAAATATGAATAATCATGTTTCCTTCCCCTTCTATTGTAAAAAGGCAATCTGCCATTCGGTAGATTGCCTTTTTATATATTTTTTCTCTACCCTTTATAAATAGTGAAAACTTACTACACTAGAAGATTCACTGGGATAAAGACTCGTTCATTCATTATCCACGAATGACACGAATTGCTTCACCGCGGTCTTTTTGATTGTATACCGCTGACCCAGCTACAAGTACATTTGCTCCTGCTTCTACACAAAGTCTTGCTGTTTCAGCGTTTACACCACCATCAACTTCAATTTCTACTTCTAGATTGCGATCTTTAACCATTTCTGCAACTTGTTTAATTTTCGGTAATACAGAATGGATAAATTTCTGTCCACCAAATCCAGGGTTTACTGTCATAAGTAATACCATATCAATATCTTCTAATACATGCTCAATCACTGAAACTGGCGTATGCGGATTTAATACAACTCCTGCTTTAATGCCATGAGATTTAATTAACTGAATTGTACGATGTAAATGAGGGCACGCCTCTACATGAACAGTAATAATATCCGCTCCCGCTTTTGCGAAAGTCGGGATATAGTTATCAGGATTTTCAATCATTAAATGTACATCTAACGGTAACGATGTGATCGGACGAATTGCTTCTACAATTAATGGTCCAATCGTAATATTTGGTACGAAATGTCCATCCATTACATCGACGTGAATGTAATCCGCTCCGCCTTTTTCTACATCTTTAATCTCTTCCCCTAATTTTGAAAAATCTGCTGATAAGATTGATGGTGCAATTTTAATCATAACTAATACCTCGGCTTTCTCTCTCTAATTTCTTCTACAAATTGTTTGTAATTCTTATAACGATATTCTGTAATCTTCCCCTCTTCAACCGCAGCCTTCACAGCACATTTCGGTTCAGAAAGATGTGTACACCCTCTAAATTTACAGTATTGGCTCGCTTCTTTCAACTCTGGAAAACAATATGTAAGATCTTCTACCTCTATATCTATGAAATCGAGTGAACTAAAACCAGGTGTATCTGCAACTAGTCCGCTTCCAATCGCAATTAATTCTACGTGTCTTGTCGTATGTTTCCCGCGTCCTAAATGTGAGGAAATATCATTCGTTTTTAGTTCTAATTCTGGACGTAAGACGTTAAGCATAGAAGATTTTCCAACACCAGATTGCCCCGCAACAACGGAAACACAACCTTCTAAGAACGGTTTTAAAATATCAATACTTTCCGATGTATTTATAGAAGTAAATAATACATCATATCCCATCTCACGATAATCATTTGCATAAGATTCAACAGTTTCTCTCATTTTTTCATCCACTAAATCCATCTTACTAATGCAAATAATCGGCTTAATGTTATGATATTCAATCAGCACTAAAAATCGATCTAACAGCCCCGGATTAAAATCTGGTTCTACTGCTGAAAAAACAAGAATTGCTTGATCAACATTAGCAATAGGAGGCCTGACAAGTTCATTTTTTCGATCAAATACTTCAAGCACGTATCCTTCACTTGGATTATCAGCCTGAAAAACAACTTGGTCTCCTACCAGTGGTGTAATTTTATTTTTTCTAAACACACCACGCCCGCGACATTGTGTAATCCCTTCTTCATGCTGCACATAATAAAATCCACTTAGAGCTTTTACAATTTTTCCTTCTGGCATATAATTCTCCTTTATTCTGTATAAAGTGAAGCTGTAATTCATATTGAATGGATTATCATTCTTTAAATAAAGATTTCAAAACCCGTCATATATACACATTAATATATTTAATCTACCATCAAATTTAAAATATTATTTATAACAGTATCACTTTTATATCTTTTTGAATCATATATTTTTGCCTGTTATACAGTCCACTATATGTAGACAGCATAACAGGCAGAAGTAATACATTCCATTCTCTTTGGAGATAAAATGGAATTCATTATTATTGAGTTGGGTATGGTACTTCTTTGTCGATAATCGTTACACCATCTCGTACAATTTTATAATGTCCTTTTGTACCTTCTTGAATTACAAATTCTAATGAAATAGTTGCCGACTCTGAAATTGTTCTAGTTTCAATTGGTCTATCCATTTTTTGTTGCATATCTTCTTTATAAATTTCTATCGTTTGCGGTTTTTTCTCACCTATTATAGAAGACTCATACGGAATAGAAATATTATCCACTTTCACTGTTTTCGTTACTTTCGGCTTAGGACCATCTGAAATAACAATCGTCACTTTATCTCCTTCTTTTAACGGCGTTCCCGGTTTTGGAGATTGCGAAATTACAAGTCCTTTATCAACAGTATCAGAATACTCTCGTTTTATATCTGGAGTTAGTTTCCTCTCATTCAAATAACCATTGACACTATTTTCAGTCCATCCTGAAAAATCACCTGGTCTAATTTGATAAGGACCTTTACTTACCCAAATTTTCAGGTCTTGTTCCGCCTCTACTACCATTTGATCCGACGTCGGAATTTGCTCAACGATTTCACCTTTTGGTCTATCATTTTCAATATAATTTATTGTAACTTGTTTATATTTTTCTTCTAATTCAGACCTTATGCTCTCAAAATCTTTTCCTGTGAAATCAATCATCTTACTTTTCTTTTTCCCACCTGATTGATAGATAGTAATTTTAGAGTTTTCTTTCACGACTCTTCCTGCCACAGGGTCTGTTTTTATAACATCACCGGTTTCAACATCATCTGTATATACAATATTAGGTTCCGTAACCTCAAAACCCTTTTCAACTAATGTATTTACTGCGGTCGTATATTTCATACCAGCCACATCAGGGACTTTTACATCTTTTGGAATAAAGAATCCTGGAATAACAGTAAGGGCTAACGTTATTCCGATCGCTAAAAGTAAAAATGTTATAATTAAAACTTTGAGCCATTTATTACTTCGTTTTTTCTTCTTATTTAAACCCTCATCTTCTTTTCTTGCCTGTTCATCCACTTTACTTCCTTGTAAAACAATTGTTTCATCAGTTACATTTTCGAATAATTGTTCCTGTTGAATAACCGGAATCGCTTTTGTCGCTTCCATATCTTCCGGTATGTAAAATGGCTGCTCATTTATCCTCTCTGGATATAGCGCAGTTTCAATATCTCGTTTCATCGCATTAGCAGATTGATATCGATGAAACGGATCTTTCGCAGTTGCCTTTAATATAATATTTTCTACACTTTGCGGAATACTTTCATTCCATCTTTTTGGAGACGGAATTTCACTTTGTAAATGTTTTAAAGCTATAGCAACAGCAGATTCGCCAGAAAATGGTTGTCTTCCTGTTAACAATTCAAACATAACAATCCCTAGGGAATAAATATCTGATTGTTTATTTGCTATCCCGCCACGTGCTTGTTCTGGTGATAAATAATGCACCGAACCGAGTACTGAATTTGTATGTGTAATTGTTGTTGCACTTGTAGCTGTCGCAATTCCAAAATCTGTTACTTTTATTACTCCATCAGCTCGAATTAAAATATTGTGCGGTTTAATATCGCGGTGCACAATTTCAAAATGATGGGCGTGTGCCATGGCGGATGTTAACTGCTCCATAATATCAAGAGCTTCTCCTATCGGTAACATTCCTTGCTCAATTATGTATTGCTTCAATGTTTGTCCTGGTACATACTCCATTACAAGATAATATATACCATCTTCTTCTCCGACATCATACATATTCACAATATTTGGATGCGACAACGTTGTAACAGACTGCGCTTCTCGATGGAAACGTTTAATAAACTCTTCGTTATTTGAATAGTCGAGTCTTAATATTTTCACCGCTACATCTCGGCCTAGTATATCATCATGAGCTAAATAAACATTGGCCATTCCACCGCCACCAATCATTTTCAGTAGCTTATAACGGTCATTTAAGCGTTTTCCAATCAGCACGTTGCACTTCACCTACTTTCGTTTGTCGAACCCGCATAATCAATGAGAACAAGGGTGATATTATCTTCCCCGCCACGATCATTCGCCAATTGAATGAGACGTTGTCCCTTAGTTTCTAGCTGTTCATTTAACTGTAAAACTTGTTGCATATCAGCAATAGAAACTTTGTTAGATAGTCCATCAGAGCAAAGAAGTAACTGATCATCTTCCTCTAGCACCAATGTTTTCACATCTAATCCGACTTTCTCTTCTGTTCCTAATGCCCTTAACAAAACATTCTTTTTCGGGTGATATTCTGCGTCTTCTTTTGAAATTTCACCATGTCTCACAAGTTCATTAACAAGTGAGTGATCTTCCGTTACAAGCGAGATTTCCCCCTCTGATACCATATAACAACGACTATCTCCTATATGACCTATCGTCACAAAATTTGGTGTACAAATCGCTATTATAAGTGTTGTTCCCATACCATTACATTCTACATGTTGCTTAGAGTATTCATATATACGCTCATTAATAATCCCCACGCTAGTATGTAACCACTCTTCTACTTTTTTTGGCTCGTTCATATTATGCGTTTGCTTCCAATAATCATGGAATAATTGAATGGTCATCGAGCTAGCTACATCACCAGCTCGATGACCTCCCATTCCATCTGCTACTACCGCTAAAATATTTCCATCTAAATTGTGAAAAACTCCTGCACTATCTTCATTATGTTGACGAACTTTTCCTTTATCTGATAGAAACACGGCTTTCATCTCGTCACCTCGTCTCTTCTTTGCGCTCCTTCGCACGCAACTGACCGCAGGCTGCATCAATATCATGACCTTGTTCACGGCGAATCGTTACATTTACTCCACGATCTTTTAACGTTTTTTCAAATAAGAAAATTTGTTCACGTGGCGTACGTACATAATCACGTTCAGGTACGTAGTTTACCGGAATTAAGTTCACATGACATTTTACACCTTTCAAGAGCGCAGCAAGCTCTTCAGCGTGCTCAACTTGGTCATTTTCGCCTCCAAATAGTCCATATTCAAAAGTAATACGACGCCCTGTTCTATTTACATAGTATTTAATAGCTTCCATCAAATCTGGTAGCTTATAAGCACGGTTAATCGGCATTAATTTTGAACGTAATTCTGAGTTTGGAGCATGCAGTGAAATCGCAAAATTAATTTGTAAATCTTCTTCAGCGAACTTATAAATTTTCGGGATGATTCCACTTGTCGAAACTGTCATATGTCTCGCACCAATATGAAGTCCTTTTTCATGATTAATGATGCGTAAGAATCCCATTAAATTATCATAGTTATCAAATGGTTCTCCAATTCCCATAACGACAAGAGAACTTACACGTTCTTCTGATTCATCAAGTGCACGTTGCACTTCTACTACTTGTGCTACAATTTCTCCAGCTTCTAAGTTTCGCTTTAAACCGCCAAGCGTTGAAGCACAGAACGTACACCCAATACGACAACCTACTTGTGTTGTTACACAAATGGAATTTCCATATTCATGTCGCATTAATACCGTTTCAATAGAATATCCATCATATAATTGGAATAAGAATTTAATTGTTCCATCCGAAGACGTTTGTTTTACTAACGTATTTAAAGTAGTAATATCAAAGGAATTCGACAATTTTTCACGCAATCCTTTAGAAAGGTTTGACATATCCTCATAATTTTTTACACGTTTTTTATATAACCAATCAAAAATTTGTCCAGCACGGAACTTTGGTTCTCCTTGCTCCTTTAACCAATCTTGCATTTCATGAAGTTGTAAAGAGTAAATTGATGGTTTTTTCGTTTCTAAATTTTTCTTTTGTTTTCTCACAGTCGTTTCCACGATGCTACACCTTCTTCCTTAAACAAGCAATATAAAAGCCATCTGTTGCAAAATAATGCGGTAAAATTTGTACTTGACCTTCATCAATATACGGACTTAACTTTTCTGGCATACGCTCTTTTATCGTAGTATCCCACTCGAACTCAGGATGCTCTTGTAAAAATCGTTCTATTACTTGTTCATTTTCTATTTTCTCAATTGTACACGTACTATAAACAAGGCGACCACCTTGTTTTAATAACGGTGCGATTTTTTCTAGTATTGCAAGTTGAATCGTTGATAGTCTTTCACTATCGCCTTTATCTTTACCTAACTTAATATCAGGCTTACGTCTAATTACACCAAATCCAGAACATGGGGCATCTACTAATATTTTATCAAACGTTTCATTTGCAAAGTGTTCTTGTACTTTTCTAGCATCTAATGCCTTTGTTTCGACATTTCCTAGACCAAGTCGCTCTGCTTGTTGTTTAATTAAACGTACTTTGTGTGCATGTAAATCAAGGGACATGACTTGACCAGTTCCTTTTAATCGCTCTGCAATATGCGTTGTTTTTCCACCTGGAGCAGCACAACTATCAAGAACTACATCTCCCTCATCTGGTTCTAAGGCACGTGCTACCAGCATAGAACTTTCATCTTGAATAGAAAGAAAACCTTTTTTAAACGCATCTGTGTGCGCTACATTTCCTTTTTCAATTTGAATTGCATCATCTGATAAATCGCCACGCTTCGCTTCTATACCTTCACTAGCTAATAATGTAATTGCTTCTTCTACTGTTATTTTATCAACATTTACACGCGCTGTTGGTACAGGCGGTAACATGTTCACTTCGCACATTTTCTCTGCAGTTTCTAAACCATATTCTGAAGCCCATTCTTGGACAAGCCAAACTGGATGACTTGTTGCAGTTGCCAAGCGTTCTACCGGATCTTTGATTTCATCTACAGAAGGTACACCTTCTCTTTGAATCGAACGTAATACACCGTTCACCATACCAGCAATTCCTTTATGCCCACGGCGCTTTGCAATCTCAACGGCTTCATGAATAGCCGCTCTTTCTGGTACTCGGTCTAAATAGATCATTTGATATAACGATAAACGAAGCAATACCCTTACCCATGCCTCAACCTTCTTTTTTAAAAAAGGTTGTAAATAATAATCTAATGTATCACGACGTTGAATTGTTCCATATACAATTTCAGTTAATAAACCAATATCTTTTCTATCAATTGTACTTTTTTCAATTAGATTATTTAAAAGTAAGTTACTGTATGCACCACTTTTTTCTACTTGAATTAAACCATCAAGAGCTAATTCACGAACATTTTGTCTCATGCATTTTCTCCTAACTTCGTTCCAATCTCAGGTTTTGTGCCACGTAAAAATTGCTCACAACTCATACGCTTTTTACCAGAAGGTTGCAATTCTGTAATTTTAACACCCGTTTCATTACCAGTTGCTACAACGAAACCATCTTCTTCGATCGCAACAATCGTACCTGCTTCAGCTGATTTCGTTACAGGTACTTTTTCTCCCCACCATACTTTAACAACTTGTCCTGCTAAAGTTGTATAAGCAACTGGCCATGGATTCAATCCGCGAATGTGATTGTATACTTCTTCACCTGTTTTTGTCCAATCAATTTTCTCTTGCTCACGTTTTATATTATATGCAAACGTTACTTCTTCCTCGTTTTGTTTAATTGGTTCTAACTTACCTTGAATTAGTAAAGGTACTGTTTTAGATAAAAGATGTGCCCCTGCTTCACTTAACTTATCAAATAACGAGCCTGTCGTTTCACGCTCTTCAATTTCCACTTCTACTTGCGTTAAAATATCACCAGCATCCAATTTTTCTACCATATACATAATTGTAATACCTGTTTTTTCTTTCCCTTCCATAATTGCATAATGGATTGGTGCACCACCACGAAGTTCAGGAAGTAAAGAAGCGTGGACGTTAATACATCCATACTTCGGTGCTTCTAAAATTTCATTTGGTACAATTTGACCGAACGCAGCTGTTACAATTAAATCCGGCTCTAATGCCAATACTTTTTCATATTCGTCTTTTTCACGGATTCTTAACGGTTGTAACACTGGAATACCATGTTTTTCTGCTTCCACTTTAACAGGTGTAGGTGTTAATACTTTCTTTCTGCCTACCGGACGATCTGGTTGCGTCACAACACCTATTACATCATAGCCATCTTCAATAAGACGACGAAGCACCGGCACTGAAAAGTCCGGTGTTCCCATAAATACTACTTTTATCATTTAAAAACCGCTCCTTTTACTACCTATTCTAATTCGTTTTCCTCATAATATCTTGTCACTTTCGATGTAAATAACACACCGTGTAAATGATCGATTTCATGTTGAATTGCACGCGCTAAAAACCCTTCTGCTTCTAGTAAAAATACTTTGCCTCGACGATTTTGCGCACGCACTTTAATATAATCCGCACGTTCCACTTCACCATAAAGTCCCGGGAAGCTTAAACAGCCTTCGGGACCTACTTGTTCACCACGTTTTTCTAATATCGATGGATTGATTAACTCAATTTTCCCAGTATCATCACCGATATCAACTACCGCCACTTGCAAGCTTACCCCTACTTGAGGCGCAGCTAAACCGACTCCGTCCGCAATTAACATTGTTTCATGCATATCTTTCAACAATTTCACTAACTTTTTATCAAAGTTAATTACTCTTTCACACGGTGTTTCTAACACTTCATTTGGATGCTTTACTATTTCTAAAACTGCCATATTTCCCTCCGCTACATTAACATTGTTGGATTAAAATCAATTGAGATTTGTAGCTCTTTTTGCATTTCTGCTTGATAATGTTCATTTACCATTTTGAGCACGTTCTTTAAGTTTGGTTCCCGTTTGTATTTTATCATGCATTGATAACGATATCTATCTTTTATCCTTGGAATTGCTGAAGCAACCGGTCCTAACACCATCGTTTGCTGCGAACATTGCGTCCGTAAATGACCGACAATTTTTTCCGTCACTTGTACTGCCTTTAATAATTCTGGATGAGATACCGTCACAAGTACAACATAGTAATAAGGTGGGTATTGTCTCGTTCGCCTCATTTGCATTTCTTGATCAAAAAACACATCATATTGTTGGTTCTTTGCTAACTCTATACTATAATGTTCTGGCGTATACGTTTGAATTATAACTTCCCCTGGCAATTCATGTCGGCCTGCTCGTCCACTTACTTGCGTCAATAACTGATAAGTCTTTTCACTCGCCCGGAAATCAGGTAAATGAAGCATCGTATCAGCAGTTAAAACACCAACAAGCGTTACTTTCGGAAAATCTAACCCTTTTGCAATCATTTGTGTTCCAAGTAATATATCTGCTTTTTCTTCCCCGAACGCCTTTAATAATTTCTCATGCATCCCTTTACGACTCGTCGTATCTACATCCATTCGAATGACTCGTGCCTCTGGAAATAGTTTTGTAATTTCTTCTTCTACCTTTTGCGTACCTGTACCAAAGAAACGAATGTATGTACTTTGACAAGCAGGACACGCAGTCGGCATATTTTCTTCGTAACTGCAATAATGGCATTTTAAACGATGATTCATTTTATGATATGTCAGCGAGATATCACAATGCGGACATTGTACAACATACCCGCAATCACGGCACATAACAAATGTAGAATGACCTCTTCTATTTAAAAAGAGCACCATTTGTTCTTTCTTTTCTAACCGATCTGCTATTTTTTCATGCAGTGCCTTTGAAAACATGGAGCGATTCCCGTCACGAAGTTCTTCACGCATATCAACAATCTCTACTGTCGGTAAAGCTTGTTCGTTCATACGTTTTTCCATCGTCAGTAATTCATACACACCTTTTTTCGCTCTTGCAAACGATTCAAGCGTCGGTGTTGCACTACCAAGAACGATAGGGCATTTATGATATTGTCCTCTCCACACAGCTACATCCCTTGCATGATACCTCGGATTATCTTCTTGCTTGTAGCTCGATTCATGTTCCTCATCAATAATAATAATCCCTAAATTTTCAAAAGGAGCAAATACAGCTGAACGTGCACCAACTACGACTTTCACTTCTTTTCTTAAAATCTTACGCCATTCATCATATTTTTCTCCAACAGACAGCGCACTATGAAGAACTGCAACTTGTGAGCCAAATCTACCTTTAAAACGATCTACCATCTGAGGCGTTAGTGCAATTTCAGGAACAAGTACAATAGCTTCTTTTCCTTTCTCGAGCACCGCTGCTATAGATTGTAAATATACTTCTGTTTTTCCGCTTCCTGTAACACCATATAGTAAAAATGGATTGTAAGTTTCATTTGTAATTGATGATAAAATCGGTGTAATAACTTGCTTTTGTTCCTCAGTAAGTGGGAATGGTTTCGTTTGTTCAAAATCGTCATCGTCATACGGATTTCGGTACACTTCCACATACTTTTCTGAGAGTAGTCCCTTTTTAACAAGTGCTTTAATTGGAGCATCTGTTATTTGTAACTCTTCTGTTATTACTTTCAACGGTACACTTTTATAATTTTCCACAAAATAATAGAGGACATCTTGTTGTTTTTTACTTTTCAGTTCAAATGCTGCTAATTCTAATTTATCTTCTGGCAACTCCGGTTGAACGACTCTTTGTTTTTTCTTTTGTACTTTATCTTTTACTTGATAAACAACTTCAATCGTACCATGTTTAATTTCTTGTTGAATCGTGCGGTATAGCTGTGGCTGCGTCTCAATCGCTTCCCAATCTATCGCTTCTTTGTCCTGAAATAAAAACAGTAGTTCAGGTGCTACTTCTTCTTGTTTACGAAGTTGTAGACGTTTTTTATATGTTGCTTTTATCGCCGTTGGAAGCATAACTTGAAAAGCTGAAATCATATAACATAACGTTTCACTTGTAAGCCAATACCCTAGCTTTAACAACTCTTCATTTAAAACGGGTGTTACATCTAAAATTTCATGAATTGTCTTTAACTTCTTACTTTCTACTTCAACCGAATCTTTAATCCCAATAATAAAACCTTGCAATTTCCTTGGGCCAAACGGAACTACTACACGCATGCCTGTCTGGACAATATCTTCCCATTTTTTAGGGATAATATAATCAAATGGTCGATCTGTCTGACGTGCAGGTACATCAACAATTACACTTGCAAATTTCATAGACGATCATCTTCTAACATCATTTCAATTTGCTTTAATATTTCACGAGCAACCTCTTTCTTCGTTAAAAGTGGCAACTCTATAACTTCTCCATCTTTTCTATACATTGTTACAATGTTCGTATCTGTACCAAATCCAGCTCCTTGCGCCTTTACGTCGTTTGCAACAATCATATTCGCATTTTTCTCACGTAATTTTTTCGTTGCATATTCCTCTACGTTTGTCGTTTCAGCCGCAAAACCGACAAGTAACTGTTTGTCTTTCATCTCACCTAACGTTTTTAAAATATCTACTGTTCTCTCAAGTTCAATTACAGCATCGCCATTTTTCTTTTTCATTTTATTATCATGAACGTATTTCGGGCGATAATCTGCAACTGCTGCTGTTTTAATAACAACATCTACGTCTTCATAATGTTGAATAACCGCCTCTAACATATCTTGTGCAGATTCCACTTGCACCGTAGTTACATGTAATGGTGGAT
Organism: Bacillus cereus group sp. BfR-BA-01350; assembly: GCF_022663775.1. Taxonomy (NCBI): domain Bacteria; kingdom Bacillati; phylum Bacillota; class Bacilli; order Caryophanales; family Bacillaceae; genus Bacillus; species Bacillus cereus group sp. BfR-BA-01350. Next base: position 172,861 of record NZ_JAKUGD010000006.1, read on the forward strand.
GTAATGCTGTCGGTCCCGAAACGAGTATAACATCAGCACCTAAGTTCGCTGCCACTTCCGCAATCGCATATCCCATTTTTCCAGAAGAAAAATTGGTCATAAAACGAACTGGATCAATCTTTTCACGTGTTGGACCAGCAGTTATTAATATTCTTTTTCCATGCAATGGTTTTTGTTCTGAAAAAGCCTCTTCTAACCGTGCGATAATCGCTTCAGGTTCTTCTAATCTTCCTTTCGCTACATAACCACACGCTAAAAAACCTTCTCCGGGCTCAATAAATGTATATCCTAACGTTTTTAACGTCATCATATTTTTTTGAACAATTTTATTTTCATACATATGCACATTCATAGCAGGTGCAATCCACACTGGGGCTGTAGTAGCTAACAAAGTAGTTGTAATCATATCATCTGCAATACCGTTAGCTAACTTTCCAATACAATTGGCTGTAGCAGGTGCAACAAGTACAACATCTGCCCAATCTGCTAAATCGATATGAGCAATAACAGCTGAGTCTTTCTCATCGAATGTATCCGTATATACATCATGGCGAGAAAGCGCTTGGAATGTAAGAGGTGTAACAAATTTCATTGCCGACTCACTCATCATTACTTTTACAATAGCACCAGATTGTGTCAATTTACTCGTTAACGCAGCCGCTTTAAAGACCGCAATGCCTCCTGTTACACATAAAAGTATCTTTTTCCCTTTTAGCATATGGCTCGTCCTCTTTCTTTTTCAAACTTATAATACTGAAACAAGATTATCAGCTCATCAGTATCAATATTTCTTCCCTACCGTAAAAAAATAACAACCTACTTGTAAATAGGTTGTTACCGTTACATAGAAAATTATAAAGTCTATGTTTTAAATTGTCGAAGACAAAGTCTTATTCAGTTACTTTATCTTCACTTGGTACGTAGCTTAACGCTTCCATATCGATTTCTTCTAATGCTTTACCTACACATTTATGAGAAACTGGTTTTTCTACAACACAGTTATTAGCAAGTTGCATTTCGCGCGCACGTTTTGCAGCCACTGTTACAAGTGTATATTTAGAATCGATTTTTGTTAATAATGAATCAATTGATGGATTTAACATAATTATAGACCCTCCGTCATTTCTTTATAATATTTTGCTACTCTTTCGCGGCGGCAATGTTCGCCAACCACAATTGCTTTAATTCTTTCACAAGCTAGTTCAACTTGGTCGTTTTCTACAACGTAGTCGTAAGCGTCCATCATATCAATTTCTTCTTTCGCTACCGTTAAACGATTTTCAATAACATCTTCAGTTTCTGTACCACGACCGACAATTCGGTTCTTTAGTTCAGATAAACTTGGAGGTGCTAAGAAAATAAATACACCTTCTGGGAAAGCTTTCTTAACTTGAATTGCTCCTTGCACTTCAATTTCTAAGAATACATCTTTTCCTTCTTGTAATGTTTTTTCAACATAGTCAATTGGTGTTCCGTAATAATTACCTACGAACTCAGCCCACTCAAGTAATTTTTCATTACGAATCATTTCCTCAAATTCTTCTCTCTCTTTAAAGAAATAATCCACACCATCCACTTCACCTTCACGTGGCTTACGTGTCGTTACTGAAATGGAGTACTGAAAACGTGTATCCTCATGACTAAACAGCTCTTTTCGAACCGTTCCTTTACCAACCCCAGAAGGTCCTGAAAGAACGATGAGCAATCCTCTTCTACTTCTCATAAATATGTAAAACCTACCCTTCCTCACTTAACTCTTCTTTATTATTCAAACGATGTGCAATCGTCTCTGGCTGAATTGGACTTAATACAACATGCCCATCATCCATAACAATAACCGCCCTTGTTTTTCTCCCATACGTAGCATCAAGCAAAGCATTATGTTCGCGTGCTTCCTGTACTGTTCGTTTAATAGGAGCTGACTCCGGACTTACAATAGCAATAATTCGATGAGCAGATACAATATTTCCGTATCCAATATTTAAAAACCGCATGGCCATAGTTTGCGCCTCCTAGTAAGTCTATCCGATTTCTCCACCACGTATAACTTTATATATTTTTTGAAAGCTACTCAATATTTTGTACTTGTTCACGAATTTTTTCAAGGTTATTTTTCATTTCTACAACATATTTTGAAATTGTTAAGTCATTTGCCTTAGAACCAATCGTATTAATTTCTCTATGCATCTCTTGCACGATGAAATCCATTTTCCTTCCAACAGGCTCTTCAATCTGCAGTGTTTCACGGAATTGTTCTAAATGACTTTGCAAACGAACTAACTCTTCGTGAATATCACAACGCTCAGCAAAGATTGCAACTTCTGTTAGCAATCTTTGTTCATCTAGATCTTGATTATGTAATTCCTTTAAGCGATTTTCTAATCGTTCACGATATTTTTGTGTAACAATTGGTGCATGCGGAATAATAGCATTTACACAATTATGAATCTCTTGTAAGCGATACGCTATATCTTTATGTAATCGTTCTCCTTCGCCATCTCTCATCGTTTTTAACATATGAGCAGCTTGGCGAACAGCCTCATATAAACTGTTCTCAAATTGTTCATTTACGTTTTCTACCTCTTCAATCGCTGTTACTTCTGGCATTGCCATTAATTGCTCGAGTGTAATAGAATCTTGTAATTGAAATTTTCCTTTTATATCTTCCATAATTGATTGGTACTGCTCAAGAAGCGACCAATTCACACTTAATTTTCTTTCAACAAGCCCTTCACCCGCTATACTAATAGACACTTCAATACGTCCACGGCGAACTTGCTGTGCAATTATTTTACGAATTTTGTCTTCAAATACCGTCATTTGCTTCGGTAGTCGAATACTCATCTCTAGAAAACGGTGGTTCACCGATTTCATTTCTACTGTAATTTGAAAAGTATCACTCTCTACTTTCGACCTTCCAAATCCTGTCATACTACAAATCATTTTTTATCACATCCAAGCCATGAAATAACTCAATGAAAAAGGTAATAGAGACAAGGCTCTACTACCTTCTGTAAATTATATCACATTTTCATATCATTGACTATTTCAAGTTTAATCCCTTCTTATATAATATTGGTTTTTCCTTCTTCCCCTTTTTCCCTGTTAATAAAGAGCCTACTAATAAGAAGGTCGGAATTGACGATAAACCTCCAATTAACAACCAATCTCTCGCTTGTATTGGCATCGTGCTAAAAATCGGTTGTAACGGTGGATAATATATAACGACTAGCATGAGTAGTAATGAAATGATAACCGCTCCTACTAAATACACATTTCCAAACGGATTGCGGTGGAAAACAGAATGCTCACTTCGGCAATCAAATACATGAATCAGCTGAGCAAGTACCAATGTTGCAAACGCTACAGTTTGTGCATATTTCAGTTCATTTGGATGTTGATTATACGCAATAATAAATGCTACTAGCGTCACTGCCCCAATTAGAAAGCCACGACTTATAATTTTCCAGGCAAGCCCTCTAGCAAATACCCCTTCTTTCGGATGACGCGGCGTTCTCTTCATCACGTCTCCCTCGGCCTTATCCAAACCTAACGCCATCGCCGGTAAACCGTCAGTAACTAAATTCACCCATAAAATTTGAATTGGAACCATCGGCAGCGGTAGTGCAAGTAACATGGCAAATAACATGACCAAAATTTCTCCAACGTTCGATGCTAATAAATAACGAATAAACTTACGTATGTTCTCGTATATATTTCTACCTTCTTTAATTGCTGATTTTATCGTAGCGAAATTATCGTCCAGCAATACGAGAGATGAAGCTTCTTTTGCAACATCTGTCCCTGTAATTCCCATCGCTATCCCAATATCCGCAGTTTTTATAGCCGGAGCATCGTTTACTCCATCACCTGTCATCGCCACTATATGCCCTTTATTTTGCAACGCCTTAACAATTTTTAATTTATGTTCTGGTGATACACGAGCAAATACATACGTATCTTCTACAACATTTTCTAATTCTTCTACATCCATAGTTGCGAGTTCTACCCCTTCAACAACGCGTCCACCTGGTGGTAAAATGCTTAATTGTTCTGCAATCGCCATTGCAGTCACTTTATGATCACCTGTAATCATCACTGTTCGAATACCAGCTTCTCTGCACTCTTTTACTGCCTGCTCTACTTCTGGTCTTGGCGGATCAATCATTCCTTGTATTCCAACTAACATAAAATCTTTTTCAACGTCTCTTTCATGTTCAATTGAGTCTGTTACTTTTAAAGGCTTAAAAGCAACTGCAATTGTTCGAAGTGCTTGACTACCTAAGCTATGAATAGCCGCCTGTACTTCTTTTCTATACAACTCACTTAATGGTTGCTGCTTATCCCCCCATAAAATCGTTTGACTCATTTGCAGTAGGACATCTGGTGCTCCCTTCGTAACGACAAACTTTTTCCCCTCTCGATCTCGTACAATAACACTCATCATTTTTCGAGTTGAATCAAACGGAAATTCACGAATAATTTCAAATTTCCCTTTCAGCGCCTCACGCGTTATCCCCGCTTTCATTGCTGCAGCTACAAGCGCCCCCTCAGTTGGATCTCCATCTAATACATACGCCTTTTTCTTTTGAATAATATTTGCGTTATTACATAGCGAACCAAATGTAAGTAGTTGATAAAGTGATTTCGTCTTAGCTGGATTAATTTCTTTTTCACCTTTCATAAAAGAGCCATTAGGTTCATACCCTTGGCCTGTCACTTTCCATAATTCTCCACCTGACCACATATGTGTTACCATCATTTTGTTTTGCGTCATCGTTCCTGTTTTATCAGAGCATATGACAGAAGCACAGCCTAACGTTTCTACTGCTGGTAACTTCCTTACAATTGCTCTCTTTTTTATCATACGCTGTACACCAAGCGATAAAGCTACTGTAACGATTGCTGGTAACCCTTCTGGAATAGCAGCAACAGCTAGCGACACGCCAGCTAAAAACATATGATATACTTCATTCCCTTGATACACACCAGCTAACACGACAAGCGCTGTCAAAATAAGAGCCACAATAATTAATATTTTTCCAAGTTGCTCTAATCTTCTTTGCAATGGTGTTTCCATTTGCTCTGCATTTTGCAACATATTTGCAATTTGCCCCATCGCTGTATTCATACCCGTTGCTACAACGACTCCTGTTCCAGACCCTCGTGTAATCATCGTACCCATAAAAGCCATATTTTTTTGATCACCAATTGAAACATCTTGCCCTTGCAACGCTTCTACTTTCTTCTGCACTGGAACTGACTCTCCTGTTAAAGCTGATTCTTCAATATATAAACTCGACGCCTCAACAAGACGTACATCAGCTCCAATACGATCGCCACTAGAAAATTTAATAACATCACCTAAAACGAGTGCTTTAGACGGTGCCTTTACCCACTTTCCATTTCGCAGTACAGTTACTTGTGGGGCGGCTAGCTCTTTTAAAGCTTCCAAGGACTTTTCAGCCTTTCTTTCTTGAAAAAATCCGAGAATACCATTGATAATAACAATTGCCACAATCGCAATAGAATCAATGTATTCCCCTAAAAAAGCCGAAACGATTGTTGCACCAAACAAAACAAGCACCATAAAATCTTTAAATTGCGCCAAAAATACCATTAGTGCAGAAGGCCTTTTTGCTTCATCTAGTTCATTTGTACCAAATTTTTTTATTCGCCCTTCTGCTTCTTTCTCTGTAAGTCCAACCTTCACATTCGTATTCGTTCTTTCTTCCACTTCATGTGCACGCATTCCATACCAGTTCATCCTGCTATCGACCTCCTGATTCCAGACATACTCTATTGAAAGCTTATTCAGCCTCGTCCAAAAAAATGCTATAATTAACTTTTAGTTAGAAAGGAGTGTTCATTTATGGCATTCGATGGATTATTTACAAGAGCGATTACACATGAAATTGCAAATTCTCTTTACACGGGAAGAATTTCAAAAATATATCAACCTTCAAAATACGAGATTTTATTACATATTCGAGCAAACGGAAAAAATCAAAAACTGATTCTTTCCGCTCATCCGACATATGCACGTTTACACTTAACAAATCAAAATTATGATTCACCTGCACTTCCGCCAATGTTCTGTATGCTTCTTCGTAAGCATTTAGAAGGTGGATTCATTGAAAAAATTGAACAAATTGATTTAGAGCGTATTATTCAAATTACCGTTCGTAGCAGAAATGAAATTGGTGATGAATCGCTAAAAACATTAGTAATTGAAATTATGGGACGACATAGTAACATCATTTTAGTAGACACAAAAACAAACAATATTTTAGATAGCTTAAAACACGTTTCCTTAGCAGTAAACCGACATCGAACTGTATACGCTGGAGCTGAATACATTGCACCACCAGCACAACATAAAATTAACCCACTTCAGATCGAAACAAATGATGAATTTATTAGACCGTTAGACTTTCTATCTGGAAACATGGATAAACAGCTAGTCGGAACCTTTACCGGAATATCACCGTTATTCGCAAAAGAAGTAGTGAAAAAAGCAGGTATGGTAAATGAAAAAGCATTAGCTGACGCATTTTTCTCCATACAAAAACCATTATTAACTCATACATATTCACCAACAATGACTACTTCAAATGGGAAAGAATTCTTTTATCTTTTCCCTCTTGCGCACTTAGCTGGAGAAGACAAGACATTCTCATCTGTTAGTGAATTGCTAGACCGTTTCTTTTTTGGAAAAGCAGAGCGTGACCGTGTAAAACAACAAGCTCATGATTTAGAGCGCTTTATGCAAAACGAAAAAAATAAAAATGAGAAAAAACTCATTAAACTAGAAAAAACATTACAAGATGCTGGAAAAGCAGATAAATATCAACTATTTGGAGAACTACTTACAGCCAATATGTACGCTTTGAAAAAAGGCGATAAAGATATTGAAGTCGTTAACTATTATGATGAAAATGGTGGAACTGTAAAGATCGCATTAGATCCTTTAAAAACGCCATCTGAAAATGCACAACGCTATTTCCAAAAGTACCAAAAAGCGAAAAATTCCGTTGTTGTTGTAGAAGAACAAATTGAAAAAACAAAGGAAGAAATTCTTTATTTTGATAGCTTACTTCAACAAATGGAAGCTGCTTCTTCAAAAGATATTGAAGAAATTCGTGAGGAATTAGCTGAAGAAGGTTATATGCGCAATCGTAAAACGAAAAACGGAAAGAAAAAGCCTACTAAACCAGTATTAGATAAATATGTAGCAAGTGATGGCACAGAGATTTTCGTCGGTAAAAACAATAAACAAAATGATTATTTAACAACGAAATTTGCCCGTCGTGATGAAATTTGGTTACATACGAAAGACATACCTGGCTCTCACGTTGTCATTCGTTCTTTAGAACCGGCTGAAGAAACTTTACTAGAAGCTGCAAAAATTGCTGCCTATTACAGTAAAGCAAAAGAATCTAGCTCTGTACCCGTTGATTTCACAAAAATACGCCATGTAAAAAAACCGAGTGGTGCAAAACTTGGTTTTGTTACGTACGACAATCAGCAAACCGTATATGTTACACCGGATGCTGATACTGTAATGAAATTAAAAGCTTAAATATAAAAATGCGTTGCTCATAAGCAACGCATTTTTATATTCGTTCCAACTAGTTCATATACCCATTCACTAATTCATAACATCTTTCTTTTGTCATCTTGTATTTCTCCTCTGAAGCATCTATACGTCTCATCGTCCCGTTATTTGTATCAGTACCAATTGCTTTAACCTTACTTTCCTTTTCTTTAACCCACGCAATTTGTTTCGTTTTTAATGACTGAAATGCATCAGGGGACATCGTATTTTTTAATATACTGTAAATTTCATTTAGTTTATTATCCCACAGTTCATAATTTCCTTCTATTTCATTTACTATGTCATTTGTTGACATGACATTTGTATGTTTTTCTTGGTTTTCTAGAGCCGCTAACTCATTTAAAACTTTAGTTTTACCTACTGCTGACGAAGTTTCTTTTTTAGTCTGCTTCTCTTCTTTAGAAATAGCATGCGTACTCATGCTATTTTCCTTAATGTTTTCGTGTTCTTGACTATTATTTTCTTTCGTTTCTTTTTCCTGCTTTTGCTCATCTAAATCATATGTAATAACCGATGTTTTTGCATCTACAGCAATTAATCTAGCATTTTCTTTAAAAATATATTTTTTGTCACCACTGTTCTCCTCTTTAACAAAATCGAAATTCTTAAAGCCTCGAATTTTCAGAAACTCACTAGCTTCTTCCTTCGTAAGTTTTAAGTCTCTCGGTGTATGCGATGACCATTTATCCATTAACCATTTTCCATCTTTATAAACGAAAATAAATTCCCATATCTCTGCTTCATTTCCCATATCATTTGAAGGTATAATCGTTTCAATCGTTAAATTTTTATCTTTCTGTGTATACGTTAATCTCATTTCTGGTTCAATATTAATAGGGAATGGCAACATATCTGTCTCTCTAGATCTATTAAATGTTTCAAGCGAATTAGGAAGCTGGTTCTCTACAAATTTTTCTGTAACTAATCCCTTAACTCCTTTTTTTGCTGTCGCCAAATCTCCAGGATTATTTCGACTCCATCCATTTTCTTTTTCCATCTCACTAAATGCATTTGCTATTGCATCTACACTCTTTCTTACAATCTTTTTCGCTTCTTTTTCTGTCACTTCTGGGGCTTCATCAAGCTGTTCAATCGTTTCATTTGCTTGAACTTTGATTTCACTTTTTTCACACCCTGTTACAACTAGCATGCTAGCAGCAAAGCAAAATGACATGACTTTACTTAATTTCTTCATATACTCACATTCCTTATTCCTATTTATTCGTTACGCACCTTTATCTACAAGAAAACATAACGACCTCTTATTATACCAATTATCACCATTTATTTATACAAAAAATATAATATTAGAATTGAAAGATTATAATATGCAAGTTTACATTACTGTATAAATTTTTGACATCCTCATTTTATATTTGTCTAGTTTTTTTGACACAAAACTCCCTCTTCTCTTTTATTGTCAATAAGTATATTGGCACAATTTTTGCTTTATTAAATATAAAAAGGAGGCATTAAAATGAATATAAGAATAACTAATATCCAAAAACAACTACATAAGTACAGAATTGACGGGTTACTTATTACAAAAAAAGAAAACCGCCAATATGCAACAGGCTTTACAGGTAGTGCTGGCGCCGTCTTAATCTCTGCCGATCAAGCTGTTTTTATAACAGATTTCCGCTATGTAGATCAAGCAAAATCACAAATAAAAGATGCTGAAATTATTATGCATAAAGGAAATTTAGAGGAAGAAGTTGCAAATCAAGTATCAAAATTAAACATTCAAAAACTCGGAATTGAAGAAAACAACATGACATTGCAACAATATAAAAACTTGCAAAAGTACGTACAGGCGGAAATGATTCAAGTGTGCGAAATTATCGAAAATATTCGTATCATTAAAGACACGCCTGAAATAGAAAGAATGAAAATTGCAGCTAATATTGCGGACGAAGCATTTCACCACATTCTTACGTTTCTAAAACCAGGAATAAGTGAAAATACTGTACGAGATGAATTAGAATTTTTCATGCGAAAAAAAGGTGCTACATCTTCATCATTTCAAATTATTGTAGCTTCTGGTGTTCGTTCTTCCCTTCCACATGGAGTTGCATCAAATAAAATAATTGAACGAGGCGACATCGTTACATTAGATTTCGGTGCACTTTACGACGGATATTGTTCCGATATAACACGTACTGTAGTAATCGGGGAACCATCAGAAGAATTCAAAAAGATATACAATATTGTACTTGAAGCATTAAAACGCGGGACTGAAGCAATTAAGCCTGGAGAAACTGCGAAACGTATCGATGATATAACGAGAAACTACATTACTGAGCATGGATACGGTCAATATTTTGGACATTCTACTGGTCATGGTCTTGGATTAGAAATTCATGAACCTCTCCGCCTATCCCAAGAAAGTAAGGCTACTTTAGAAGAGGGTATGGTCGTTACAGTTGAACCAGGTATTTACATACCAAACTGGGGCGGTTGTAGAATTGAAGATGATATTGTCATTACAAAAGACGGATATGAAGTTATTACAAAATCAAATAGAGAACTAATTGTAATCCCTTTTTAATATTTCGAAATTTCCAACAGGATTTTTTCTCTGCACATAGAATTCCTTCTCTGGAGTATTCGTTTCAAGAGGGGAAATTGTAATTGAACTTTGTAATAGATAAAATCGATAGTTTACATCCTGAATTTTCCAAACTTGTTTCCATGATGAATTATGCTCGCTATACAACAATGCAAGGGATGGAAGATTTAACAATGGAAGAACTTGATTATTTATATAATGAGGAAGCAAATTCAATCGGCATGCTATTATATCACATGGCTGCTGTTGAATTTTACTACCAGATTCATACTTTTGAAGACCGTGAACCAACGGAGGCCGAACTAGAAAGATGGTTACCTGGCCTCGAGTTAGAAGCTCATGGACGCGAGAAAATAAAAGGAAACTCTATAGAATTTTATATTGATACATTACAAGAAGTACGTTCCAAAACGAGTGAAACATTCCAATCGTTACCTGATGAATGGCTGTTTAAAACGACAGACTTTTGGTATGACAAACAAGCAAATAACTATTTTAAATGGTTTCACGTATTTGAAGATGAGATCAACCATCGCGGACAAATTCGTTTAATTAAAAAGATGCAAAAAGCTCATTCAATAAAATGAGAAAATGCCACCAAATAAGGTGGCATTTTCTATTCGTTAGCGAATAACTTTTCATTTACTTTTTTAGCGACTAGCGCTACCACTATTAAAATGCATATTAAATATAGCAATTTCGCAAAAAATAACCACCCTTGAAACATTACAATTCCATCTATTATTTCATTTCCCTTCAGTAACAAAAATGGAATCGTGCTAATTATAATAACAAACTCGATACTGAAAACAATTTTCTTTTTTCGGGTATATGCTTTCCATTCTTTCCAGCGATACATAGGTGCAAAAATTAATACTCCTATACATAATATAGCTGGTATCCATTCACTTTTAAGAAATTGCCCTGAAATAACTGATAATAGTAAACAAACGAGTACACCATAATATCCTATTTTTTCTCTCATTCGTACTCCCCCATTCTACCTCTCCTTTAATATGTAACTTGCTATGTTTATGACAATTCTTAGAAAAACAACAACGACAATTACAAAATAAAGACCTTTTGCAGAAGACATCCACTCTTGAAAAATAGACATTTTCTCCATTTGTTTCTGCCCTTCTATTAAAATAAATCCTACAAAAATTGAGCAAACAACAATGATACCTATCATAATTCCGATGCTTTTCTTACTATATTGTTTCATATCATCCCAGTTATATAACAGTACAAAAACAAATCCGAAAACAGGTATAATACTGATCCATTCATTGTTTGTAAACAGGTTTAAAATAATTAATAGACTACAAGATATGATAAATCCCCAAAATTCAATTTTTTTTGCGCATAAACCCGCCCCAAATTCCATTTTTAGGATTAATTGTATTGTAACATCCATTTATCATTCTTACCATTACAGTACATGAAATTTCACTCTTTCTTTTTCCTATACTCACATACTTACCCTACTTTCATACAATAAACTACACGAATGCCTAAAGGATGTGAATGTTATGGGAGTTGAATTAACGCTATTACACGCTCTCTATGTTATTTGTTTACTCACCATTATTACCTTTTTTATTTTCCGAAAGGATACGACGATTATTTGTATCGTTTTCATCTTTTTATTAGCATTAACTGCTACAAGTTCTATCCCTCTTGCCGTTAGCGGCATTTTTCAAAGTTTTATTTACGCTATTACTGAGCTATTACCAACTATATTAATCATTTCCATTATCGTATCCATGAGCAATTTACTCGTTCATACCGGCATAAATGATACAATGATTTCACCATTTACAAAGATGATTCGTACCCCTACCCTCGCCTACTGGATTATCGGTCTTTTGATGATGACAATTTCTTTCTTCTTTTGGCCTTCTCCAGCTGTTGCCTTAATGGGAGCTATTTTATTACCGGTTGCTGTACGTGTCGGCCTTCCGCCAATTGGAGTGGCAATTGCTATGAACTTATTCGGTCATGGGATTGCTTTATCCGGCGACTTCGTTATACAAGGCGCACCAAAATTAACCGCAGACGCTGCTGGTCTTCCTGTTTCTAGCGTTGTTTCTGCAAGTGTTCCACTCGTTATCGTTATGGGCATTGTGACAACTTCCGTCGCTTTTTTCTTCTTACGAAAAGAATTTCATACAGGCTTATCTATACAAGAGTCTATTTCATCAACTGCGTCTTCTAAAACGCTCACTTCATTATCTCCTCGGACAAAAAAATGGCTCGCTATTTGTATTCCGATCGTATATGCCATCGATATCCTCTGCATGATTCAATTTAAACTACAAGGAAGCAATGCAACGGCACTTATCGGCGGGACGACTGTTATTATGATTATCATCATTTCTCTCATCGCCTATAAAGGCAATGGACTGAATAAAACGACCGATTATTTTATAGAAGGTCTCCAATTTGGATTTAAAATTTTCGGACCAGTTATTCCAATCGCTGCACTCTTTTATTTAGGAGATAGCGGCTTTGTGAAAATTATCGGGGACTATTTACCGAAAGGTTCACACGGAATCATTAACGACCTAGGAATCGCCTTATCTCAAACTGTTCCTTTAAATCAATATGTATCAGCTGGAACTTTAACTATCGTTGGTGTTATAACAGGATTAGATGGATCTGGCTTTTCCGGTATATCGCTTGCTGGTTCCATTGCAAATCTTTTCGGCACAGCACTTGGTCATGGAACAGCTACATTAACAGCTCTCGGACAAATTGCAGCTATATGGACCGGGGGTGGGACGTTAATTCCTTGGGCACTTATTCCTGCCGCTGCGATTTGTAAAGTCGATCCATTTGAACTTGCACGCCGAAATTTTTTACCAGTTATGATTGGCTTAATTATCACCACGATCGTTGCGATGTTTATTTTATAACGTAAGCAAGTGTTCTCTTGCTTACGTTTTTTATTGTAAAATTCATCATGAATTACTGACTTTCAAAAGGTATTCATTATTACTTAGCGAAATTATATTAAGAGAGTATTTAGTTTAAAACGTTTACGAGAAACGGATTACTGCAATTAGAAAAGGGGACATACCTATGAATGAATTGATTTTCGTCTTATTAATTTGTCCATTATTTATCTTTATCGTATCTGTTATTGGAACACGCAAAACGAAAACGTATTACGTAATGCCGATTGTAACGTTTGCTAGTTTTTTAATAATAGGTGTTATCGCCTTTACTCCAAAATTTTTCTTTTGGGTTGGCATGTACAGCATCTTCTCGTTTATCGTTTCTTATATGACGCTATTGTTTGTGAGAGGATATGAGGTTGTGGAAAACGTTAAATAGTTATTAGCTAGGAGATTGTCATATGATTTTCTTTGATATTGATGGAACTTTACTTGATTATGAGGCTGCTGAAAGAAATGGTATTATAGATTTTTTTCAAATATATAATACTATTTTTTCAGGCAATGAATTAGAGGCAACGAAAGTCTGGCATGAATTATCAGAAGAATATTTCAACAAATTTTTATCCAGGGAATTATCTTTTCAAGAACAACAAGTAATGCGAATGTATCATTTATTTAAAACATATGGAGTAAACCTATCACCTGAAGAATCTCAGAATAGATTCAATCAATATATAGAGCTATATAAGAACAGCTGGACCCTGTTTGAAGATGTACTCTATACATTACAAAGTTTACAGCAAAAAGGACACTCATTAGGTATCATTAGTAATGGTGAATATGAACAACAAATCGAAAAATTAACAGCCTTAAACATTCTACAGTATTTCAAATATATTTTTACTTCTAGTGAAATTGGGGTATCAAAACCAGACCCTGAAATGTTTCACAAGGTCGTATTACAATTGAATCTTGAAATGAAAGATTGCTATTATATTGGCGATCGATTAGAGACTGATGCAATTAGTAGTACAGCAGCTGGAATGCAAGGGGTATGGTTAAATCGGGATAACTCGCAACTCAAATGTGATGTTCCTACTATCTGTTCGTTACATGAAATTATAACAATGATATAAAAAGACGACCGCGTTCCCCCGCAGTCGTCTTTTTTCGTGTTACGCTGTGATCCAAGCTTCGTTAGCTGGATTTTTACGCCACTCTTGTAATTTTTTCGTTTCAGCTTGTCCGATCATACCTTTTTCTGCTGCAACTTCAGTTAATGCACTGTAATCACTTAAAGAATATGATGCTACGTTCGCTGCTTCTAACTTTTCTTTTCCTGCTTCTAGCTCGTATGTGAAGATTGATACGATTCCTAATACTTCACAGCCAGCTTCGCGAAGTGCTTCTACACATGTAATTGCACTGCCGCCAGTTGAAATTAAGTCTTCTACTACTACTACTTTTTGACCTTTTTCAGCTTTTCCTTCGATTTGGTTCCCTTTACCGTGACCTTTTGCTTTACTACGTACGTAGCACATTGGTAAATCCATACGATCACTTACCCATGCAGCGTGCGCAATACCAGCAGTTGCTGTTCCTGCAATAACTTCTACAGTTGGGAAGTGCTCTTTAATTAACTCTTCTAATCCAGCTGCAATCGCTTGACGTACTTTCGGATAAGATAAAGTTAAACGGTTATCACAATAAATTGGTGATTTCATACCTGAAGACCATGTGAATGGATCATTCGGTTGTAAAAATACTGCTCCAATTTCTAATAAATGCGATGCGATTTCTTTTTTCATACTGTTACACCTTCCCACTGTTGTTTTACTGTTTTATACGCTTCAAGCGGATTTTCTGCTTTTGTAATACTACGTCCAACTACGATATAGCTTGAGCCAAGTTCCCTCGCACGTTTCGGTGTTGCTACGCGCACCTGATCATTTACATCATCGCTTGCAAGACGAATCCCCGGTGTTACTGTTACAAATTCATTTCCGCATACTTCACGTAATTTTGGAACTTCAAGTGTTGAGCAAACAACGCCATCAAGTCCACTTTCTTTCGTTAGTTTTGCATAATGAGCAACCGCTTCTTCTAACGTTTTCTCAATGCCGATCTCTTTTTTCATCATAGCTTCCGAAGTGCTTGTTAGTTGTGTAACCGCAATACAAATCGGTCTCTCTTTTCCTTCTTGCTTACCTTCCTCTAATCCCTCAATCGCAGCTTTCATCATACTGCTTCCCCCAGCAGCATGAACATTTACCATATCAACATCTAGACTAGCTAGGCTACGCATAGCGCTTTTTACTGTATTTGGAATATCATGAAGTTTTAAATCTAGAAAAATCTTATGTCCTTTTTCTTTTAAGTACGTAATAATTGCAGGGCCTTCTTTGTAAAATAACTCCATACCAACTTTGACAAATAACTCTTCCCCTTCAAAGTGGCGCAAGAATTGTTCTACATCTTGTTTCCCTGGGAAATCTAGTGCAACGATTAACGACTGTGACATGTTTGCTTCCAGCTCCTTCCTTGACATTCCGAAATGTGATCAAATCCTAATTCATCTAGTAATGCTGGTAACTCTTCAATAATTGTCGGACATACGAACGGATCGATAAAGTTCGCTGTACCTACTGCAACTGCGCTTGCGCCAGCGTAGAAGAATTCGATTACATCTTCCGCTGTTTCAATACCACCCATTCCGATAATTGGAATGTTAACCGCTTGACTTACTTCATGTACCATACGAATTGCTACTGGCTTAATCGCAGGACCTGATAATCCGCCTGTACGGTTTGCTAAAATTGGTTTAGCTGTTTTTAAATCTAGACGCATACCAAGCAATGTATTAATCATCGTTAAACCATCTGCACCTGCATTTTCAATCGCTTTTGCAATTTCCACAATGTTTGCCACGTTCGGTGACAACTTCACGTATACAGGTACTTCAGAAACCTCTTTTACTCGCTTCGTTAAATCAGCAGCAATTTCAGGATTTGTACCAAAGGCGATACCACCTGTTTTTACGTTTGGACAAGAAATATTTAATTCCAGTGCATGGACATTAGGCGCTTTAGAAATTTCCTTTGCAACCGCTACGTAATCCTCAGCTTGTGAACCTGCAACGTTTGCAATGATTGGAAGGTCAAATTGTTCTAACCATGGTAATTCAGAATTCATTACTTTTTCTAATCCTGGGTTTTGAAGTCCGATTGCATTTAACATGCCGCCCGGTGTTTCAGCAACACGAGGCGTAGGATTTCCATAGCGTGGTTGTTCTGTCGTCGCTTTAATCATGATTGATCCTAGTACACTTAAATCGTAAAACTGTGCATATTCACGACCAAACCCAAAGCATCCAGATGCTGGTATAATTGGATTTTTTAATGATAATCCCGGTAATTCAACTTGCAATCTGTTCATAGTACAACCTCCCCGATTGGAAATACTGGTCCGTCGCTACACACCTTCTTGTAAGAATGTCCACTTGGATCTTCTTGTAAGTGGCATACACATGCGAAACAAGCTCCAATACCACAGCCCATACGTTCTTCTAATGAAATATAGGCTTTTTTCTCTTTGTAACGTCCTTCTAATGCACGAAGCATCGCTAACGGACCACATGAATAAAGAATATCAAAGTCAATTCCGTAATGATCAATTACATCTGTGACAAATCCTTTTGTACCGTGTGTACCGTCTACTGTCGCAACGTACGTATCACCAAGTTCTGCAAATTTTTCTTCATAGAAAACTACATCTTTCGTTTGAAAACCTAAGATGTGAATCACACGTACACCTTTTGCAACGAGGCGCTGTGATAATTCATAAAGTGGTGGTACACCAATCCCCCCGCCTACTAGTAAAGCTGTTTGACCAGCTTCTGCTTCTTCTACAGGAAAACCGTGTCCTAATGGTCCTAATACATCTACCACTTCACCTTGTTTTCTAGTTGCTAATGTTTTTGTCCCTTGTCCTTCCGCACGATATAGCATTGTAAATTCGTTCTTCTCTTGATCTACATTACAAATACTAATTGGGCGGCGCAGAAGGGGCGCAATGCCCTCTGCTACCTTAATGTGTACAAACTGCCCTGGTTCGTTCATTTGCTGTACTAAAGTTCCTTGAAGCACTAATTCGTAAATGTTCTTTGCGATTTCTTTTTGATTAACGACGATCATATTTTGCTTTTGCATCATGCATGTACCACCTCGTGACGCTTTGTTTGCGTAATTTCTTTCATTGAATGAGCTGAGAATGTCATAGATTCTAATACTCGTAAGATTGCTCTCGTTGTATCAAGTGATGTTAAGCAAGCTACACCATTTTCTACTGATTCACGGCGAATGCGGAAACCATCACGCGCTGGTTGTTTGCCTTTTGTTAATGTATTGATTACAAACTGTGCTTTTCCTTGGCGGATAATATCTAGTAAGTTGTAGTCCTCAGAATCAATTTTGTTTACAACTTGTACTGGGATATTTTGCTCTGTTAACGATTTTGCTGTTCCAGCTGTTGCTAATAAGTTATAGCCGATTTCATGGAAACGTTTTGCAATTTCCATCGCCTCTTCTTTATCTTTATCCGCTACAGTAATGATTACTGATCCGTGCGTTGGGATGTTAATTCCAGAAGCAACTAACCCTTTGTATAATGCTTTTTCAAGCGTTAAATCTTTACCCATTACTTCCCCTGTTGATTTCATTTCAGGTCCTAATGTTGTATCCACTGAGCGTAATTTCGCGAATGAGAATACCGGAGCTTTTACATATACTTCTTTCTCTTCTGGGTGATAGCCCGTTCCGTATCCTTGCTCTACTAGGTCTTGCCCTAGAATAACTTTCGTTGCAACGTTTGCCATTGGTACACCTGTAATTTTACTTAAGAATGGTACTGTACGGCTCGCACGTGGATTTACTTCAATTACGTACACTTGATCTTCGAATACGACAAACTGGATATTTAGTAATCCAACAATGTTTAATCCTTTTCCAAGTGCAATTGTATGTTCAATAATTTGTTCTTTTAATTTTTCAGATAAGCTTTGTGGTGGATATACTCCAATTGAGTCACCAGAGTGAACTCCAGCGCGTTCAATATGTTCCATAATACCTGGAATGAATACATTCTCACCGTCTGAAATTGCATCTACTTCAATTTCTTTACCGACCATGTAACGGTCGATTAATACTGGGTGATCTGCGTGAACTTTAACTGCATTTTTCATGTAGTGCAGTAGTTCTTCTTGACGATATACGATTTCCATCGCACGTCCACCTAGTACGTAAGATGGTCTTACTAATACTGGGTAACCAATTTCTTCTGCGATTGCTACCGCTTGTTCTACAGTCGTTGCTGTTTTACCAACTGGTTGTGGGATACCAAGTTTTGTTAAAGCAGCTTCGAATTTATCTCGATCTTCTGCACGGTCTAAGTCTTCAAGTGATGTTCCTAAAATCTTTACACCATGTTCTTCTAATTTTGCCGCTAAGTTAATCGCCGTTTGTCCACCGAACTGAACGATAACACCTTCTGGTTTTTCTAAATCGATGATGTGCATTACATCTTCAATCGTTAATGGTTCAAAGTATAATTTGTCAGAAATACTGAAGTCTGTTGAAACAGTTTCTGGGTTATTATTAATGATAATCGCTTCATATCCAGCTTCTTTAATTGCCCATACTGAGTGAACTGTTGCATAGTCAAACTCAACACCTTGACCAATGCGGATCGGACCAGATCCTAGAACTACTACACTCTTACGATCTGTTACAATTGATTCGTTTTCCTCAGCGTATGTGCTGTAGTAATACGGTGTTGCAGATTCAAACTCTGCCGCACAAGTATCTACCATTTTGAATACTGGCGTCATATTATTTTCTTTACGCATATCGTAAATTTCGCGCTCCGTTTTGTTCCAAGCTGCTGCGATGTAGTGATCGCTGAAGCCCATTTCTTTTGCGGTTTGTAGTACTTCCATATTTCCTACATTCGCTTTTACTTCGCGTTCCATATTTACGATGTTTTCAACTTTTTGTAAGAAGAAGAAGTCCATTTCACACCATTCGTTAATCTCTTCTTTCGTTACACCTTGACGAATTGCTTCTGCTACGATAAACAGTCGCTCATCATCTGCTTTAATAATGCGTTTTTTCATTGTTTCTTTATCAAGTTCTTTTAAGTGATCTAATTCTAAGTGATAAATGCCAAGCTCTAAAGAACGAACCGCTTTTAATAATGATTCTTCTAAGTTACGTCCGATTGACATAACCTCACCAGTTGCTTTCATTTGCGTTCCAAGTGTTCTGTTCGCTGATTCAAACTTATCAAATGGCCAGCGTGGAATTTTTGAAACAACATAGTCTAATGCTGGCTCGAAGCAAGCGTAAGTTTTTTGTGTTACTGGGTTTACGATTTCATCTAATGTTAAGCCGACTGCAATTTTCGCTGCTAATTTCGCAATTGGATATCCAGTTGCTTTAGATGCTAATGCAGATGAACGACTTACACGTGGGTTTACTTCGATTACATAGTATTGGAAGCTATATGGATCTAGTGCAAGCTGAACGTTACATCCACCTTCAATTCCTAGTGCACGAATAATTCGTAATGAAGTATTACGTAACATTTGGTATTCACGGTCGCTTAGCGTTTGGCTCGGTGCTACAACGATAGAATCACCTGTATGAACACCAACTGGATCGATGTTTTCCATGTTACATACTACAATCGCGTTATCATTTGAATCACGCATTACTTCATATTCAATTTCTTTACAACCAGCAATACTTTTCTCTAATAAACATTGTGTTACTGGGCTATGTTTTAAACCACTTGTTACGATTTCAATTAACTCTTCTTCGTTATGGCAAATTCCGCCGCCCGTTCCGCCTAATGTAAATGCTGGACGAACGATTACTGGATAACCAATTTCGTTTACAAAGCCATATGCTTCATCAAGGTTATGAATAATTTCACTTGGTGGTGTTGGTTCATTTAAATCTTGCATTAATGTACGGAATAAATCACGATCTTCCGCTTGCTCGATTGCTGATAATTTTGTTCCTAAAATTTCAACTCCGCACTCTTCAAGTACGCCTGATTTTGCAAGTTCAACAGCCATGTTTAAACCTGTTTGACCACCTAATGTTGGTAAGATTGCATCTGGACGTTCTTTACGAATGATTCGGCTTACAAATTCTAATGTTAAAGGCTCAATGTATACTTTATCTGCTGTTGCAGTATCTGTCATAATTGTTGCTGGGTTAGAGTTAACAAGGATTACTTTGTAACCTTCCTCTTTAAGAGATTGACAAGCTTGTGTTCCAGAGTAGTCAAACTCCGCTGCTTGCCCAATTACAATTGGTCCTGATCCGATTACTAAAATTGTGTTAATGTCTAGGCGTTTTGGCATAACTCTTCCCCTTCTTTCTTGAAGTTTTCAATCATTGTTAAGAAATCTTCGAATAAATCATTTGCATCTTCTGGTCCTGCTGAAGCTTCTGGATGGTATTGAACTGTAAATGCTGGGAACTTCTTATGACGAAGACCTTCTACTGTTCCATCATTTAAAGCAACATGTGTAATTTCAAGTTCTGTATTTTCAACTGATTCTTCTTCTACTGCGTAACCATGGTTTTGAGATGTAATTGCTACTTTTCCAGTTGCAAGATTTTTTACTGGATGGTTTAACCCACGGTGGCCGAATTTTAACTTACTTGTATTCGCACCAGATGCTAGCGCGAACAATTGATGTCCTAGGCAAATTCCGAATAAAGGAACTTTACCGATAATGTCTTTTAACATTTCAATTGCTTCTGGTACATCTTTTGGATCCCCAGGTCCGTTACTTAACATAATTCCATCTGGACTAAGGCGTAAAATTTCTTCGGCTGTTGTGTTGTAAGGAACTACAATTACATCACAATCACGTTTATTTAATTCTCTTAAAATACCATGTTTCATACCGAAGTCTACTAATACAACACGATGTCCGCGGCCTGGGCTTGGGTATGGATCTTTCGTTGATACGCGTTTCACATGGTCTGTAAATACTGTCGCTTTTAATTGGCTTACGATGTACTCTACATCTGCATCCATGTTACAAAGGCGTCCGCGTAATGTACCGTATTGACGAATTTTTCTCGTTAATTTTCTCGTATCAATTCCTGCTAATCCTGGAATGTTTCTTTCTTTTAAGTAGTCATTTAACGAAATTTCATTACGGAAGTTTGATGGGTGATCACAAATTTCGTTTACGATTAAACCATTTACAGATGGGTGAATCGATTCAAAATCGTCACGGTTGATGCCGTAGTTTCCGATTAATGGGTACGTGAATGTTACAATTTGACCGCAATATGATGGATCAGATAATGTTTCTTGATATCCAGTCATTCCTGTTGTAAATACAACCTCACCTGACTTTTCGATTTCTCCTCCGAAACCTGTTCCAATTAATACTGTTCCATCTTCTAAGATAAGTTGTCTTTTCATACTAATGCACTCTCCTTTTGCCATGCGATCTTACCACCAACGATTGTCATTACCGGCCATCCTTGGCATTTCCAACCTGCGAATGGTGTATTTTTTCCTTTTGATAAGAATGTTGTTGGGTCAATCTCTTCTTCTTGTTCTAAATCAATGATTGTAATATCAGCTGTTCTACCTTCTTTCAGGCGACCTGCTTCTAAGCCGAATGTATCAGCTGGCTTTTCTGTTAAGAATTGAATTAATTGTTCTAATGTAATAATTCCTTTTTTCACAAGGTTTGTGTATAAAAGCGGGAATGCTGTTTCAAAACCAGTAATTCCGAATGGTGCTCTTTCAATTCCTTGTGCTTTCTCTTCTGCTGTATGCGGTGCATGATCAGTTGCGATCATATCGATTGTTCCATCTAATAAACCTTCAATTAATGCTGCATGATCTTCTTTTCCACGAAGCGGTGGGTTCATTTTAAAGTTAGGGTCAGCTGATGGGATATCATCTTCACATAACACTAGGTGATGAGGTGTTACTTCTGCTGTTACTTTAATTCCAGCGCTCTTTGCATCACGGATTACACGTACAGAGCCTTTCGTACTTACGTGACATACGTGATAGTGACAATCTGCCGCTTCAGCAAGCAGTATATCCCTTGCAATATGTACAGATTCACATACTGATGGGATACCGTTTAATCCGTGTTTCTCAGAAAACTTCCCTTCATGTACACAACCTTTATTAATAAGAGTATTCTCTTCACAGTGCGCAACTACTGCCATATTTAATTTCGCTGCACGTTTCATAGCAGCTAACATCATGCTAGCATCTTGTACGCCTACACCGTCATCAGTGAAAGCAAATGCTCCAAGTTCTTTTAACGTTTCGAAATCTGTCATTTCAGAACCCGCTTGACGTACTGTAATTGCTCCATATGGTAATACGTTAACATGCGCTTTTTCTTTAATACGATTTTGTAAGTCTTCCATATGTTCTCTACAATCTGGTACTGGACGTGTATTTGGCATTGCGCAAATTGTAGTGAATCCACCTTTTGCCGCTGCTAATGTACCTGTTTCAATTGTTTCTTTATGTTCACCACCTGGTTCACGAAGGTGTACGTGTACATCTACTAATCCAGGTGCGATTAACTTTCCGTTCACATCGATTACTTCAGCATTATCTGCCGTAATATTTTCTGCTACTTTAGCGATTTTACCGTCTTGTACGAGAAGATCTGTTGCTACGATTTTTCCTTCTTCATTCATATAACGACCATTTTTAAACAAATAATTCATGTTTCATTCCTCCTAATACATTTGGTAAGGCGCGTTTTAGTACAGCCATTCTTACGTAAACTCCATTTTCCATTTGTTTAAATATGCGTGAACGCTCACACTCAACAAGTTCACTTGCAATTTCAACATCACGGTTTACAGGAGCTGGATGCATAATAATGCTTCCTTCTTTCATACGCTTTTCTCTTTCCACTGTTAATCCGTGTTTCTCATGATACTCTTTCATAATGTCTGTTTCATAATGATCATGACGCTCATGTTGTACACGGAGTAACATCATTACGTCCACTTCTGGAACAAGTTCATCCAATGATTTGTATGTTCCAAATGTGTTGTCTTCATCTTTCCATTCTTCTGGACTTGCAAAGTAAATTGTTGCACCCAGCTTCGTTAATGCTTCTGCATTAGAACGTGCTACTCGGCTATGACGAACATCTCCTACTATCGCAATCTTCAAACCTTCAAATCTTCCAAACTCTTGTTTAATGGTAAGAAGATCGAGCAGGCACTGTGTTGGATGATTTCCACATCCATCTCCAGCGTTTAAGATTGGAATATTCACCTGATCTTTTAGTTCATCGAAGTAGCGATCTTGCTCATGGCGGATGACCACTGCTTTTGTTCCGATTGATTCTAGTGTTCTTATCGTATCGTATAAAGTTTCTCCTTTTTGTACGCTAGATGCATCAGCTGAAAAGTTTAAAACATCAAGTCCTAATCTCTTCTCAGCAACTTCAAAGCTAAATCTCGTTCTCGTACTATTCTCAAAGAACAAGTTTGCAACAAAAGTTTGCTCTGTCGTTTTGCTCTCTTTCCCATTCGCAAAATCTTCTGCGTCTTTTAGGATTTCTGAAATTTCTACTTCCGATAATTCACTCATCGTTAACAAATGGCTCATCGTCATCCCTCATCTTTCTGATTTTTATGTTACCACTTTTGTATTTTTATAACAACCTTTGCATAAAAATACCCTAGTCGTGTGAGACTAGGGTGCAAGAAAGAAGCCACCCTTTCCGGTCTCACAGGACTGAATTAAAAGGTTATTATTATGAAGCAATCTGGTTAGATTGTTTTATTTGTTTCGTTTCCGGTAGTAGTAGATTTAACAGTACACCTACAATTGCTGCTAGTGCCATTCCTTCTACTTGGAATGATTCTCCTACGTGAAGTACCGCTCCACCAATACCGATTACTAGTATTACTGATGCAATCATTAAGTTTCGTTTGTCACTTAAATCTGTTTTATCGTCTACCATCATGCGTAATCCGCTTGATGCGATTACACCGAATAGTAAGATGGATACACCACCCATAACTGGTGTTGGGATCGAATGAATCAGCGCAGAAATCTTACCAATAAATCCGAACATGATTGCGAATACCGCTGAACCGATGAATAAGTATACACTGTACGCTCTTGTAATTGCTAGCACACCGATGTTTTCACCATACGTTGTATTCGGTGGTCCACCGATTAGTGATGCGATTAATGTTGCTACTCCATCACCGAAGATCGAACGGTGTAAACCTGGTTTTTCAATTAAATCCCTTTTAATAACATTCCCTAATACAATTTGATGTCCGATATGTTCTGAAATTGTTACTAGTGCAACTGGTACCATCAAGAGTACAATCTTCCATGAAAACTCTGGTGTGTATGTTACAAATGGTACTGTGAAATCTGGTACAACAAACCATTTTGCCTCAGCTACCGGCTTTAAGTCTACTAGTCCTTGGAAGTAAGCGAAGATGTAACCTCCGATGATTCCAAGTAACACTGGTATGATACTGAAGAACCCTCTCCCGAATATGGAGCAAATGATTGTAATTGCTAATGTTACTAATGCTACTGAAAAGTGTGTAAAGCTATATTTGCCATCCGCACCATTCATCGCCATGTTAACTGCTGTATGTGCTAAAGCTAGCCCGATTACCATTACTACTGGACCAACTACGATTGGTGGTAGTAATTTCATAATCCACTTTGATCCTGATTTCTTAATTCCGAGTGAGATTAAGATGTATACAAGTCCTGCTAGCAAACCACCAAGCATTGCTGCTCCGGGTCCCCCTGCCGTTTTCGCTGTTATAATCGGTGCGATAAAGGCAAATGATGATCCAAGATAGGCAGGTACTTGACCTTTCGTTATAAGAAGAAACGCTAACGTTCCTAATCCACTTGATATTAATGCTACTGACGGATTCAATCCTGTTAAAAATGGAACAAGCACTGTTGATCCAAACATCGCGAACAAATGTTGTATACTTAAAAATAACCATTTTCCCGGTTTCGGTACTTCATTAACGTCTAACACTGGCTTTTGTTCCATTGTTACATCCTCCTTCAGTTTAAATCTTTGCAATAAAAAAACTCTTTGTGCCTGTGCACAAAGAGTCCTACACTTTCGTATGCCAAATTTGACATATGAAAGCCAAGACCCTTTGGCAGCCTCACAGGACTACATTTAAAAGGGCTTTACTTATCGTATATGCTTACTCGATCTTGTTGATCTGTCTCTTGCAAATCAACTTCGATACGCTCTTCACTTGATGTTGGAATGTTCTTTCCTACATAATCAGCGCGAATTGGTAGTTCACGATGACCTCTATCAACAAGAACCGCTAGTTGGATTTGTGATGGTCTACCTAAATCCATAAGAGCATCCATTGCTGCTCGAACAGTTCTGCCTGTATATAATACATCATCCACAAGGATAACTTTTTTCTTCGTAATATCTACAGGGATATCAGAACCTTTTACAAGTGGTTCTTTATTTTTCGATTGTAGCGTTAAATCATCACGATATAACGTAATGTCTAGCTCTCCAACCTCTATTTCTTTTCCTTCAATTTGACCAATTCGTTCTGCCAAACGTTGTGCAATAAAAATTCCACGAGTTTTAATTCCGACAAGAACACAATTATCGACACCTTTATTTCGTTCCACGATTTCATGACTAATTCGTGTTAAAGCGCGGCGAATCATTTGGTCATCTAAAACGACAGCTTTCTCTTGCATGCTCTACACCTCCAAGCTTTTTTCTTGCGTGAGAGTAATGGTATAAAAAAAGTCCTCTCAGCGTGTGCGAGAGGACTTTTGAAAAAGGGTACAGCATACCCTATGTATTTCAAACCGTTACCTTCTCAACCTCACGGGGCTGTGTTAAAGGATCATTATTTAACTGTTGTCAGTATCTCAGTTTTCTTATGATTTGTCAATACTATTTTCGTAAAATATTTAATGCGTCTTCAAACACTTCCGGAATCGGTGCCTCAAACTGAATATATTCACCAGTACGAGGATGGTCAAATCCTAAAATGCCTGCGTGAAGTGCTTGTCCATTCATGTCTAATGTTTTCTTTGGTCCATACTTTGGATCTCCTGCAAGTGGATAGCCAATATATTTCATATGAACACGAATTTGGTGTGTACGCCCTGTTTCTAAGCGACATTCTACAAGTGTGAAATCTTTGAATCGCTCTAACACTTGGAAATGCGTAACAGCATGCTTACCATTTTCATCAACCGTCATACTTTGACGTTCTTTCTTATCACGAGCAATCGGAGCATCAATTGTTCCCTTATCATGCGGAATAACACCGTGTACAATCGCTTTGTAACGTCTTGTTACTGTTTTTGCTACAAGTTGATTTACAAGTGATTCGTGTGCCATATCATTTTTAGCAACCATTAATAGGCCTGATGTATCTTTATCAATACGATGCACGATACCTGGACGCATTACACCGTTAATACCCGATAAGTCTGTACAATGGTGCATAAGACCGTTCACAAGCGTTCCACTTGTATGACCTGGTGCTGGATGTACAACCATACCACGCGGCTTATTAACAACAAGTACATCTGCATCTTCATAATAAATTTCTAAGTTCATATCTTCTGGCTGAATATCTAACTCTTCTGGCTCAGGAATCGTCACTGTAATTTCATCATTTTCTCTAACTTTATAATTCCCTTTTACAGCTTTTCCATTAACTGTCACAACGTCATCTTTAATCCATTGTTGTACTTGTGTACGTGACCATTCATTATTTATTCCTGCAACGAATTTATCAATTCGCTCGTTTTTTTGTTCTTCTGCAACTGTTACTTGTACTACTTCACTCATTCAATTACTCCTTCGTTTTCTTGCCTTCTAATAATGTTTGAATAATAATTAATACAACACCAATACATAATGCTGAATCAGCGATATTGAATACTGGATAGTTGTACGAGAAAATATACACGTGAATGAAATCCACTACTTCTTGTCTAAATACACGATCAATAAAATTACCAATTGCTCCGCCTAAAATTAGACCTAATGAAATTCCTAGAAGCTTGTCTGTTTTTGCATATTTTTTCATATAAAATACGATAAATGCTACAAAAACGACTGTAATAATGTAGAAAAACCACATTTTATTTTCTAAAATGCCCCAAGCAGCTCCTCTATTTCGATGTGATGTTATGTATAATACATTATCGATAATCGGAATACTCGTACCTAATTCCATGTTCTTTACAATTAGCCATTTCGATATTTGATCGATGGCAATGACAAATAACGCTATTACATAATATATCATTTTCATTTCCCCCACAAAGACAGTGTACCTCAAAATTTTAGCATAGCTGCAACCTTTTCACAATGAACCTTTATAGAAGAATAAAATAAATTAAAAAAAGGTAATATAATATCGTTGTGCACATTCATACATTTACTTTT
The DNA here is from genome assembly GCF_022663775.1 of Bacillus cereus group sp. BfR-BA-01350. Taxonomy (NCBI): domain Bacteria; kingdom Bacillati; phylum Bacillota; class Bacilli; order Caryophanales; family Bacillaceae; genus Bacillus; species Bacillus cereus group sp. BfR-BA-01350. Next base: position 200,475 of record NZ_JAKUGD010000006.1, read on the forward strand.
TCATAGAAAAATTCATGAATGGTACGGGCAGTCGGCATCGTTTTCATTTGTTTTACCGAAATGACTCTCCCTGTGTCTTCACAAATACCATACATATCTATTTCCATTTTAAATAATGCACGTTCTACATCTTTTAAATCCTCTTTTATATCATGTAACAAAAGTTTTTTCTTTATCTCTTCCTTCATTTCATATCCAAGCTCTTCGCTAAACTCTGTATCATATTTGTGCATGACCTCTTTAGCTAGCCTCTCTTGTAACTCTTTTCGCATCAATTGCAATTCTTCTTTGATTTCCATATACATTTCATTCACGTGTACATTCCTCCCAGTTGCAATGTACGATTAGTGTGTCCGAAATTTATATGCTTACCTCTCACACATTTTTCCTTCATAGGAAAGAGAGTGAAAGTTATTTCAATATACTGTTAACAAAAAAAAATGACTGCACTTTACGTGCAGTCATCCCTTATTATTTTACATAATTTTCTTTAACAACTGTTGCACAACGCTCACATAATGTTTCATGTTCAGCGTCTTTACCAATTGTTTCTGAAACTACCCAACAACGTTCACATGTTTCACCAGTTGCTTGAGCAACAACAACCGCTGTATGTTCATACTTCGGTGCATCTGCTGGCGCTTCTTCCATCATGCCACCAAGTTTGTACTCAGAAACGATGAATAATTGCTTTAAGTCTTCGTTAATAGACTCTAACATAGCTTTCATTTCTGCAGTTGGATATAGCGTAATGCTTGCATTTAATGACTTACCGATTACCTTTTCATTACGAGCTACTTCTAACGCTTTTAATACGTCATCACGCAATGTCATAAATGCATCCCATTTTGTTTTTAATGCTTCTGCACCATCTAATTGTACAGCTTCTGGCATATCAGTTAATTGTACACTTTCTTCTGTTACACCTGGAATGTATGGCCATACTTCATCAGCTGTATGCGGTAAGATTGGTGTTACAAGTTTCGTCAATGCAACAAGAACATCATATAATACAGTTTGAATTGCACGACGATCTTCATGGTTCGCACCTTCAATGTATAAAATGTCTTTTGCAAAGTCTAAGTAGAATGAACTTAAATCAATTGTACAGAAGTTATGAATTGCATGATATACAGCAGCGAAGTCGTATGTCTCATATGCTTCTTTTACTTTTGTAATTAAGTCATTTAATTTCACTAACATGTAACGATCTACTTCACGAAGTTCAGCTACAGCTACTGTATTTTCACTTGGCTTAAAGTCGTCTAAGTTTCCTAATAAGAAACGGAATGTGTTACGGATTTTACGATACACTTCTGCTACTTGTTTTAAAATATCATCCGAAATACGTACATCAGATTGATAGTCAACAGAAGATACCCATAATCGTAAAATATCTCCGCCTAATTGATCCATAATTTTCTTCGGTACGACGATGTTTCCAATCGACTTACTCATTTTACGTCCTTCACCATCTAATACGAAACCGTGGCTTAGTACGCCTTTATATGGCGCTTTTCCTGTTACAGCAACTGCTGTCGATAATGAAGAGTTAAACCAACCACGATATTGGTCAGATCCTTCTAAATATAAATCTGCTGGACGTTGTAAGTCATTGCGCTCTTCTAATACCGCTTGGTGAGAAGAACCTGAGTCGAACCATACATCCATGATGTCTGTTTCTTTACGGAATTCACCATTTGGGCTACCTGGATGTGTAAATCCTTCTGGTAATAGATCTTTCGCTTCACGCTCAAACCATACGTTAGAACCGTGTTCACGGAATAAATCAGCTACATGGTTAATTGTTTCATCCGTAATAATTGGATCACCATTCTCAGCATAGAATACAGGAATTGGCACACCCCATGCACGCTGACGAGAAATACACCAGTCACCACGGTCACGAACCATGTTATGAAGACGAGTTTCACCCCATGCTGGTACCCATTTTGTTTCCGCAACAGCTTCTAATAACTCTTTACGGAATGCTTCAATAGATGCAAACCACTGTGCTGTCGCACGGAAAATAATAGGTTTTTTCGTTCTCCAATCATGTGGATATGAATGCGTAATGAATGTTAGCTTCAGTAATGCGCCTACTTCTTCTAATTTTTCTGTAATTGGCTTGTTAGCTTTATCATAGAATAAGCCTTCAAATCCAGGTGCTTCCTCTGTTAATACACCTTTATCATCAACTGGGCAAAGTACTTCTAAGCCATACTTTTTACCAACAATAAAGTCATCTTCCCCGTGTCCTGGTGCTGTATGAACACAACCTGTACCTGCATCCGTTGTTACGTGATCTCCTAGCATAACTAATGAATCACGATCGTAGAATGGATGCTTTGCAACTGTATACTCAAGCTCACTACCTTTTACCGTTTTCACAACTTCAGCATTTTCCCACTCTAACGTTTTTGCAACTGTCTCAAATAGTTCAGAAGCAATAATATATTTTTCATCATTTACTTTTACAATAGCGTATTCAAGTTCTGGGTGAACAGAAATACCTAAGTTTGCAGGCAACGTCCAAGGCGTTGTTGTCCAGATAATGTATTTCTCATCACCTTCTAATACGTTCTTTCCATCTTTTACAGGGAATGCTACGTAAATAGATGCTGATTTTTTATCTTGGTATTCAATTTCAGCTTCTGCTAAAGCTGATTCACTCGTTGGTGACCAGTAAACTGGTTTTTGTCCTTTATAGATATAACCTTTTTTCGCCATATCACCAAACACTTTAATTTGTTGTGCTTCATAAGCTGGCTCTAAAGTAATGTATGGGTTATCCCAATCAGCACGTACACCTAAACGCTTAAATTGCTCACGCTGACGTTCTACTTGTTCATATGCATACTCTGCACATAACTTACGGAACTCAGCAACTGTCATTTCTTTACGCTTTACACCTTTATTTGTTAAAGCTTGTTCAATTGGTAAACCGTGTGTATCCCAACCTGGGACATATGGCGCACAGAAACCAGTCATTGATTTATAACGAACGATAAAGTCTTTTAATACTTTATTTAATGCATGTCCCATATGAATGTCACCATTCGCATATGGAGGTCCATCATGCAGTACAAATAAAGGACGACCTTTCGTATGTTCTTGTACCTTTTCATAAATATTCATTTCCGCCCACTTTTCTTGCATTGCAGGCTCACGTTTTGGTAAATTCCCACGCATTGGGAACTCTGTTTTTGGCATTAGTAATGTATTTTTGTACTCCATGCTCAATTCCTCCTTACATGTATAAAAGAAAGACCTAAAAAACGGAATAAAAAAGAGACTTTCTCATCCCAAAAAGGGACGAGAAAGTCTCCCGCGGTACCACCCTAGTAGATCCTATACGTATGTATACAATCCTCTTTATATTCTTAACGCGAATATACGCCTACGCTTACTCTATTTGTTCAGCGCGGAACTCCAGGGTGATATTCCCATTATCTCCTTATCCTGAGCTTACACCATCCTCAGTTCGCTATATAAGGTATGAAAAAGGTACTTATCCCTATCTTCGTTTTTCTTAATAAATATGTTGTTTAAAATTATATGTAATAATGAGAAAAACGTCAAGCTTACACTGTTTCTTCTTTTTTCAACAGCTCGTCTACTTCGTCTTCTAACTCAATTAGTTTATCCCAATCATCGTTGTTTAACATTTCAAGCTGTGTTTCTAATAACATACGGAAACGAGTGCGGAATACTTTCGCTTGTTTCTTTAGCTCTTCAATATCAAAAGCAACTTTTCTTGATTTTACTAAAGCTTCGTTAATAATACGGTCTGCATTCTTTTCAGCTTCACGTACAATTAATTTCGCTTCTTTTTGGGCATTACGTTTTACTTCTTCCGCTGCTTCTTGTGCAACAACGATAGATTTGTTTAACGTATCTTCAATATTAGAGAAATGATCTAACTTCCCTTCTAATTGCGCAACTTGTTCTTCTAAAGCTTTTTTCTCACGAATGACTAATTCATAATCTTTGATAATTTGATCAAGAAACTCATTTACTTGATCCTCATCATAGCCACGGAATCCGCGACCAAATTCTTTGTTATGAATATCTAATGGTGTTAACGGCACAACGCCACCTCCAAGTAGTTATCTAAATTTCCTCTTTCAATTATATCTTTTCTTCGACAAAATAGGAGGATTTCCTTCTAAAAAACCAATCATTTTAGTATACCATACAAAATTCTCCATTTGTCGCGCTTTGTTCTACCTTCTACAGAAAACAATTTACTGCGTCCATATCCTCTCACTGAAAAAACATCTCCTGGATAACATTCATAAGAGGTTTGCTCCACTGTTTTCCAATTCACTTTTACTAAACCATTTTTTATGAAAGGTTGTACTTTTTGCCTAGATATATGTAACATTTCAGCTAACATAACATCTAAACGAAGTGAAGAAACCGTTCCGGATTTCTCCCCCCACGTTTCTTGTATCTGTAGAATTTTTTCCCCTTGCACTGGTGATAAGGAGACTTTCACTTTTCCTATAGATTGTAAGTTCATCTCAATATAAGATACAACTTCTTTCGCGACTACAATTTGGGCACGATCTTCTTGAAGCAAAATATCACCACATTTTTCTCTCGTTAAACCGAGAGACATAAATGTACCTAATATTTGCCTATGCTCTAGCGTATAAAACTTGGAAGGATAGTCAATTTCCAATACTTCTACTTGAAATTCCTCTTCATTTATTACTAGATAGTCCGGATAAATGAGTGCTCTTTTGCGCTCTGCTTGAGACGTTGCACCATCAAATTGTACAGCAACATCTCCTTGTCCTATTACCATCGTGACAATTTGTTGTTGTCTTGGATCAAGAAAGTCTGTTAACTTCACTTGATGGTACTCTGCTGCTCGCTTCCACTCTAACACTTTATCCACAAAGACCACTTCATCAGGTCTAAAATGCTCGTAGATGCTCATGTATTTAACCTCTTACTATAAGAAATAGCCGAATAAAGTTACTAAACCACTTGTAGCAAGTTTCAACGCAAAAATCGCAACGAGTGGTGAGATGTCAATCATACCAAGCGGCGGAATAAATCTGCGAAATGGTTCTAAATACGGTTCACAAATACGGGCAAGAAAATCTCCGAAAGTTGATTCCTTTGCACCTGGGAACCATGATAGGAGAATGTAAATAATAAGTGCCCACGAGTAAATCTCGATAGCAGTAACTAAAAGCCTTAAAACTGTTTCCATGGCGTATTACCACCTCTTTATATTTGTGTCTTCTTCTTCACCGAATAACTCTGAAATTGCACCAACTATATCTACATTTTCAGGCGTGCACATAAATGTTTTCGGTCCTATTTTTTGAATGTCCCCGCCTATAGCGTATACAGTACCACTTAAAAAGTCAACGATACGTACAGCTTGATCAGTAGACATTCGTTGTAAATTAATTACAACAGCTCGTCTACCTTTTAAATGGTCCGCAATTCCTTGCGCTTCCGAATATGTGCGTGGTTCTAATAAAACAACTTTTGAAGATTGCTTTGCTGTTTCAATGCTCACAACATTTTGTTTCGGTTGCGCTTTTGGAAACGTAACATCTTGCTGTTCTGGCGGATCTTGCTGCTTCTTCATGTCTGATTGCTCCTTTTCATAACTATATTGAGCTGCTTCTTTTTCTTCCGGTGTATCAAAAAAGAAGTATTTTACTTTTGACCAACTCATAATAAGATTCTCCTTCCTTTTACGCTTTTCCTACTAAAATCGTCCCCAAACGAATATATGTAGCACCTTCTTCAATTGCAATCGTGTAATCATTAGACATTCCCATTGATAATTCTTTACATGGCGCATGTAATAATTCTAGCTCCTGCACCTCTGCTTGTAGCATACGTAACTCCTTAAAACAGCGTCTGATTTCTCCCTCTTCTTCTGTAAATGGAGCCATTGTCATTAGTCCAACCACTTCAATCTTATCCAATTCTTGCAAACTTTGAATAAAAGAAACGGTTTCTTCTATTGCCAATCCTTGCTTTGATTCTTCAGATGATGTTTTCACTTGAATAAAACATTTCACTTTCTTATCCGCACGTTTTTGAATTTCTTTTGCAAGTGAAAGGCGATCTAATGAATGTAAATAATCGATTTCATTAATGATTTCTTTTACTTTTCTCGTTTGTAATGATCCAATAAAATGCCAATTCACTTTTGAACCGAAATGTTCGTACTTCTGTAAGAAACCTTCATTTCTATTTTCACCTAAATCGATAATTCCAGCTTCAATTACTTCGTTTGTTTTTTCAATTCCTACCGTTTTTGTAACCGCAACGAGTTTAATATCTTGCAAAGAACGTCCCGCTCGCGCGCAAGATTGTTTAATTGCTTCGTTTACAGTTGTTAAATTTTTTTGTACTGTCACTTGCTTTCTTCCTCCTTAAAACCTATGAAACTCAACATTCTCCCCGTTTTACCTTGATCACGGCGATGAGAGAAAAACAGTTGTTCTTCACAGCTTGTACAAAGAGATGACATTACAATATTCTCTTCTTTTATGCCTGCTTGTACACATAATATACGATTAATTTCTTTTAAATCAATTGCGTACTGTCCGTCAGAAATTTTCTTATAAGGAACAGAACCGTTCACTACTTGCTCTGCTGCTGTTAACACTCGATCATCAACAACGTAACAACAAGATCCAATTGCTGGTCCAATCGCAACATGAATTTCATCACTTGAAATCCCTTCTGCATTCCATTTTTGAATCATTTCTTTTGCAATCTCTTTTACAGTGCCTTTCCATCCAGCATGCGCAAGTCCTATCATACCATGTGATGGTGCATAAAAATAGAGTGGAACACAATCCGCATAACAAGATGTTAGAAGAACATCATTATTAGTCGTATAAATGCCATCTGTTTTTGAAATGCCGTCTTCATATGAATAAACGCCACTTCCTTTTTCCTGTTGTCCTACTTTTTCAACATGATGATCATGAACTTGTTCAGAGCAAATCCAGTTTTCTAATGGTTTTTGTAACTTATTTGCTAAAATGCGTCTATTTTCATGAACGTTCTCGGCAATATCATTCACATGTAATCCTAAATTCATTGCATGAAAGGAGCCCGTACTTACCCCACCATCTTTTGTCGTAAATCCAGCAGTAATGTTTCCAAGTTCTTTCCACGCTTCTAAATACAGTATACCGTCCACATATTTAAATGGTTCTCTCATAACAGCGGCTCCTTTTAATTAAAATAACATAAAAAAGCATGGTACTTCCTGTCTATTTTACCATACTTTTATTTTTTCATAATCCTAACAGAAAAAAAAGAGGAATTTGTAATATTCTTTATGAAATTGTCGGTGTTTGTATTGATTCTGTTACAGAATTAACAGGATTTACTCTAACAAGTATGACATCTTCCCCAATTTTCACAATTTCTTTCCAAGGAATTACAATTTCTACGTCTTTCCCAAAAATCCCGAACGCACGTTCCTTTTTAGAAATAATAATAGAATCGATCTTCCCTGTGTTCATATCAATTTCAATATCACCAATATTACCCAGCCTTTTTCCGTCTGAAACATTTATTATATCTTTCATCTGTAATTCCGAAATTTGTATCACTTTCATCCTCTCCCTTATATATGACGAATCGAAAAAACATTGTTTCTCAAATTAACAGGAAGCACCCTCTTACCAACCTCATATTATTTTTATTATATGAACACAGCTATCCTACTATGAGCGCAAACAAACTATATGACATATAAAAAGGTCTCACCATAAATGGTGAAACCTTATCCTTGAATCGTCTTATTCATTTGTTTAATAGCTGATTTCTCTAAACGTGACACTTGTGCTTGAGAAATCCCAATTTCTTCTGCAACTTCCATTTGTGTTTTCCCTTGGAAGAAACGTTTGCGAATAATCATTTTCTCACGATCATTTAAACGCTTCATTCCTTCTTTTAGTGCTAACTCTTCAACCCACTGCTCGTCCTTTTGTTTTTCATCACTTAACTGATCCATAACAAAGATAGGATCTCCCCCATCGTTATAAATCGGTTCAAATAATGAAACTGGATCTTGAATTGCATCTAAAGCAAAAACAATTTCTTCATGAGTCACTTCAAGCACTTTTGCAATATCCATTGCTGTTGGTTCTTTTGAATTTTCTGCAATCAACTTTTCTCTTACTTGTAACGCTTTATACGCAATATCTCGTAATGAGCGAGATACGCGAATCGGATTGTTATCACGCAAATATCTGCGTATTTCCCCAATAATCATCGGCACAGCATACGTTGAAAATTTTACATTTTGGCCTAAATCAAAATTATCAATGGATTTCATAAGTCCGATGCAACCAACTTGAAATAAATCGTCAACATATTCTCCTCTGTTATTAAATCTTTGGATGACGCTCAGTACAAGACGTAAGTTTCCATTCACTAATTTCTCTCTTGCGCTTATCTCTCCACTTTGCATTTCACGAAATAATTTACGCATTTCATCATTTTTTAGTACGGGAAGTTTAGCTGTATCAACACCGCAAATTTCTACTTTGTTTCTCGTCAAAGTGTTCCCTCCTATCGGGAGTTGCTGTACAGTGTAAAGTATTTCCTTTGAAGGGGATTTTATGCATGCGGTTTTCTCTTCATTTTTCATTTTCGTTGTCCTTCCTCATACAACGAAAGAGAATAAGACCAGCCTACATAACGGCTGGTCTTATTCTTTACACCATTTTATTAAATTCTTTTCGTAACCTTTTTATGATTCTTTTTTCCAAACGCGAAATGTATGACTGTGAAATCCCAAGCATATCCGCTACATCTTTTTGCGTCTTTTCCTCTCCTCCAGCGAGCCCAAACCGAAGTTCCATAATTTGTTTTTCACGATCATTCAATTGATGTAATGCTTTCATTAGAAGATGACGATCAACCGTAGCTTCTAAATCTTTTGTAATAATATCATCGTCTGTCCCTAATACATCTGATAATAAAAGTTCATTCCCGTCCCAATCGATGTTAAGTGGTTCATCAAAAGAAACTTCTGAACGATTTTTATTATTGCGGCGTAAATGCATTAAGATTTCATTTTCGATACAACGTGAGGCATATGTTGCTAATTTTATTTTCTTTTCTGGATTAAATGTATTTACCGCTTTAATAAGCCCGATTGTTCCAATACTAATCAAATCTTCAATATTTATCCCTGTATTTTCAAACTTTCTTGCTATATATACGACTAGCCGTAAATTACGTTCAATCAGTAACGACCTTGCCGCCTGATCTCCTTTTGGCAATTTATTTAATAAAACTTCCTCTTCTTCTTTCGTTAACGGCGGTGGTAACGCTTCACTTCCACCAATGTAATAAATTTCATCGGTCTTAATTCCTAATTTCAACAATACTTTATACCAAAGGTATACTAAATAAAATTTTAATTTCATCATATTATCCCGCCTCCCATTATTAAGCAATTACCATCTTTTGCGAAATTAACATTTTCGGATGCACAATACATTGATACTCTCCATTGGTTGACAACTGTTGTGTATTTAATCCAATCAATACTTTATTCACGACAATAGAACTACCTTCATGATAAATTTGTACACTTTCTGGCTTAATTGCCCATAAAAATTGATTCTCTACTCCTACTGCTCGGAAAGGAATTAAGCGTAATTTTGTCGCCCACCCAGAATCATTTTCTGGTATTTGAGGAATCTGTGTTTTGGAATAAATTTGTTCTGTTAACCAAGCTGGCAAACAATGTTCTAATGATGAAATATGCATAATCATAACAGGTGTTTTCGTTAACGGGTCGTAAAGTTGATTCCCACTATCAATTAAACCTGCGAGTTCTAGTTCCTCTTCAGCTAATTGAATTTTCAATTTCACAATTTGATCATAGTGTATTTTTGTAACCTCTACGCTTTCAATACGCTTTTTAGAAAAATAATAAATGACTGGAAAACCAAAAATAACGAACAACCAACTAATTGGGTCACCGTAAGAAATTGATTGAGATTGAACCAACCCATTTACCATTTCATTCGTTTGCAAAAAGAAATGAGTGCCCATTAATCCTCCGCCAACCATAAAGGTTACAAAGTAAAAAGTAAAAACAGTTTGTGCATAATTTCTAAATGTTGTAAACCCAAATGCTGTATACACAATAAGTAACGAGTACAGTAGTTTCATAATCGGATGTGTCATCATAGAAGCAAAAGGAGTAAAGGCAAAAATAACAATGGTTGAACCTATCAATGCCCCTAACACAAGCCTCCATCTTTTGATCTTCTTTTTTAACACGGTAGCTGTTAATAAAAGTAAAAGAAAATCAATGCAGGCGTTTAACAACCAAACAACGTCGGCGTAAACAACCAAACAATTCACCTCTTTTTTTAAGTTGAGACTAGTATAATGCATATCCAATAGGAAAGTGTGTCAATTTGCGGAGGTGTTTTTTTGTTATTTTGTGCTTTCTAGACATAATCTGTCGGTAAAAAATAAAAGTATATGTTTCATAGAATGCTATATTTTTTTCTTACATATAAAGTGAAACTTTAATCTGTACGCACCAATTGAGCTACCCAGCAAAAAGCGGAATAAATTACAATAAAAAAAGACCTGCTTAGCAGATCTTTTCCCTGTATAAAACAAAAAAGGAGCATAAATGCTCCTTTTCTTTTATCGTCTACGACGATTACGTAAGAATGCTGGAATATCGATATCATCTGAATCTGAATGACGCTCATGTACAACCGGCTCTTCACGCTTCATTTCACGTTTTACTTCACGTTGTTTTGGTGGTTGAGCTACTGGCTGTTGCTGTTGTTGCGTGTGATTCACATTCGGACGGATAATTGGTTTTGGTGGTTGAGTTGCAATTGTATCATCAAAACCAGTTGCAATTACAGTTACAACGATATCATCTTTTAATCCTTCATTAATAACCGAACCGAAGATCATATTTACTTCTGGATCTGAAGCTGAAGCTACAATGTCTGCCGCTTCTTGTACTTCATATAAGCTTAAGTTAGCTCCACCCGTAATGTTCATGATAACACCTTGAGCTCCATCAATAGATGTTTCTAATAATGGACTAGAAATCGCTTTTTTCGCAGCTTCAGCAGCACGATTTTCTCCATTACCAGAACCAATACCCATTAAAGCAGAACCTCTATTAGACATAATTGTCTTTACGTCTGCGAAGTCTAAGTTAATTAAACCTGGTGTTGCAATTAAATCAGAAATACCTTGAACACCTTGACGTAATACGTTATCTGCTTCACGGAATGCCTCTAACATTGGCGTGTTTTTATCAACAATCTCTAATAAGCGATCGTTTGGAATTACAATAAGTGTATCTACATTTTCTTTAAATGCCGCAATACCAGATGCCGCTTGTGTTGCACGCTTACGTCCTTCAAATGTAAATGGGCGTGTTACAACACCAACTGTTAATGCACCTAATTCTTTTGCCACTTGAGCAACAACTGGAGCTGCACCAGTTCCAGTTCCGCCGCCCATACCAGCAGTTACGAATACCATATCAGCACCACGAAGTGCTTCTTGGATCTGTTCTTTACTTTCTTCTGCAGCTTTTTTCCCTACTTCAGGGTTTGCACCTGCACCAAGTCCACGTGTTAATTTTCCACCAATTTGCATTTTCGTTTCAGCTTTTGATAGATTTAATGCTTGTGCATCAGTATTCACAGCGATAAAGTCTACACCTTGTACACCGTGTTCAATCATACGGTTTACAGCATTGTTTCCGCCACCGCCGACACCGATAACTTTTATATTCGCTAATTGATCTTGAGTAGTATCAAACTCTAACATGTCGAAATCCCCCTAGAACCTCATTTTTCGTGTCCAATTTTAATCCCATAAATAACGGAATACACGTTTTACTTTTGACATCATACGGTCATCATTTTGATTATTATTGTTTTGATTACGAGTTTTTTGTTTCGCAGGTTGCTGTTGTACCGGCGTTGGAGCTGGTGCTGGTACTGGTTCAAAATGCTCTTGTTTTTCCTGCACATTTTTCCCACGCAACTTAGCTTTTTGATAAGAATGTTTAATTAATCCTACTCCACTTGTATATTGGGGCTCACGCACGCCAATATAATCAGGAGTTGCTATACGAACATTTTCATGTAAAATATCATATGCAAGATCAAGAACACCTGGCATAGAAGCAATTCCACCAGTTAGTACATAACCAGAAGCTACTTGCTTTACTCCTAACTTACGCACTTCATCTTGAACAAACATTAAAATTTCCTCTACACGAGCCTCTATTATATCCGATAATTCCAACTGAGAATATTGTTCTGTTTGATCGCTTCCCATAATAGGAACCGTAAACATCTCTTCTTCAGACGCTGTATCATAAAAAGCATGTCCATATTTCAACTTAATTTGATCTGCATTTTCTGTTGAAGTTTTCAACCCAATCGCAATATCTTTCGTTATATGGTCTCCACCTAATGGTAATACGCTCGTCGCTTGTAACTCTCCATCTTTAAAAATAGATAAAGTTGTAGATCCTCCCCCCATATCAACAAGGGCTACTCCTCTATTTTTTTCATCTGAAGATATAGCAACTGTTGCAGCCGCTAAAGGTTGAAGACAAATATCAACAATTTCAAGACCTGCTTTTTCTACACAACGAAGTAGGTTATGTAGTAAAGTTCTCGAGCCTGTAATAAGTGTACCTTCCATTTCTAATCTTACACCGATCATCCCGCGCGGATCGTTAATCTCGTCAAGACCGTCTACAATGAACTGTCGAGGTACCACATCAATAAACTCACGTTCTGGAGCAATTGACACAACTTGTGCTGCATCTAGAACGCGTAAGACATCTTCATTCCCGATTTCACGATCTTCATTTGAAACAGCGACTACTCCGTGACAAGGAAGTAGCTGTACCTGGTTTGCATTGACACCTACTACAACTTGCTCAATGTGGATTCCCACCATGCGCTCAGCTTGTTCAATTGCTTTTTTAATTGATCGAACAGTCTCGTCTATATCAACTATCGATCCCTTCTTTAAACCATTTGATTTTACATTTCCAACACCAATAATGTTTAAGCTGTCATTAACCATTTCACCAATGATGACTTTAACATTGGATGTACCGATGTCAAGACTAACATATATTTCATTGCTGTTCATTCTTTGGCACCTCCTTCTTTATTTATACCATACAACTCAATATATGGAACAACAATCGCAACTTTACTATTTATAAGAAAAATATTCAACGTCTTTATACGTTTCCCTTTTTTAACCCTATATTTTTCTTATTTTTATTTAACATTCATTTAAGAATATCGCAGTAAACTATGAATAACTGCTTATCTTGAAATAATTCTATTTCAAGTGTAAAGATTACCGCCAAGTATAAGTCTACACTAAGATGTACTCATAGAAAAGTGAAACTTGTACCAATCCTAGTATGAATCTAAGAATTTTTACATATTTTTCATCAAATGAACCATTCTTGTAAATTCCTATGCATCAAGCAGAACATTCGTTTCGTTTTTTCTACTATTAAGTAGGGAAAACTATCGTTCTATTCTTTTTTTTCTTCCGCTTCTAATTCTTTCGTATATGCCCCTACTTCTAAGTCAATTAATACCTTTTTACCCGGCTCAATTGTTTTTAAGATAAGTGGATAGGTTTCCATACGCTTTGCGAAATTTTGAATCGTTGTGCTTACTTCATACCCTTCATTCATATATAAGGTAAGATGGTCTTCATTCGCATTCGTCGGTGAATAACGAATTTCAGAAATAGACCTTAAAATAGTTGGTGTTAATTTTTCAAGCTCAGCAATTAACTCCTTCATCTTCTCCTCTTTAAAAGGTTCAAAAATTGGCGCTGCAACAGGAAGCTTTCCGTTCGGGAGTACATCAAGTGTTTTCCCATTCTCTAATAACGGTTGTAATTTCCCATCTTTGTTTATATAACCAATCGTTAAATATTCTTCAATATGAACGTCAATTTTATTTGGAAAACGTTTCTTTACATTTACTGCTTTAATTTCTTTTCGTTTCGTTAAGTTTTCTTCTGCTTTATGTGCTGTCACCCGGAAATAACTTGTATCATACGTCACACCTGATTCCTTCATCACTTGTTCATCTGTCATATAATGATTTCCAAACACACTTATCTTTTTTATATTGCTAAGCGGAGATCGAAAATAAATTAAAAAGAGCACTAATAAAAATAAAATTGATATGTATAAAATCAACCGATGATTAACATTTTTCTTCTTTTTCTTCTGTTGATTTTTTAACTTTGGTACACGATCCTGTAGTTTAATCACTTTACTATTTTTCATGTACGATCCCCCTACGTAACATAAAGAACGGCATGTTCCTCATGCCGTTCTTATCTTCTTATTATAACATAAATGATAATGAGCGGAACGAATAACCGTTATCTTCCAATGATTTCTACTTCTGTATGCATTTCTACGCCAAATTTATCCTTAATTGTTTGTTTTATTAATGCAATTAAAGATAAGACATCTTGCGCGCTGGCTCCCCCAGTATTAATAATAAAATTTCCATGCATTTCAGAAATTTGAGCTCCACCTATTTGATAACCACGAAGCCCCGCCTTTTCTATTAAATCTCCTGCAAAGTATGGAGTTGGATTCCGAAACACACTTCCTGCGCACGGATGATTCCATGGCTGTGTTTCACGACGGTAATCTTTATTCTTTTGCATAACACTTACAATTCTCTCACGCTCACCTATTTGTAATTGAAACTCAGCCTCCAAAACAATACCAGGACGTTTCGTTTGCAATACAGATGTACGATAGGAAAACTCCATTTCTCCATGCGTTAACCAGTCAATTGTTCCGTCTTCAAACAAAATAAGAGCTTTTGATAATATGTTTGATATATCCGAATTATGTGCTCCTGCATTCATATACACTGCACCGCCAACACTTCCTGGAATACCACTTGCGAACTCCAGACCGGCTAACCCTTGCCGACTAAGTAAAGTTGATAATTTAATTAGGGGATACCCACCACCAACTCTTACTCTATGTTTTTCGACTTCTAAGTGGTCTAATCCTTCTCCTAAACGAATAACGACACCTTCTATACCTAGATCAGATACAAGAAGGTTCGAACCGCGACCAATTACAGTCCACTTTGTTTTATATTTCTTTACTAACTGCAACGTTTTTTCAATACCGGCAACATGCTTTGGCACAATTAAAATATCAGCTGGTCCACCTATTTTCATAGTTGTATAACGTGCTAACGGTTCATCCACTAACACGCGACCAACATTTGCTTCTATAAGCTCATTTACTAATTGCTCCATAAACAATCTCCCCCATACTAAGCATCCTTATTACAGTAGTATGCAGGGCGTTCACCTAACGTTATTTTTTTACAAGCTTATTCATTACTTCATACAACTTATTTGCTGCATCTGGAATACCTAATTGCCCAGCAGCAAGCTTCATATTTTGTAATGTTTGTGTATCTAATAAAATCTCGTCAATATCACGAATAAGCGTTTCAGCTGTTAAATCTTTTTCAAGCAACATTTTTGCTGCTCCTTTATCGACAACAGAACGTGCATTTTTTTCCTGATGGTTATTTGTTACATAAGGACTCGGAATTAACACACTTGGCTTACCTAACGCTGTTAATTCTGCAAGTGTTGTTGCTCCAGCCCTTGAGACAACAAGGTCTACACCTGTAAGTACTTCTGGCATATTATGAATGAAAGGTTTAATAATAACATTATTTGGGTTCCCTTTTTGCTTCACTGCATCCATCACTTTGTCGTAATGAACTTCACCTGTTACATACAATATTTCGTAACTTTTATTTCCAAACTGTTCAATTGCCTCTACGAAAGCATCGTTAATTGGTCTAGCCCCACGGCTGCCACCAAAAATAAGCACGGATTTTTTAGGAAGAGATAAACCTACTGAACGTTTTCCTTTCATTCCATTTTGATCCATTACTTCTGACGCTCGTGGGTTTCCTGTCATGACCACTTTTGACTGCGGAAAATGTTCTGCAGCCGCTTCAAAACAAACTGCAACTTTATCAACATAGCGGCTTAAAAATTTATTCGTTACACCAGGTACACTATTTTGTTCATGTACAATAGTTGGAATACCTAATTTTGCCGCAGCATATACAACAGGTCCACATACATATCCACCTGTTCCAATTACAATATCTGGATTAAAACGACGAATATATCGTTTACTATCTTGTACACCTTTTAGGAAACGCATCACCGTTTTCACGTTATCTAACGATATTTTACGCTTAAATCCACTTATAACAATAGATTGAAACGGTATACCTGCTTTTGGCACGATTGTGCTCTCTAATCCATTCTCCGTACCAATATATAAAAACCTTGCTTCCGGATTTAATTTTTTTATTTCTCTTATTAAAGCAAGAGCCGGATAAATATGACCTCCAGTGCCCCCACC
Organism: Bacillus cereus group sp. BfR-BA-01350; assembly: GCF_022663775.1. Classification (NCBI taxonomy): domain Bacteria; kingdom Bacillati; phylum Bacillota; class Bacilli; order Caryophanales; family Bacillaceae; genus Bacillus; species Bacillus cereus group sp. BfR-BA-01350. The sequence goes on from NZ_JAKUGD010000006.1 coordinate 216,970, forward strand.
ACTTACTAATACACGCACTACTAACTCCTCCGCTTCTCTTTTTCTTATTACAGTCGTATTTATTTCTATATACATATTGTTTCTTCGTACACATACGAAAAACCCTGTCTTATAAAACAGGGTTTAGTAGCGAGAATGGCGACTTATATTTAATAATACACCTACTGCCATTAACATTAATGTCAAACTTGATCCACCATAACTTAAAAACGGCAAAGTAATACCCGTAACAGGCATTAATCCTGTTACAACACCAACATTAATCATTACTTGAATCGCAATCATCGCCACAATACCTACTGCTAAAAACGTACCATATAAATCTGGCGCTCCTAAAGCTATACGAATCCCACGCCATAATAATAGACTAAATAATAATAACACAAATGAACCACCAATAAAACCTAATTCCTCGGATAAGATTGCAAATATAAAGTCTGTTTGCGGTTCAGGTAAATAAAGAAACTTTTGTCTACTTTGTCCAAGTCCAAGCCCGAATAATCCTCCCGGTCCAATTGCAAGTAACGATTGAATAATTTGAAATCCACTTCCAAGCGGATCTGACCACGGATCTAAATATGATGTAATACGTTTCATCCGATACGGTGCTGATGCAATTAGCCCTACAAATCCTGCTACACCAAGCAAACCAAACATTGCAAAGTGAAAGACCCTTGCTCCCGAGATAAATATCATAATGATACATGTCCCGACCATTACCGTTCCTGTACCAAGATCTGGCTGTAACATAATCATTCCGAAAGCAAGAAATACAAAACCTAGAGCTGGTAGTAAACCACGTTTAAAAGAGGTAATTAATTTTTGTCGTTCCGCTAAAAATTTCGCTAAGAAAATAATCATCGCAAACTTCATAAATTCGGACGGTTGAATGGAAAATGCCCCGATTCCAATCCAACTTCGCGCTCCTCCTCGAACAAGACCTACTCCAGGAATAAGAACGAGAATAAGAAGAATGAAGCAAACTAGCAAAATTACTTTTGAATACGTACGCCACACCCAATAATCAATTTTCATAATAAAAAACATAGCCACTACACCAAGACCTGCGAATAGCAATTGCCTTTTTGCAAAAAAGAATGAGTCCCCCATTTTATAAGAGGCCCAAACCGCACTCGCACTATAAACCATAATCATTCCGATTGTTAACAACGCAAGTGTAACGATGATGAGAATAAAATCAGGCGTTTTCTTCATTACCCATAAACACCACCTCTTTAGGCAGAAACTTTTGCCCTATGTAACAAAACATCAGTAGGTGTTAGCCTACTGATGTTTTGATTTACTTTATATAAGTTTATGCACAGCTTGTATAAAAATGTCTCCTCTTTCTTCAAATGTTTTAAATTGATCCCAGCTTGCACATGCTGGAGAAAGAAGAATTACATCGCCATCTGTAGAATGAGCATAAGCTTTCACTACCGCTTCATCTAAAGTATCGACACTTTCAATTGTATCTAGTCCCGCTTTTTCTGCAGCTCTTACTAATTTTGGAGCGGTTTGTCCAAATGTTACAATCGCTTTAACATTTTTGAAATACGGGATTAAATCATCGAACTCATTCCCACGATCAAGCCCACCTGCTAATAACACAGTCGGTTGTGTAAACGCAGATAAAGCTTTCTCTGTCGCTAACATATTCGTTGCTTTTGAGTCATTATAAAACTTACGGTTGTTTATAGTTGTTACATATTCTAAACGATGTTTTACACCTGTAAAACGTTTTAACACCGCCGTAATCGCTTCGTTAGAAACACCCAATAATTTTGCGATACTCATCGCTGCTAAAATATTTTCTAAATTATGTTGACCCGGTAAAACGATATCGTCTACTTCAATAACTTTTTCACCTTTAAAATAAAGAGCATTATCTTTTATACACGCACCATCTTCAATTTCTTTCGTTGTTGAGAATAGTACTTTTTGACCTTTACTATAAGCAGATAAAGCCATCACATCTGCATCATCTGCATTTATTACACTATAATCATTTTCTGTTTGGTTTTTAAAAATATTTGCTTTTGCTAAACCATATTCTTTCTTCGTCCCATGATAATCTAAGTGGGCCTCAAATAAATTTAAAAACGCAGCAATTTTAGGTTGGAACAATTCTACTCCCATCAATTGGAACGATGAAAGTTCTGTAACTACAACTTCATTTTCTTTCGCATCCTGTGCAACTTCACACGCTACAGTTCCAATGTTCCCTGCAATTACCGGATGCTTCTGTCCTTCTTTTAGCATTTCAAATGTAAGCATTGTCGTCGTCGTTTTACCGTTAGATCCCGTAATCCCAACAAATGGTGCTTCTGAAATACGATATGCTAATTCAACTTCTGTAACAATTGGAATTTGCTTTTCTTTCGCAGCAACTAATATTGGATTAGAATACGGGATTCCTGGGTTTTTTACTACAAGAGAAATATTTCTCTCTAATAATTCTAACGGATGACCACCGCATACAACGTCCATTCCTTTTGCTTGTAATTCTGCAGCAAGTACATTATCTGCTAAAGGCTTTCCGTCATTTACAATAACATTTGCCCCTAACTTTTGTAACAATGTAGCTGCTGCATAACCACTTTTTGCAATGCCTAATACAAGAATATTTTTATTTTGAAATTCAGTTACAGTTTTCAATTACATCCACACCCCGATATAAATTCCTAACACAGCTAATAAAAATCCTACAGACCAAAACGTCACAACAACACGCCACTCTGACCAACCACATAATTCATAATGATGGTGTAATGGACTCATTTTAAAGACACGTTTTCCTGTTGTTTTAAATGAAATAACCTGAATAATAACAGATAAAGTTTCCATTACGAATACTCCGCCAATGATTACAAGTAGCAATTCTTGTTTTAATAAAATTGCTACAGCTGCAATGGCTCCACCTAAAGCTAAAGAACCTGTATCTCCCATAAACACTTTCGCTGGATTCGCATTGAATACTAAAAATCCAAGTACAGCTCCTACAACCGCCATACAGAATATCGCTACTCCAAATTGCTCTTGCGCTACAGCAATAATACTAAACGCTCCAAATGCAATAGCAGCTGTTCCTGATAATAAACCATCTAAACCGTCAGTTAAGTTAACTGCATTTGATCCACCAATAAGCATAAATAGTACAAGTACAAAATACGCCCAACCTAATTCAAACTTAACATCCGTTCCCGGAATCATGATGTATGTGTGGAACGCTTGCCCTTTTCCAATTAAAAAGAACGCAATAGCAATCACAAGCTGACCTACTAATTTTTGTTTTGATGTTAAACCAAGATTTCTCTTCTTAACTACCTTTATGTAGTCATCTAAAAATCCAATCAATCCGTAACCAAATGTTACTAATAGTAATAACGAAACTTCTGCACCTAAATGATTAAACTTAATCGCCATAATAAGTGAAGTTACCATCATAGATACATATATGACAATACCACCCATTGTCGGTGTCCCTGATTTTTTTTGATGTGACTTTGGTCCCTCATCTCGAATACTCTGTCCGAACTTTAATTTTCTTAAAAACGGAATAAACAATGGCGAAAGGGCAACAGAAATTAAGAATGCTACCCCAGCCGTTACTAATAAACCTTGCTCAAGCACATGTAGTCCTCCTCTCACGTTGTTACTCTTCGTTGTTTAAACGCTCTGTAATTGCTTCTTTAGCGACTTCACGATCGTCAAAATGATGAACATCTTTACCAATAATTTGATATGTTTCATGACCCTTACCAGCAATAATGATGATATCTTCAGCTTTTGCGTTAGCAATTGCATGGTATATCGCTTCTTTTCTATCAATAATTACTTCATAATTATTTCCATTTGCACCATGTACCATATCATCTAAAATAGCTCCTGGCTCTTCACTTCTTGGATTATCTGAAGTGTAAATGGCGTGAGTTGCATATCGTGTTGCAACACTTGCCATGATTGGTCTCTTCGTTCTATCTCTATCACCGCCACAACCGACGATGCAATATACGTCACCTTTTGCAAACTGTTTTGCTGTTTTTAATACATTTTCTAAGCTATCTGGTGTATGTGCATAATCAACAATAACTGTATAATTTTGTCCACCATCAACTACTTCAAAACGTCCTGGAACTCCAGCTAGTTCCTTTATTACATCAATGATTGTTTCTAAACTTACACCAGAAACAAGTCCTGCCGCTGTCGCAGCTAGTACGTTATATACATTAAATTTCCCAATTAATTTCATCGTAACATTTACACTCTCATACGGTGTTACAAGCGTAAATGTAGTTCCACCACTTGTCATAACGATATCTTTTGCCATAACATCACTTGTTGTATCAATTCCATACGTTACAACAGTTGCTGCAGTACTTCTCATATATTCCGCTGTTACAGCATCATCGTTATTCAATACCGCGTATTTTTCACGATTATGATTATAACTATTGCCAAGTTGCGCAAATAGCAACCCTTTTGCATGCTTATATTCTTCCATCGTTTTATGATAGTCTAAATGATCTTGTGTTAAATTTGTAAACACTGCTACATCGTAATCACATCCGTGTACACGGCCAAGATCTAAAGCATGTGACGAAACTTCCATTACTGTGCTATCCACACCGTGTTCAACCATTTTTGCAAACGTCTGTTGAAGTGTTAGTGCATCTGGTGTTGTATTTTTCACCTCAAATGTTTCATCACCGATTTTCATATTAATCGTTCCAATTAGCCCCGTTTTATGACCATGTGCGCGCATAATCTCATCCATAATATGCGATGTTGTTGTCTTTCCATTTGTACCTGTAATACCGATTAAATGTAACTTGTGTGTTGGTTGACCATAAAAATAATCAGCTAAAACCGCTAACGAACGAAAAGTATTTTTCACAAGTACAACTGGAACGTCAACATCAATTGGTCTTTCCGCAACAATAGCAGCCGCTCCTTGTGCCGCTGCTTGCTTAGCAAAATCATGGCTATCAACCGTATATCCTTTCATACATACAAATAAGCTTCCTTCTTTCACTTTACGTGAATCAGCTTCTATAGATGTGATTTCTGGATTTTCTTTTGGAACAACTGGAAAATCATGCAAACATGATACAAGTGTATGCAACTTCATTTCACTAAACCCTCTCTACATTGTGTATTTATCTCTTTTATTAATAAGCAACACGTTACCTCCTAATTATGTACAATAGGAGGTAAGTGCTACTCTGTCTAATAAATAGACCTATTTATAACCGAGACTCTTGCGGTCTCAAATTAAGTAACTCTTCTATAAAGAACTCACTTCCACCAATTGTACCATAAAACGTACTAGGTTACCTTTAATTCCCGAAGTAAATTCTAATTTTTGAGCCTTCTTTCACTTTAGCTCCTGCTTCTGGGGACTGTTTAATGACTTTCTCTCCATCTCCGCTTATATCAAGCTTCAAATCGACGAGTTGCGTCTGTAAGTCTTTCTTTTTCATACCAATTAAATTCGGAACTTCCACAGTTGGTGTATCGCCCCATTTATATTCTCTCTCAACTTGTTCTTTTCTCGGTTTCACTCCCATGACAGGAAGTGCATCCCGCAAAATATTCCCAACAATTGGAGCTGCTACTACTCCACCAAATTGCGTTACACCTTTCGGATTATCAACAGCAACATATACAACAATTTCTGGATCATCTGCTGGAGCAAAACCGATAAAAGATACGATATAATTATTCTCTAAATATTTACCATCTTTCACTTTTTGGGCCGTACCTGTTTTTCCGCCTACACGATACCCATCAATAAAAGCACCTTTACCAGATCCCTTTGCTACAACATTCTCTAATGCATACCGAACTTTTTCTGAAGTTTCCTTGGAAATAACTTTTCTTTTTTCCACAGGTGTCTTTTTACTTACAACTTGATTGTTTTTCGGATCAATAAATTCTTTAGCTATATACGGTTGATACAATGTTCCACCGTTTACAGCTGCTGCTACCGCCGCCACTTGTTGAATTGGCGTAACAGAAACACCTTGACCGAATGAAGTTGTTGCTTGCTCGACTGGACCGACTTTGTCTAAATTAAATAAAATCCCACTACCTTCACCTTGCAGGTCAATTCCGGTTTTTTGTCCAAAACCAAAATTACGAATGTATTTAAATAATCGGTCTTTACCAAGGCGATCACCCAGTTCAATAAATCCTGGGTTACAAGAGTTTTGAACTACTTCTAAAAACGTTTGGCTACCGTGACCTCCTGCTTTCCAGCATTTCAATCTAGCTCCACCAACTTCAGCTGCTCCATCATCATAAAACGTATCTTTCTCTAAGTCTACTAAATTTTCATTCAAAGCTGCGGCTAACGTAATGATCTTAAATGTTGAACCTGGCTCATACGTACTCCATACTGGTAAATTTCTATTATACACTTCTGGAGAAACACTTTGAAAATCTGCTGGATCAAAGCTCGGCCGACTCGACATACCTAAAATTTCACCATTTTTCGGATTCATCGCAATTGCAATCATACCATCTGGATTATATGTCGACTCTGCAATATTCATTTCTCTTTCCATAATTCTATTAATACGTGCATCAATTGTTAAGCCTAAATTCAAACCAGCTTCTGGTTTTTTGAAATCATCACCAACATTAGGCATCCTTTGTCCTTTTGCATCTGCAAAAAAACGCACATGACCTTCATCACCATTTAGTTCTTTATCATAGTATTTTTCTAGTCCCATAAGACCTTGGTTATCACTACCAGCAAACCCTAACACGTGTGATAAAAAGTTACCAAATGGATAGTACCGGATAGAGTCCTCTGCGATATAAACACCTTTCAAACTTAATCCTCTTACCTCTTTCGCTTTATCATGTGATATTTTCCTTCCACCTTTATCTAACCTTACAATCGATTCTTTTTTTGTAATCCTCTTATAAATCTCATCTTTTTCCACACCTAATACTGCAGCTAACTTCTCTGCAGTCTCTGCTGGTTTTTCAATTTGCCTCGGTACAACAAAGACAGTTGGAGCACTTTTATTCGTAGCAAGCTCCACACCATTTCGGTCTAAAATCTTCCCACGTTCAGGTTCAAAAGTAATATTACGACTCCATGAATCTTTCGCACGATCCGTTAACATATTTCCAAGAAAAAATTGCACATATCCAAGACGAATATCGATGATAGTGAAAATAAGTATACCTGATATAAGTATAAAAATAAGTCGTTTTCTAACTGTTACATTTGATACACGCATATTGGAACAAGCCTCCCTTACGCCTAGCTTGTTCCAATATATGCTTGTACTTATTTAATTAGAACTTCTTCTCTTTTACCATTACGGCTTTTCTGCTTCTTGTTGTGGTTCAAGTGGCGGTACAAGTGTTACACCTAACTCTGTACCAGGTTGTAACAATGTTCCTTCTGGCACACTTTGTTCGGTTACGTATCCGGTACCAGTAGGTTTTAAGTTAAGCTTTAATGTTTTTGCTAAATTCATAACATCACGAAGTGCCCAGCCTTGTATATTTGGCATTGTAGGTTTATCTCCCACTAAGAAGACTCGGTCACCCTTCAATGTTTGTTCGGTTGCTTTCGGTACTTGTTGCTGCACTTTTCCTTCACCTAATACAATCGGACGAAGTTTTGCTTTATCAATAGCTTTTTTCGCTTCTTCCATCGTTTTTCCGGTTACATCTGGAACAGCAGTTTGTTGCTCTTTCACATATTTCTTCGGATTTTTCACTTCATTAGGCTTAATCTTTAAATACTCTAAACTATTCTTCGTTACATATTTAAAAATATCAGCTAAAGGTTGTGCGCCGCTCTCATCATCTTTCAATTTCGGCTGTTTAACAGCTACATACACAACAAGTTGCGGATCGTCCATAGGTGCCATACCTAAGAATGAGAATATATAATTCTCTCTTCCCGTCATATAGCCTCCTTTTCCATCCGGAATTTGCGCTGTTCCTGTTTTACCACCAACTGAATAGCCATCGACTTTATAAGCAGTTCCTGTTCCTTTCGGCGATGTAACAACGCGTTCTAATAACTGTCTTACTTGCGCTGCTGTCTCTTTTGTAACCGGTTTACCCACTTCTTCTGGCTTATGTTCTAATTTTACTTCCCCTGTTATCGGATCTACAATTTTATCAATTGTATAAGGTTTCATCATTTTCCCATCGTTGGCAATAGCAGTTGCAGCTTGTACAAGCTGAATTGGTGTTACAGTAGAACCTTGTCCAAAAGCTGTTGTTACTTGCTGTATTTGCTGATCGAATAAAATGGTATTTGAACCTTCACCAGGTAAATCAATATTCGTTTTTTCATCTAATCCGAAAGCATGGATATATTTCCGGAAACGGTCTGGACCAAGTTTTTGATCACCTAAAATAGCAAACGCTACGTTGGAAGAGCGCTCTACACCTTCATCAAATGTGATAGATCCCCATCCAGCACCGCCATTATGATCTTTTATTTTGCGGTTCCCGACTTGATATGTACCAGACTGGTAATAATCTTGTCCCTTATACACGCCTTCATTAATAGCTGCTGCTAGCGTGAAAATTTTCATTGTTGATCCAGGTTCAAATGCATTTGCAATTGCATCATTATAATAATACTTATTATTTTCCTGGTTCGGATCATAACTAGGTTTACTAGACATCGCTAATATTTTCCCTGTTTTTGAATCCGCAACAATTCCTATTAAGCTTTCTGGTTCATAATGTTTACTCGCTTCTTTCATTGCGTCTTCTAGATAACTTTGAATACGTTGGTCAAGCGTTAAATAAACATTATCTCCATTTTTAGGTGCCTTTACATTCACTTTTCCACCGTCAAGAGATACTCCTCTACGGTCACCTGTATAAGCTACTTTTCCATTAGCAGCACCTAAATACTTATCCAAACTCTTTTCTAAACCAAATCGTCCTATAGCAATTCCTTTATCATCAGGTCTCGCATGACCTACAACATAAGATGCGAAATCACCATTTGGATACACTCTTGCATTTTCTGTAATAAAAGATATACCTGGCAATTTCAATGCTTCGATTTGTTCCTTCTGTTCTTTCGTCAAGCCCTTACCTAAATTCCCAAATTCTACTTGACTTCTACCTTCTTTATTTAACGTATCTAAAATCTTCTTTTCATCTTTTCCGAGTACGCCCGCAATTTTCTTGGCGGTATCTTCTTTATTCTCAACCGGCTTCGCACCTTTTAGTTCCGCTACAAGTTTATAAGAGTTTGCATCTTGCGCTAACACATGACCGTTTTGATCATAAATCGTCCCGCGATTTGCTTCGAGAACTCCTGTTTTACTATGTTTTTGCTGAGCGAGTTTATCCAAATCCTGATTATGCACTGTTCCTGTCGCTTGTATGTAAAAAAATCGGGCTAATAACAGCAAAAAGAGCAGGAGGAATAAAATCATAAAATACCCTGCTCCCTTATTGGTATGAAATTTAGTCATATTTCTCTTCATTTTCCCTTCACACCTATTGCCTTATTTGAGGCCTTTCACATTATTCGCATTAATTTCTAGCCCGTGTTTTTTTGCAACTTCAGCAATTCGTTCATAACGACTTAACTTCTCTACTTCAGCCTGTAACTCTTGATTTTCTTTTTGCTGCTGTACAATTTTTTGTTCTATTGTCGCAGCTTCTACATTAACTTGATAAAGGCCTGCTTTATTTCCAATAAACGCTACACAGGCATACAATAAAAAGCCAATAAACGCTACATACAACAGTTTTTCGATTCTTGTAATCTTCGCTTTAGCTTTCGGCTGAACCATCTGCTGTGGGGGCGTTTGAATCTGAACCTCTTCTTGCGCTTGTTGCTTGTACTTTACAGCTAAGTTACTCATACCTCTCTCCCCTTTTTATCGTTTTTCAGCGATTCTCAATTTCGCAGAACGCGCTCGATTATTTTCTTCTAACTCTATATCAGAAGGTAAAATCGGTTTTCTTGTAATAAGCTTTAATTTCGGCTTAAATTCATCAGGAATAATTGGTAATCCTGGTGGCAATTGTGGCGTTGTACTATTTCGCTTAAACGTCGTTTTACAAATACGGTCTTCTAAAGAATGGAATGTTATAACGCTAACTCTTCCGCCTGGCTTGACCATCTCAATTGCAGATTCCAACGCTTCTTCAAATACTTTCAATTCATCATTTACCGCAATACGGATCGCTTGGAACACTCGCTTCGCAGGATGTCCACCCGTTCTACGAGCAGGAGCTGGAATACCCTCTTTAATTAGTTCTACTAATTCCCCTGTCGTTTCAATAGCTTTATTCTCACGATACGCTTCAATTTTTCTTGCTATTTGTTTTGAAAATTTCTCTTCGCCATACTGGAAGAAAATTCTTACAAGTTGTTCATATGACCAACTATTTACAACATCATAGGCTGTTAATGGGGCATCTTGATCCATTCGCATATCTAACGGTGCATCATGATGGTAACTAAAGCCACGCTCTGGTGTATCTAATTGCGGGGATGAAACACCTAAATCAAATAAAATACCGTCTACTTCTGTTATACCTAATTCCTGTAGTTTTTCAGATAGGTAACGGAAATTACTCTTTACTGTTATGAACTGCTCACCGTATGAAGAGAATTTTTCTTTCGCATTTTGAATTGCTATCTCATCTTGATCAAACGCGATTAATCTTCCGCCTTCAGTTAATTGGGATAATAAATAAGAACTATGTCCTCCTCCCCCCAGTGTACAATCTACATATGTACCACCTGGCTTTATATCTAAGCCATCTACTGTTTCCTTCAAAAGCACTGTTACGTGATTAAACATTGTTGCACCTACTCTTTTTCCAATTAATTATGTTGAATGTATCTCCTCCTCTAAACGCATATTTCACGACTAGAGAACGAAATACTATGAAAGAACGACTCATTTAACTTGCCTACAAAGGCAGCATACTATACAAATCGCCATTTTCTTTTATTATATACTAAATTTTATCATCTTTTGCGGGAATTTAAATAAAAAACTGTCGAAAAAGATAATAATACGTTTACATTTTGTGCTATTTTGTCATATATTTAAGTATCCTGCATAATTACGATATTAGCTTTTTTAAAATTAATAATTCAGAAAAATTTCACTTCACAGTAAATTCAACGGAATAAAAATAAAATCCTGCTCCTAAGAGCAAGATTCTATAGTTTTATAACGTGATGTTTTCCATTCCAAGAGAACGGTTTTTCCATTACACGATCAACGAAATCTAAACCGAACTGATTTAAATAGTAACATACATTCCACACACGCTCTTGTGGCGCTCCCAATGGGCGTAGTGCAAATTGTATACGACGGAATTTATTTAGTTCCACTTCATGTTTTTTCTCAACATTTCTTTTCAACATTCTTTCCAACAGTTCAATTTGTTCATTAATTTTGAACTCGTTTTTCCCTGCAAACGAACTTAATCCAGGATCTATTTTCTTCACAAACTGTTGTAATGACTTATGAATATCAATTATTTCTTTTTTCGCCTCTTCAAATCGTTCATCTATCGGTTCCTCTATTTGATTAGATAGCCAGTTTTCACGCAACTTATCTACGTTATTTAAAAACGGGTCACTCTCTTGCAATTGTAAATCGTGTAAATCTGTCGCTATATCCCTCTCAATATAAGTAATTGTAATACGAGGAACGACAGGCGGCATTCGGAAGCCGATAGTATGGAAGACTTGTTGTAATTCACTCCAGTAAGCTAATTCCCCTGGACCTCCAATAAACGCCAACGTAGGAAATACATACTCCTGCATAAGAGGGCGCGTTACAACATTATTACTAAAGCGCTCTGGGCTCCTTTCCATCTCTTCAATCAATTCCTCATATGAAAAGGAATACGTCCCATCCTTCCCAACAAACTTCCCTTGATTATCTTCAAGCAACACTCGCTCATTATCAATTTCCATGAATATATGTACTGCATTAGACTTTGTTTCAATAATTGGCTTATATCCTAATTCTTTAATTACTTCCTGTTGGTTATGAAGCCCCTCTTGCACTTCTTTATACTTACTTACAATTTGTTTAAAAAACGGCACTTCTAATTTTCTTAATTCAGGATGATGCGAATCGACAAGAATTAAACCAGAATTCATGAACATTTTCATAATAAGGTGACCAAAGAAATCTACATACGTATTCGATTTCCCTAAAGAATCATCAATAAATCGCAGTACATCCTTTGTAAAATTCGTTTCAGGGTATGTTTTAAAAATTTCTTCAATCCACTTTCTACAGTCTTCCAAAGAAAGCTCAGACTCTGAAGCACTTGCCTTTTTCGGATTACGATCATGAAAAATGGTCTTTTTTATTTTTTTATTCTTCGTTACAAAAGTATGATTAATTTCATCCATATCATGGTCTTCACCAGCAATCCAGAAAACAGGAACAACTTTAACGCCTAAACTTTCTTCCTTTTCCTTCGCAAGCTGTAAAACTGAAATAATTTTATGAATCGTATAAAGTGGCCCAGTTAATAACCCAGCTTGTTGTCCAGCTATAACAACATATGTATCTTCATCTTCAAGCGCTTTTACATTTTGAATGGTAGCTTCTCCCGCTTGTAATTTTGTATTATATTCTAATAAATGCGCTACTAAATCTTGACGGAAAAACTCCCTCTCACGCAAATCTTGTACACGCTGTTTAAAAGCATCTTCTGTTAACATATAATCAAAACACGACTGTATCTCTTTTTTACCGTTCATATAGTCCGCTACAACACCTTGTTGCGGAACAGAGATTTCTTTTATCTCCATATAATTCTTCCTTTCGTATCCTGTTCTCTCACCAATCCACATTGTAGTCAATGTTTCACGTAAAAGCAAAGAATTACACTTATACTTTTACTTCTAACCCTTTTATTGCATCGAACAAAAATTGAAGTGTCGGAACGGATCGTTGCTGTTTCTTAGCTTCTTCTAATACATATCCAACAATCGCACCAATCTCTGTTTGTCTATTCGCCCTTACATCTGCCAGCATAGATGATGTATTATGAGATGTTCTTTCACATACATGACGTACCATTTCCCATACCATTTCTTTTTCTTCTTTAACGAGAAAAACGACTTCGTGGAATACTTGCTCCATCATCTGGTAAAAAAACGGGTTCGTGATCAATTCTCCGTTCTTGACCTGTAATAATGCCGTCAATGGATTGATACATACATTCACTACTAATTTTTTGTGCATAACATCCTTCCAATTATCTTCTATTCGAATTGGAAAATGCGGAAAAGGAAAGCAATTAAATATTTTTTCAAAATGTATAGACCGACCGCGCACGATTCCAAACTTCGTTACACCTATCCCTGTATGATAAACGATATGTCTTTCTTCTTTTTTCGCACCATGCTCTACAATTCCAACTGCAATATTTTCATTCTCTATTTTCTGCATAGCATGAAGGTGTGACATTCCGTTTTGCAAAAAGACTACTGAGGATTTCCCTCGCACAAAAGGTAGTATGTCAGTTATATGATATTGCTTAACAGCAATAAATATATAATCTAGCTGCTGGTCTAGCATACTTTCTATTGGTAATACTGGCGGGAATACTGTTTCACGTTTCCCCTCCCTAATACAAGTTACACCCGTTATATTTAATTCGTCAGCCTGCTTAGCTGTCCTTGTAAACAACGTAACATCTTGATTACTTTTTTGTAAATAAAATGTATACAATAGACCAATAGCTCCCGGTCCCACAACTCCAATTTTCATTTTCACACAAGGAACTCATTTGAACACGATACATAAGTCCCTTTTCCCCTCCTCTTTTATTCCGCGAATCCCCGATTCATACGGAATCATAATTAACTAAAGATGATCAAATGCCACCCCTTCTTTCAATATGTATATACTACTTATTACTATGCTTCTACTCTTAGTTTAGCAAATCCTCAAAAAAATAATAAAAGAAATACACTATCATCTTCATAAAAATAAAAAAATGAGTTATAATATTATTATAAATATTTTCACTTTTCTGCATTCAATGAGACAAAAAGGATGTGATGTTATGGGATTCCCAAAAGTTGAGCGCTTGCTCATCAATTATAAAACATTAGACGAGTTTAAAAAATTTAAAGGCTGCGGAGCTCAAGAACTATCCATGTTAGAAGAATTACAAGCAAACATTATTGAAAACAATAGTGAATCTCCATTTTACGGTATTTATTACGGCGGATCACTCATTGCACGTATGAGTCTATACATGAAAAGGAACGGCGGGGAACCATTCGAAATTACAGGTACTTACCTAGAACTTTATAAACTTGAAGTATTACCAACTTTCCAAAAACAAGGATTCGGAGAAATGCTTGTAAATTATGCGAAGGGACTGCAGTTCCCAATTAAAACGATCGCACGTATCCATTCAGCTGGTTTTTGGGATAAATTAAATTTCCAACCCGTGTCAGTACCTGATGGTGATTTTTACGTTTGGCACCCAGAAACAAATTTGAATGCGGTTACAAACGAAGAGTCTGCATAAGAAATAAAAAAAACAGCTACATAGCAGCTGTTTTTTTATTTCTTTAACTTCTCTAATTTCCCATTCGAACGAGCGCTATTTCTTTCCGCTACCATTACACTTCTTTTTTGATCGATATAATCAAGCAATGTTCTATATTCTTCCTCATATACTGATAATCGCTCCAACAGGCTCTCTTTCTCTGTTTGTAACGATTCAATTTGCTGTTGCAACACCACTAAAGAGTTTTCATCTTTATAATTTTGCAAGAAATCAATAACATCATTCAATGTAATTGACGTAGGTTCTAATACCTTCGTCTCTTTCACTTCATAATTTTCCACTTTACGCAGTTGCTTCGCTTCTTCAATACGTTCTTTGTATTGCTTTCTAACGTAAGAATTCCATCTAAAGCCACATGCTGCTGGTGTACGAGATAAATGTCTTCCCACTTCTTTAAAGGCAGATAATTGCGTTCCACCTTCTCGAATATGCCGGAGTACTAC
The DNA here is from genome assembly GCF_022663775.1 of Bacillus cereus group sp. BfR-BA-01350. NCBI lineage: Bacteria > Bacillati > Bacillota > Bacilli > Caryophanales > Bacillaceae > Bacillus > Bacillus cereus group sp. BfR-BA-01350. The sequence goes on from NZ_JAKUGD010000006.1 coordinate 231,996, forward strand.
TTCTGCCAGAAGCAAATCTTCATCATCAGTCCAAGCATCTTGTCTTGTTGTCGCCATCTCTCTAGTCCTCCCTATGCATTTTTTATTAAACATATGCAGTTACTAGAAAAGATAGAATACAACAAATGAAGAATAAGACAAAAAAAATAAACGTAGAAGATATCTTCTACGTTTATTTTCCCGCAATTACTTGCTGATTACTTCTTTACCTTTGTAAGTACCGCATGCTTTACATACACGGTGAGCTAATTTCGCTTCACCACAGCTTGGGCACTCTACCATACCAGGTACTGATAATTTGAAATGCGTACGACGCTTTCTTTTTACTGTTTTAGAAGTTCTTCTAAAAGGTACAGCCATTCTTCCCACCTCCTTAAAAGAAATAGTTATTTTCATATGAAGGCCTGAACCAGTCTTCCGATTATTTGTCAAAAAACTTTGCAAGTCCTGCCAATCTTGGATCAACAGGCTTTTCTTTGTCTTCTTCCGAAATCACTTGCCAGTCTTGACCTTGCGTCGGTGCTCCACCAGAAACATCATCACTGAAAATTTGCATTGGAATCTCCAAAAGTATATTTTCCTTGATTACGGGCAGTAAGTCAAGTACTTCTCCTTCTAAACAATGAATTTCAGCTTCAGTTTCAAATTCTTCTTGTGAAGTTTGGAACACCTCAGTTGTTTTAATGTCAAATGGTAATGTCACATCTACTAAAGAGCGAGAACATGGTAAAACCATGCTTCCAGTTATATGTAGATGGAACGTAAACTTACCGGAGCCAAAATCAACTCTTCCTGTTACGTGAACAGGATTAATTTCACGAATATCTTTCTCGACCTCTTTTAGCTCACTTACATCTACCATCTCATCCAATGTCAATCCTTTATTTCTCAATTTATTCAATTGATGGATGGACCATTTCATATCATATCACCTCAAGGCAACAAACAAAATTATAGCTAGCCATTTTATATTTGTCAATGTTTTTTCTTTACACTATAATGAAGTCATCATAGTAAATAATATATAGAGTATCACGTTTTTCAAAAAGATGCTACATCGAAAGGAGAGATTACCATAAAAGCCAGTGGTATTGTTGTTGAATATAACCCTTTTCATAACGGTCATGCTTATCATGTGCAACAAACAAAAAAGTTAACACACTCTGATATTACAATCGCTGTTATGAGTGGCCCTTTTTTACAACGTGGTGAGCCAGCACTCGTATCCAAATGGTATCGTACCAAAATGGCCTTAGCATGCGGTGTAGACCTCGTTGTAGAGCTTCCTTATGCCTTTTCAACGCAAAAGGCCGAAACCTTTGCAAATGGCGCTATTTCTATTTTAAACGCCCTACACGTTTCTGAAATTTGTTTCGGCAGTGAAGATGGACAAATCGAAAATTTTTATAACACCATCTCTGTGCAGAAAAATGAAGAAGAGACTTTTAATCGTCTTGTAAAGCAATTTATGAACGCAGGTAATAGTTACGCAAAAGCTACATCTGAAGCTTTCCTACACATTTTATCTTCTGAAAAAAATATAGACATGTCACAACCAAATAACATTTTAGGCTTCCAATACATAAAAGCAATTCTAATGCAAAATAGTTCTATGCAAGCACAAACGATAAAAAGATTCGCATCTCATTATCATGATGAAACATTTAACGACCAACATATTGCAAGCGCAACGAGTATTCGCAAACAACTTTTTAGTGAAAATAGTTCCTTTACAGAAATTGAGCCTTTCATCCCAAAAGCGACTGCTTCTCTTTTAGCAAGTTATAAACAAAACTACGGGACATTACATAATTGGGAACAATACTTTTCATTTTTTAAATACAAACTTATGACAATGTCTCCAGAAGACTTACGACATATATATGAAATTGAGGAAGGTTTAGAGCATCGTATTTTATCAAAAATACAAACCAGTTCCTCCTTCCATTCATTCATGGAAGCGTTAAAAACGAAACGTTATACGTGGACTAGATTACAAAGAGCTTGTACACATATTTTAACAAATACAACAAAAGAAGAAATACATTGCACAAATATAGAGCAACATGCACCATACATTCGTCTATTAGGCATGTCACAAAAAGGACAAACGTACCTTTCAAAAAACAAGAAAAAAATAGAGCTTCCAATCCTTACCCATACAAAAACATTTGACCATCCTACTTTACACATAGATCGAAAAGCCAATTCTGTATATTTCTCCATCATACAAGAACCATTACGAACACAACTACTAAAACAAGATGCAACACATCACCCAATTCGTTACGATGAAACAACTGCAAAATTCCTATAAAAAAAATCTCTCTGAAAAAGAGAGATTTTTTTATTTATTGCCCATTTTTTCCAAATACATTAATGCATCATCCAACGTATCAACTGGCACAACTTTCATTTTCGTTTTAATATCTTTCGCAGCCTCAAGTGCATCTTTATAATTCGATTTCTCCGCACCTTTTTCATTTGGTGCAAAGAACACTTCAGCACCAGCATCACTTGCAGCAACCACTTTTTGCTGAATACCGCCAATCGGGCCAACTTCTCCCTTTTCATTGATCGTCCCTGTTCCAGCTATTTCATGCCCTCTTGTTAAATCATCTTCCACCAGTTGATTATATATTTCTAATGTAAACATTAGGCCTGCCGATGGTCCGCCTATTTCATGAGAGTCAATTTTCACTTTCGGATCTACCACTAATTCTCTTTCCGTAACGATAGAAACACCTATACCAACACGTCCATTTCCATTCGGAATAGTCTTTACATTTAAATTTTCTTTTAACTGTTTCCCATCCCTCTTGTACTCAATATTTACTGTATCTCCTTCTTTTTTCCCTGTCATATATTCAATAAATTGTTCTGTCTTTTCAAATGTTTTTCCGTCGACGGCAATGATAACATCTCCAAGTTTAAGCTTTCCTTCTGAAGGCATCCCTTTCGCTACACCAGCAACCAACACACCTTTATTTTCAAAAGAAACAGTACGATTTGCACGTTTATAAGCATTATAAATCGCTGCATTTTGCGAATCTTTCATCGCATAATTTTGGCGAAATTGATATTCTTCATCACTTTCACCTTTTTGCAATATTTCTTCCGCTTTTGAAATATGTGTATATTTATTAAACTGTGCCGCTATTAAATTCACTACATTTGCCGGTCCCATTGAAACCGTAACAAGCATAAAATCACCTGATTCTTTTGTTCCCCCTTCAACTTGAACGTAAGGCTCTAATTTGGCAGCCATTCCTGGTTTCGTTACATAATACGGCAGGCGTACATAAACAAGTAACATTGCCAATATAACCCCTATTAAAATTGCATATATAAACCGAAAACGCTTAAACATTATGTTTCTCCTTCCACTGCTCAATTAATAAATGAATATTTGCAACATGCTTTTCCGCTTCTACCTCTCCAACTCGAATAATGTCTTCAATGTTTGTAAAAGCCCGGGAACTAAATTGTTCTACAGCTGGTCGCATCATTAAATCAGATGCAATTTGCCGATTTATCACAAGCTCATGTTGCATAATTTCAATACTCTGCATAATTACATCATAAATAGACGTAACCTCTCCATTTACTTTAATCGGGGATACATCAACAGCAATGACAATATCGGCACCTAACTCTTTCACAACCGATACTGGGATGCGATCAATTACTCCGCCATCTACCAATAATCGTCCATCTATTTTCTCTGGCACAAACACTCCAGGTACAGAAATACTTGCTCTCACCGCCTCTGCAACTGGACCACTTGTAAAAACTACTTTTTCCCCCTTTAAGATATCAGTAGCCACAACAGCCGTCGGGATATCTAATTCTTCTAAATTTTTATTATATGTAAACATTTTAATCATATCTTTGACACGTTTTCCAGAAATAAATCCCATTTTCGGAACCGTAAAATCTAAATAATATTTCCTCTTAAAAACATTTGCCAGTTTATACAGTCTTTCAACGTTTGAACTAGCCGCATAAAATGTACCTACTAAAGCCCCCATACTACTTCCTGCAATCATATGAATCGGTATATCATTTTCCCTTAAAACCTTTATAACACCAATATGAGCAAAACCTTTTGCGCCCCCAGATCCAAGAGCTAAGCCAATTTTCGGTTCGTTCACTTTTCTCACCCTTTAATTTTTTTCGTTCCTTTTTCATACTTATGGTCTAAATTCACTACGTATCCACGTATACTGAAATGAACGTTTTTTGGGACAAAGGGGGATTTACTTACATGTATGAAAAATGGAAAACGGCTTTCCTTACCATATCAACACTTTTTTTAACCTTTTCTCTTGTACTCCACCCCCAAGCTGCTTTACAAGCTTCCATTCGAGGGTTAAATATATGGTGGGAAGTTGTATTCCCTTCACTTTTACCGTTTTTCATCATTGCCGAACTTCTCATTAGTATTGGTGTTGTAAAATTTATAGGCGTTATATTAGAACCACTTATGCGACCACTTTTCCGCGTTCCAGGAATAGGCGGATTTGTTTGGGCAATGGGAATGGCTTCAGGCTTTCCCGCTGGCGCCAAATTAAGCGCTAGACTGCGCAAAAGCAATCAGCTAACACAAATTGAAGCAGAGCGCCTCGTATCTTTTACAAACTCATCCAATCCACTTTTTATTTTTGGCGCTGTTTCTATCGGTTTTTTCAATAATCCGAAATTAGGAATCGTATTAGCTGCTGCACATTATGTAAGTAATTTTGCTGTCGGGTTACTGATGCGTTTTTATGGCAATAACAACAGTTCCACGCATGATAAACATGTTACTAAAAAACACCCTTTTCAAAACCCTTTTTCAATTCTACACGAGACACGTATGCAAGAAAAAAGACCAATAGGAAAATTACTTGGGGACGCTATCGTTTCTTCTATTCAAACGCTACTTATGATTGGTGGATTTATTATTTTATTCTCTGTTTTAAATAAAATGATTACTGTATTTCATATTACAGCAGCCCTTTCTTTTATTATGCAACATATTTTATCATTCTTCCAACTAACTACTGAATTTAGTATCCCAATATTATCTGGCATGTTTGAAATGACACTTGGAAGCCAAATGATTAGTCAAATAACTGAAACACCCCTCCTGCAGCAAGCTATGGTAACAAGCTTTATTTTAGCATTTAGCGGCCTTTCTATTCAGGCACAAGTCGCTAGCATATTAGCTGAAACAGACATTAGATTTAAGCCCTATTTTTTCGCACGAATTATCCAAAGTATTCTTGCCCCTATTTTTACTTTTATATTTTGGAAACCATTTTATGAAAAAGTAAGCTCTTTTTCACCTATGCAAAAAGATATCCCTGTCTTTTTATCGAATCATTCTTCTATTCTGCATGAATTTTGGACATCTTTTATACACTACGGACCGATATTTACATTATTTTGCTTATATGTATATGTCATCTTATTATTCTTTCGGAGCAACAAAGAAAAACCCCGTTCACTTTAACGGGGTTTGAAACTTTTCTTTTAAAGCACGTTCTACAACAGGAGGTACAAGATCTACTACACTTCCTCCATATCTCGCAACTTCTTTCACAATGCTCGAGCTTAAAAATGAGTATTGATTGTTTGTCATAATAAAAAAGGTTTCAATATTTTCATCTAACTTTCGATTCATAGAAGTAATTTGCATCTCATATTCAAAATCAGAAACTGCTCGTAATCCACGTAAAATCGCGTTCGCATTACGCATTTTTGCATACTCAACTAGTAGTCCACTATGTGAATCTACTTTGACATTAGGAATATCCTTTGTTGCTTCTCGAATTAAATCTAAACGCTCTTCCACTGAAAAGAACGGTTTTTTTGACGAGTTGTTTAAAACTACTACGTATACCTCGTCAAATACTTTTGCTCCCCTTTTAATAATATCCAGATGCCCAAGGGTAATTGGATCAAAACTGCCCGAAGAAATAGCTATACTTGTCATTCCGTCCCCTCACCTTCATACTTATAAATCGATATCGCTGTAATGCCATAATTTTCAGCTCGCACTTTTACAAGTCTTCCTATAGCCTCAGGTAAAACTACATCATTACCATGCTCCGCCATAATTAAACCATCGTTATGTAGTAATCCATGTTGATCCATTACACTAATTAAAGATACAATTTTTTGATCTTTATATGGAGGATCAATTAATATAAGATCAAATGATATTTCACGTTTTATAAGTGCTTTTATCGCACGTTCTGCATCATTCCGATATACTTCAGCTTGTTCCTGTATTCTACAACTTTCTAAATTTTGATGGATTACCTTTATCGCTTTATTGTCTCGATCAACAAAAATTGCTTTATCAATCCCTCTACTTATAGCTTCGATTCCAAGACCACCGCTACCACCAAATAAATCAAGAGCGACACCCCCATCAAAATAAGGGCCTATCATATTAAAAATGGATTCTTTTACTTTATCAGTCGTTGGACGTGTTGTATTACCTGGCACCGCTTTAAGTGGGTGTCCTTTACATTTTCCTGAAACTACTCTCATCTGTTGTCACTACCTTTATTTCAATCTATCGAGCAATTATAGAAAGCCTTTCTCCATTCGGTAACCGCTACCAAACTTTACGATTCCATTCATCTTCCAACGAAGACTAGAAGAACTTAGCTTAAAATAACCGCTCTGCATTTTTATGTATTCATCTCACCATTCGCTAACACGAACTATTCGTTTCACTTTATCTTTTTTATCCTATCATAAAATAAAAAAAAGAAAAATAAAAAGCCCAACATAAAATTTAATTTCATCATGTATATCTTCATTTAGATTGGACATAAATAACTATAACAACATCACCTTCGATGTTGTTGCCAACCGCGGAGAAGACTTACGTTTCCCCATAAGTTCTTCCTCCGGTTTCTCCTCTCCCTTTGCCTTCTTACTAGTACATGCTAGTATAAGAAGGGCCCTGCTTTGCAGGGTTTTTTTTCTTTGTCTACTTTTCATTTAAAAAGTGAGATGGTACAGTAAAAGAAAGAGGAGGAAAAGATATGATTCAACGCTTTATAGAACTCGGAGAGGGCTACTCTGATTTATATGAATTACTTGAAATTGCCAAAGCAAATCAAGAACGTATAACACATATGTTACAATTTGAAACAATTAAAAATGAAAAAAAAGTGTGCTCACTTGTTGTAATATTAAAACCAACTACTACTGGTGATTTCCAACCATTATACATATGTCGTGAAGGCATTCCTGTACTTGAAAATAAAAAAAGTAAACGCGTCATTTTATTTGAAGAAACGGCAGAACAACTTGGAAAAAAAGTGACTACCTTTACGGTAAAACCATCCACAACTTTCCCAGAAAAAGAACTGTTTTTCAATCATTTAATTGGTATTTTACGAATGAATAATTTTATTCCTCCAATGAAATAATGTGTTATTTCAAATAAAAAATCCCCTGTTAAAATTAGCAGGGGATTTTTTCTATTAGCTATAATCGTATTCTTTTGCCCGATCAGGACGTGAATTTTCAAATTCCGTTTTTAAATACGGGCGGTACGACTGTTCTATCTTTTTCACAAAAGGAAGTTTGTTCAACTTTTGCATCATATGCTCAATTTGTTCCATATCACAATATACTACTGCATATTTTAAACGTTTTGATATGTAATGTATGTTACCATATTTTCTTAAAATCTTGGCATGTTTCAATGAATGTAAATAAACAATCATACTTTGTCGTTGCCCGAACATAATCTTCTCCATCTTCTCCTTTTAAAAACATATATTTTATATTTTATGAAAACCAATCAGAAATTTATGACATTACAGGACAAACTCTGTATACGTTTTCTTCTATCTTCTAAAAAACGGGGTGATTTACCCCGTTTTTTTGCAACCGCAACCTCCGCCGGTACCACAACCGCCACCACAACCACCAGCATCAAAAAATGGATTTCCTGTTGGAACTTTGATGGAAGAGGACACCTCAGAACCGATTGCTACACTAACTTCATCTAACAACTTTTGTAAAGCCGTTTCTACTCGTTTAAAAGCTGCAATCTTATCATGTAAATCTACAGAACGCTTCAATTCCCTCATTTTCGTCGAAACGAAAGTATAGTCAGGATGATATTTACCGAAACGTTGCACTTCCTCATATCGTTCTTTCATCGCTGTAAATTGCTGAATTAACGTCTGAACTTCCATATCTTCATGCAAGTCTTTATAACATTTACGGTAATCTTCTGCTATATCTGAACAGATGATCGCTTTTGCAAGCTGCTCTGCCTTATCTAATATTAATACGCTTTCTAGCGTCGCTACAATCATGAGAGACACCTCCGAGTATTTATCATACCACATTTAGAATAGAACTACTAATTGAAGTGTCTCACTAAACAGAAAGATATCATTCTAACTATTTTTTAATAATTTCAGTACACATTTATACATTAATATGTTCCGCAATGTTGTATTTAACAACATCCCACTTCCCACTATTTTCATTCACATAACTAATACATGCGTTTTTTAACGGTGTCTTAAACGAAATATCTTCCGGAGCAATTGCATGTAAAATTGCTTTTATCGCATGAGAATGGGCTACAATAATAATACGTTTGCCAGAATGAGTTTCTGCAACATCTTTTACCGCAGCAAAACAACGAGCTACAATTTCTTCATCTTGCTCCATACCTTCTACTTTACCTTCTGCAATTAATTCCCTAACAGTCGCAACTGGCTTCCCAGAAGCTTCACCAAAATTACGTTCAACAAATCGCTCATCTAATAAAATTGATTGTAATCCAGTTGCCTCTGCAATTTCCTTAGCTGTTTCTTGCGCTCTAATTAATGGGCTACTTATAATTATATCCCATGCCTCCGCTTGCAAAGCAGCTGCACTTTGACTTGCTTGCTTCTTCCCCACTTCATTAAGAGGAATATCTTCACGTCCCTGAATAATCTCTTGAAAATTCCAATCAGTTTGTCCATGTCGTACTAAACAAATTTCCGTCATGCTCATGCTGCAACTCCTTTTTAAATAATCCGCTTCTATTGTATCAAAAGTTCTGCATGACGGACATAGTTTTCCCTTCCAATTATGTTGCATTTTGCTGCTTCATATACTGAAACATATCAATCATAATGGAAGCAACTGCCAATTGATTTTGAAATTTCTCAACTTTATCTGGTATCGTTTTTTTGAAATGTTGCATAGCTGCTAACTCAAATGCCTCTTTTTCTTCAGGGTTTCGCGTTAGTTTTCTATACCAGTAAGGTTGCTCCCTAATATAGCGAGATAAATCCTCATCAGCCTTTATAAACTCCATAATTTCTGCTCTCATCCGCTTTCCTCCTAATCCTTCTGAAAGAAAAATGGATTATTTTCGGAAGTACTCTCTTCTTGCTGCGTGCGTTTTCCTTGAAATTGTTGAAAAACTTGTTGCACACTCCCAATAGCACTCGTCACATTGGCTAAATGATGTTGCATTTGTTCCACGTCTAACTTTTTAAAGAAAGAAAGCATTTGTCCCATCACATCAGCAGTTTTTTCCTCTTCAGTTCGAGTATCCTTTTCTTTTACATTTTCTTTTTTCTTTTCTTTTACCGAAGAAAAAGCAGGCGCTCCATCCGGTCTAAAAGTTGCCCATATTGGATCTTCTTCACCAAGTAAGTACCATTCCTCATAAAACTGTTGCCAAGTTTTATGACCACTTCGAACTTCATGAACCATTTTAGGGTGATGGTTTACAAACTCTTTAAACTGTTGAACCGATGGATGTAACGGTCCTTTTGTTGTCGGCATAATCCTCACCTCTTCATGTATATCTACTATATAATAAGAAAAAAAAGGCGCATGGTTCGCCTATTTTTAGACGATTCATGCACCTTTTTATCCTACTATTTGCATAGGGGAAGATTCCCATCCACAATTTACAGTTTCATTTTATTTCCGAATAAAATTTTGTGTATAAAACTTATCGTATACGCCAACACCTAATCCTGTAAATTGTTCATTCAATAAATTTTTTCGATGTCCCTCACTATTTAACCAACCTTGCAATGCCGCAACCCCATCACTATGTTGCGCCGCTATGTTCTCACCGGCAAGTTGAAATCCTACTTTCCCGCGCTGTAAACGATCTCCTAACGTACCTAATGTAGGTGAATCGTGTGAAAAGTAATTATTATCCTTCATATCTTTACTATGACCGATTGCCACCTCTGCCGTTTGTTGGTCCCACGCTAATAACGGTAAATTATGACGACTTCGAATAATATTTGTTAAATCAAAAATTTGTTGCATATTCCCATTCTCTATTTGTTTCATTTTATCTGGAGTTAATGGTTGTTCTGCTAATAATTCACCCGAATAAACGAGCTGATACGGTCTTTGACGCAATAACGTTTCGTCATCCATATAACGAACACCGACAAGCTCATGCGTAAAATGATCAAAATATAATTGTGCCCAACCATCTTCTACTGGTACTAATGGTTGTTCCATCACTTCGGTATCAGATAACTCAAATTGATAACTATTCTTTCCTCTTTTTAACGAAATCTCATGAGAAAGTGGATTCTTTTTATACACATCTTCATACTTTTCATTTATATAATAAGGTGGCACCTTAACTTGCTCACCAGCGACATACGCCGTTACAATTTTACGTTCAGCAACCCCAAATTGAACATACTGAGCTAAATCTTGATTATATACCCACCATTCATATCCGTAAGCAGATGGTTCTATTCGAGAAGGTTCGCCCCATTTTGCTAATAAATTTTCAGAGTCCCCACCAATCATATTTAAAACCGTATCAGAAGAGTCTTCATTTACTTGTTTTTTCTTTTTCACAATTTTATTTTCTTGCTTTGATTGAGATGGGGTTAATATATATTGTGAAACGAGTAATTTCCCGTATAAATCAACAGCTAAAATTAAAATTGTAATCATTACGATACGCAATAATTTCTTCAATCGATATACCTCCTGCAAAAAACATAAAATTGAGATATACACAAATCCTTTTCTTTCCTTTTTTTGTGTGTACCGTACTCTTTTCACTATATCATATTTTCGCAAAAAAAGTCTGGATTATCCCTTTTCTCTCAATATGAATTGCACTTTCTTACTATTCATACTATTATAAAAATAATGGTGTAACATTAAAAAAGGAGGTATTTTATGCAATTTACAAATACGAAATTTAATGGGGCAGTCGTTGATTTAACACTATTAACAGAGATTATGGAAAAGAACCATTTTGTACTTGCTGGACAGTGGGATTATGAACGAGTTACATACGATTATAAATTCGAAATATTAAACGATGTTTATTATTTACGTGTACAAGGTTTAGCTGTTGAAGGTGACATTGGCAGCAGACACGCTGAAATAAAGCTACTCCCTCCCTTATTAGGTAAACATTATTATCCTCACGGCGTTGAATATGGTGATGGTGAAACTTTCCCAACGAATGTAATTCAAAAAAGCGAACAACTCCTACAAAATATCGAAAAAGAGTTAAAAGAATTCCAAATTATTGAGTAAATAGAACAAGCGCATCAATATGATGCGCTTGTTCTATTTATCTTACTTAAGAATGAATCGTCTTTTTGACTGGATACCCATAAATAGTTCCATCCTTTACTTTAATCTCATCTTCCCAAGGAACCTTATATTTACCTTCAGCTAAATCTTTTACAAACGTATATGGGTTTTCTTTCACCCCACCAGGAGTCGCTACATATCCCCTTGAACCTAAATTATATATATTATTTTCGAGACCCCATCCTAATCTAGCTTGATCTGCTAACTCTGGATATACTTCCGCAGTAACAATCTCCCAAGGATTTCGGTGTCCCTGCACTAAAGTAGTCCCATCAAAATTACATACTTGTCCTTCACCAAAATAATAAAATACACCATCATAACCGGCTAAGTTCACCGACAATGTATACATTAAATTTTGCCATGCATTCGAACGATTAGTTAACATCCATTGTTCACTAACTTGTGTGCTATATCCAGAAATACGAATCAAGACATTTGCACCTTTATAAGCTGCTTCACGAGCTACTTCAGGAAACATACCATCATGACAAATACAAACAGCTAATTTACTTCCTCCTGGTCCATCACAAACAGGTAAACCTAAATCTCCAGCCTTCCAAGGTTCAACTGGCACCCAAGGATTTAGCTTACGATACTTCAAAATCATTTCACCTTGTGGATCAATAATTATTGCTGTATTATACGGTTCTCCACCATCAGGATTTCTTTCCATTATAGAAAAAACACCATATACTTCAGACTCTTTACATGCCTCAGCAAACAAGTCTGTTTCTGGCCCAGGGACCGTACATAAAAACTCTTCTGTAGTCCATTTTTTTGTATTAAGCCCTTGCGTACTATATTCTGGAAATACTATCAATTCCAATCCAGGATACCCTGCTTTAGTTGAATGAATTGTTTTTATGATCTGTTTAATTTGTTTATCAATGTCTGCACGTGACTCTACTACCGGTACTGGATATTGTATTAATGCTGCTAAAAAACCACTAATTGGCTTTACCATACTTCCACTACTACCCATTTAAATTCCTCCTTAAAATAGTCCTTGTTTTATTAAAGATAACAATATAAATTTGTAACTCTCTAAAAAACTTGTACTACACATGGAATTATTATGCATTAAAGCTAGTAGTAAATCTTATATCCACTTTTAGTACATGCCTACACTAACTTAACATAAATAATTAGAAAATTCAATCTATTAAAGTTTAGTAAAACTAAAAAAGTGTATGGAAACCCATACACTTTTTTACTTCGTTTGTAAATACGGCGGCAATTGTTGTAACTGCTCTTTATCCTTTTCACGCTCTCGACGCGCCCATCGAAAGAACACATAACCAATAATTGTACCGTACACTATTTCCTGGACAATTTTCATAATGATGCCGCCTGTTTGTTGGTCTTGTACGATCGGCATCCAGTGTAAAAATTCTGGTCCAGTTATATTTAAATCAGATAAAGTTCCCGCTGGTACACATAGTTCCATCGCCTTCATCCAAGCAGCCGGATCCGTATACGTTGCAAACAACGGCGCCGTTGCAAAAATAATTAACGCGCAAGCTGGCGTTAATAATATACCGTTAGCAAACATATAACCAAGTTTCTTTATATCACTTAACGTTTGATATTCTGGTAATGGATTTAGCATCGGCCACCACATCATGATTGCCGTAAAGAACAATATAGCGAGACAGATAGGATGAGCAATTTGACTTTGTTTTACTGCATCAAAAACAACTGGTAAATGATAAAAAGAAAACAGGCCATTAAATACAAACAATGCAATAAGTGGCTTAGCAAATATCTTTAATATAATTTGAACGAACTTAAAAGAAGTAATATAACGATATAACCAAACTGGTATACCAAGCAACAACAAAGGCGGAACGGCAATATACATAACTGCCATTTCAAACATATGTGCACTAAATATAATATGACCAATTAAATCAATAGGCCCTCCCTTTACAAAATACAAAAGAACAATTCCAGTCGTAAAATAAAAAACTTGCTTCTTACTTACCTTTGTCGCATGTTCAAATCGCATTCTATACGGCCCAATAATTAAAAAATATCCAATGAGGATCGAAAGCATAAATAATAAAAAGATTGGACTCCATAGCGCTTGAAAACCAAATATCCACAAGTTACTCATTTTCACACCTACCTTCTTAAGGTTATCCGTTCACATAACATGAAGAGGGAGCTGTGTCAACACAAGCTCCCTTATTCTTCACTTTTCAAATCCACACAATTGTCATAAAAGCTAAAATTGTAATTAATCCGATCAACAGACCAGAATAAAGAAAGAAACTTGCCGCTTCATGTCCTTTATGACTCATATGCATAAAATAATACAATTGAAAAATTACTTGTACCACCGCTAATAGTAAAATAAATGGTACTGAAAAAGTCGGACTAAAAGTTTTCGGATATGCTACCGCTGCAAATGCAACTAATGTTAAAAAAATCATTAATGCAAATGTAATAACTTGATGCTTCATTTCCTCCGCACTTTTTCTTTTCCGATAAACAAGATCAACTTTAGGATTATTCGTTTGCTTTATCGCCATTGTTTATCCCACCATTCCCATTAAATATACTACAGTGAAAATAAACACCCAAACTACGTCAATAAAGTGCCAATAAATCGATGCAACATAAAACTTCGGTGCATTGTATAAATTTAGACCTCTCTTCGCATTCCTAAAGATTAATGTTAAAATCCAACACAATCCAAACAATACGTGGAGTCCATGTGTACCAACAAGAGCATAAAACGCGGAACCAAATGCGCTACTTCTCATAGTATGCTTAAATTCATGCGTATAATGATAAAACTCATATATCTCAAATCCTAAAAACCCTAAACCTAGCAGCACTGTTACTAGTAGCCAAAGTTGCATTTTCTTAAAATTAAAGTTTTTCATATGATACATCGCATATACGCTCGTTAAGCTACTCGTTAATAAAAGCATCGTCATAATGAAAACGAGTGGCATTTGGAACATCTCTTGAGATGTTGGTCCGCCATTTGTAGAATTCTTTAACGCTAAATATGTGCCAAATAAGGAAGCGAACAATACTGTTTCGCCTCCAAGAAATAACCAAAAACCGACAAACTTATTTTTCCCCTCAAGGGTTGCTTTTTCAGGCTCTGCTGGAAATGTTTCATTCGTTAATTTTTCATCTACATGCATTACGCCTTGCCCCCCTTATCTTCTAAATCTTCTTTATGAATATGATATCCATGATCATCAATTACTGAACGTAGGAACATTGTACCAAACGTAATAATTAAACCGATAATTGCTACTAATAACCAAAACTTATCTTTTCCACCCTGCATATACATTGCACCAAATGCCGCTATAAACAATCCTAAAGAAATGATAAATGGTGAAAATGATGGATTTGGCATATGAATATCACCCACTGGTTCCGCCGCTGTCATCTCTTTATTCCCTTCACGTTTTTCAATCCAAAACGGATCTAACCCGCGAACAAATGGTAATTGTTTAAAGTTATATTCTGGTGTAGGTGCTGGCATTGTCCATTCTAATGTACGTCCATCCCACGGATCACGACCAGCCTTTTCTTTTGATACTGTTGTTTTAATTACATTGAATAGAAGAACAATCGTTCCAAGAGCCATAAATACCGCTCCAATAGAACTAATCATATTGCCCATTTCCAACCCTTGACCTTCAAGATATGTGTAGTAACGACGTGGCATACCAATTAAGCCAAGGAAATGCTGAATGAAGAACGTTAAATGGAAACCGATAAAGAATAACCAAAATGTTATCTTTCCTAACGTTTCATTCAATACTTTATTAAACATCAGCGGCCAATAATAATGGGCTCCTGCAAGTAAACCAAATACAACACCACCGACAATTACATAATGAAAGTGAGCTACTACGAAATAGTTATCATGAAATTGATAATCAGCTGGTGCAGATGCTAACATAACACCTGTAACTCCTCCCATTACGAATGATGGAATGAAGGCTACTGCCCACATCATCGGTGTCGTAAAACGAATACTTCCGCCCCACATTGTAAAGAGCCAGTTGAATATTTTAATACCGGTCGGAACCGCAATCGCCATTGTTGCAACTGAGAAAATAGCATTTGCAACTGGACCAAGCCCAACAGTAAACATATGATGCGCCCATACCATAAACCCTAAAAATCCAATTAATACTGTCGCAAACACCATCGACGAATAACCAAATAATCGTTTTTTCGAAAACGTCGCGAAAATTTCTGAGAATATTCCGAAAGCTGGGAGTATAAGAATGTATACTTCTGGATGACCGAAAATCCAGAATAAGTGCTCCCATATAATTGTATTCCCGCCCAGTGCTGGATTAAAGAAACTTGTTCCAAATAAGCGGTCTAACATTAAAAGTCCTAATCCTACAGTTAACGGCGGAAAAGCAAATAATATTAATGAAGATGTTACAAATGTCGTCCACGTAAACATCGGCATACGCATATACGTCATCCCTGGCGCACGCATATTAATAATGGTTACAAGGAAGTTAATACCTCCAATTAATGTACCTATACCGGAGATTTGCAAGCCAAGCACATAAAAATCAACACCATGGCCTTTAGAGGCTAAAGCTAAAGATGCATAAGATGTCCATCCTGCATCAGGCGCTCCACCTAAAAACCAACTTAAATTTAAAAATACTCCACCAAAGAAAAATAACCAAAATCCGAGTGAATTCAAAAACGGGAACGCTACATCACGTGCACCAATTTGAAGTGGTACAGCGGCGTTCATAAATGCAAACACGAGTGGCATAGCTGCGAGGAAAATCATTGTTGTACCGTGCATAGTTAATACTTGATTATAAGCATCCCCAACAAGAAAAGCGTTGTTAGGAATCGCTAATTGAAGGCGAATAAATAGAGCTTCTATTCCGCCTACTATAAAAAACAATCCACCTGCAATTAAATAGAGAATGGCAATCTTTTTATGGTCTACTGTCGTTAAATAATCCCATATGACAGCACCCATCCCCTGTTTTTTTGCTACAGAACTCACGTTTTCAACCTCCCCTTCGCGAATAATCCCTCTTTACTTTTCAACTTTTAACGTTTGTAAGTATGCATTTAATGCATCAATTTGATCGTCTGTTAAGTTGCCATATTTACCAGTCATTTTATTTCCTGGTTTCATATTTTCAGGATCTTTCAGCCATTTTTTTAAGTTTTCTTCATTGTTTTCAGCAATGCCGGCAACTGTATCGCGATCCGCAAAGTTTGCTAAGTTTGGTGCGATACGAGCGGAAGGTGGTCTACTATCATTAGATCCAACTGCGTGACAACCAATACAGCTTTTATTAAATATCTCTTGGCCTTCTTGCGCCTTTGTTGAAGCTACTTCTTTCTTCCCATCAATTTTCTTCATATCAGCAAGCCACTTTTTGTACTCGCTTTCATCTAAAGCTTTCACTTTGAATTGCATTAAAGAATGTGATGGGCCGCAAAATTCTGTACAAAAACCATTATAAGTGCCCGATTTATCTGCCTTTAACCACATTTTGTTCACATTATCTGTATTTGTATCCATTTTCCCAGCTAAAGATGGAACCCAAAACGAATGTTTAATATCGGCACCCTTCAAATTCAAATACACTTTCTTACCTGTGGGGATGACTAAATCTTGAGAAGTTACTATCTTTTCTGATTTATAAGAAAATTCCCACCAATAAAGATTCGCTGTTACATCAACAACGATAGTATCTTTATCAATATTCTTTTTCTCCATCGCACTTACATCAGCAAGTTTGAATGTATATGTAACCGTCGGAACAGCTAAGATTAGCAAAAGAATAATCGGAATAACTGTCCATATAATTTCTAGTTTGTGATTCCCTTCAACTTGCTCCGGAATATAATCTTCCTGACCTTTCTTTTGTCGGAAACGCACAATTACATATAAGAAAATAATAGTAACTACTAGTACTACTCCTACCATGATCGCACTTGCTAGTAAGAGCAGATCATATTGCATTTTTGCTACTTCTCCTTGCGGAATTAAAGTAGATTGAAAGGCTTTACCGCATCCCCCTAACAGTAAAGCCAGCAGTGAAACGAACGAAAGCAGTCGCCACTGTTTCTTCATACAAACAACCCCCACTTTCCTTGTGAATTAGATTGTACTTTATAGTTAAGTAAAGTAAATCTCAACGTAAAGAAATCCAATTATGTCGTTGTCTTAGAAGAATGTAACTACAATCATTGATACAAATAAGATTGTTAAATAATTTAGGGAATAAACAAACATTTGCACAGACCATTTGATGTCATCTTTCTTACGGAAGCCATAAAAACCTAAAACGATCCATCCGATGTTAAGCAGTGTTGCAATTACCATAAATGTTATCCCTAGTCCACTCATATAAAATGGTAGTGGTAATAAACATACTGTCCAAATCATAATTTGGCGTTTCGTAATTTCAAATCCATGAACTACAGGAAGCATTGGAATTCCTGCGTTTCGATATTCATCAACACGTTTCATTGCTAATGCAAGGAAATGTGGGATTTGCCAAATAAACATAATTAAAAATAACATCCAAGCAATTGGATGACCTAAAGATGGATCGATTGCTGCCCATCCAATTAAAGGCGGAACTGCACCAGATATACTACCTACAACAGTATTTAGTGTATACTTTCTCTTTGTCCATAAACTATATAGAACAACATATGTGAAAGCACCAATAAATCCCATTAAGACTGCCATTGGTGTTGTTAATAATAAAAATACAAAACCAAGAAGTAATATAACTAGTCCAAATGTAAGTGCAAATCCTGGTTTATACTTTCCAGTAACCGTTGGACGGGTCTTTGTTCTTTCCATTAATGGATCGATGTCTCGATCAATGTAGTTGTTTAAACAACATACCCCTGCCATAACTAATCCAGAACCAACGATTGTAAAGAATAACTTATCCAGATTGTCCATTACACTTAATCCATTAAAGTGTAATGCCAACCAAAATCCTGTAAATACAGTAAGTGTATTTGAGTTTACAATCCCCATTTTAACGAGCGCTTTTAAATCTTGTAACCGAGTTGTTTCCGGTACGCTTGTAACAGCAGACTCATCATGCAGCTCACTTGTTGCATGGTTCATCACTTTAACCCCCTCTTAAAACTTTCATCTTTCTTTTTGCGCCTATTTCAAATTGAAATATTTCGCTTCTATATAGCAATATTATTACAGTAGAAACATTGTTAACCCATTCTACTACTAATCTACGCCCATACTCCAATATATTAAATCATATTTCCCGAACATTTTGTGAAGAAAACATGAACTTTTTGTGTCGAACATAAAAAACTTAATTGTTACTTATCCATATCATAACATGATGTTACCTTCTATAATAAACTTTTTTGTCATATTTAACACGTATTCTCCCCATTTCTTTTCAAAATAGCCTATTTTTCACCTAAAAATTTCCTTATAAACCTTATTTCCACACCCGTTTTCTCTTCCCTGTCTTCCCCCTCCATTTCTTTGCTATTTTATTATTTTTTATATATCATAGGAACTAGCGCGTTTTATTCTATACATAATGGAATGAAAATATTTCGCAATAACTTCATAGCAGAAAGATGGTGAAAGAGATTGCAACGCTTTATTAAATGGTTAGCAGTCATTACGAGTCTTGATTTATTAATAGTTTTATTAGGAGGCGCCTTAGTTACAAAAACAGGCTCTGGCCAAGGATGCGGTAAATCATGGCCACTTTGTAACGGTGAATTTGTTCCATCTAATTTATCAATGGAAACTATTATTGAACTAAGTCATCGCCTTACATCAGGATCAGCAGGAATTCTTGTCACTCTCCTTTGTATTTTGTCCTGGAAATATTATAAACATGTGCGCGAAACAAAAACGTTAGCAATTTTATCCTTCGTATTTTTAGTTGCACAAGCATTAATGGGAGCCGCAGCGGTTGTTTGGGGGCAAATGCCAGCTGTACTTGCTATCCATTTCGGTATTTCCTTAATTTCATTTGCTTCTGTCATTTTATTAACGTGTCTTATCTTTGAAATTGACCAAAAATTTGATGCACGTTCACTTATTATGGACAAAAAAATGAAATTTCATATTTATGGTGTAACAATTTACAGTTATATTGTCGTCTACACAGGGGCTTTAGTACGTCACGAACGAGCTAGCTTAGCCTGTCCAGACTTTCCTTTATGTAGCAAAAATAGACCTATGCCAACTCAATTACATGAATGGGTTCAAATGGGACATAGAGTTGCAGCGATGTTAATTTTCGCTTGGATACTATACGCGATGATTCTCGCTATCCGCCATTACAAACAGCAGCCTGTCGTATACTGGGGATGGATCATCTCATTTATCCTTGTTACACTTCAAGCTATCGTAGGAATTTTAGTCGTATTTACAAATGCTAGTTTATCAATGGCATTATTACATTCCCTATTCATTTCTTGCTTGTTTGCTGTACTATGCTATTTAGTTATGTTAGGTACAAGAAGTAAAGTGAATGCAAAAGAAGCTGCATCAATTTCTAAACAAACAAAATAAATGAAAATACCTTGCCCGAATTGGCAAGGTATTTTTTCGCAATAAAAAAGAGCTGCGTTTCCACAACTCTTTTTTATTTTAGTGATCTAATTCAATGAGTAAGTCACCCGTTTGAATTGCATCTCCGTCATTAACATATACTTTTTTCACTTTACCATTAAACGGCGCTTGAACTGTCGTTTCCATTTTCATCGCTTCTGTAATTGCCATAGAATCGCCTTTTTTCACTTCATCGCCTTCTTTTACAACTACTTTAATAACCGTTCCTGGCATTGTTGCACTAATGTGGTTTGGATTTTCACGGTTTCCTTTCACACGTTGTGCAACTGTCGCTTTCACACTTTCGTCTTTCACAACAATCTCACGTGGTTGACCGTTAAACTCCAAGTAAAGCACACGATTTCCATCTGGCTGAGGCTCTCCAATTGATACTAGTTTAACCATCAATGTTTTACCTTGTTCAATTTCCACATCGATTTCTTCACCAAGTCTCATACCATAGAAGAATGTCGGTGTATCAAGCACAGATACATTTCCATAAATCTCAGCAACTTTTTCGTAATCCATAAATACTTTTGGATATAATGCATATGCAACGACATCAAACATCGTCACTTCGCGTCCAAGTTTATGGAATAGCTCTTCTTTTAACGCGTCGAAATCTACTGGTTCTAATAATTCACCTGGTCTTACTGTTAATGGTTCTTTCCCTTTTAAAATAATTTCTTGTAACTTTTTCGGGAAACCACCATATGGTTGTCCTAAATCTCCAGAGAACATTTCAACAACAGATCCTGGGAAGTCCATAGAATGTCCACGCTCTAAAACATCTTGTTCTGTTAAGTGATTTTGAACCATGAATAATGCCATATCACCAACAACTTTAGATGATGGTGTTACTTTAACAATATCACCAAACATGTCATTCACACGGCGGTACATTACTTTCACTTCATCGAAACGATCGCCTAAGCCAACCGCTTTCGCTTGTTGTTGTAAATTACTATACTGTCCGCCTGGCATTTCGTGCATATATACCTCTGTATGAGGAGCATTCATACCACTTTCAAACGGTGCGTAGTATTTACGTACATCTTCCCAGTAATGAGATAATTTTTCTAATGAATCTATATTAACATCTGGCTGTCTTTCGTTTCCACCTAACGCATAGTATAGCGTGTTCGCACTTGGTTGTGACGTTTGACCAGCCATAGAACTTACTGCTACATCGACAATGTCAACACCTGCTTCAATTGCCTTCGTATACGTTAATATACCATTTCCACTCGTATCGTGTGTGTGCAGGTGAATCGGAATCGATACCGTCTCTTTTAATGCTGAAACTAAATCATATGCTGCATTTGGTTTTAGTAAGCCCGCCATATCTTTAATACCTAAAATGTGAGCTCCTGATGCTTCTAATTCTTTTGCTAAATTTTTATAGTAATTTAAATCATATTTACTACGCAGTGGATCATGAATATCCCCTGTGTAACACATCGTTGCTTCTGCAATTTTACCAGTATCTCGTACAGCATCAATCGCAACTCTCATACCTTCTACCCAGTTTAAGCTATCAAAAATACGGAACACATCAATTCCAGCTTGGGCAGAACACTCCACAAACTTTTGAATTAAATTATCCGGATAGTTTTTGTAACCAACCGCGTTTGAAGAACGAAGTAACATTTGGAATAAAACATTTGGCATTTTTTCACGAAGATCTAGTAATCGTTCCCACGGATCTTCTTTTAAGAAACGATATGCAACATCAAACGTTGCACCGCCCCACATTTCTGCTGAGAATAAGTTCGGTAACATTCTCGCTGTCGGCTCTGCAATTTGGTGTAAATCTTTTGTGCGAATACGCGTTGCAAGTAATGACTGATGCGCATCACGGAATGTTGTATCCGTTAAAAGTACACGTTTTTGATCTTGTACCCATTTTACTAATCCGTCTGCTCCACGCTCATCCAAAATTTGTTTCGTTCCATTTTTGATTGGCTCTGAGTGTAATACATTCGGTATACGAGCATCTGGGAAAATTGGTTTCTCTTTTTTCCCTACTCCTGGGAAGCCATTTACTGTTACTGTCCCGATGTAATTTAACATTTTCGTTCCTCGGTCTTTACGTTTCGAGAACAAGAATAGTTCAGGTGACGCATCAATAAATGAAGTGTCATATTCCCCTGATAAGAAGTTTTTATGTTTTACTACATTCTCTAGGAATGGAATATTCGTTTTAATACCACGGATACGGAATTCTTTTAAGTTACGTTCCATTTTTGCAGCAGCTTGTTCAAAAGTAAGCGCCCATGTTGTAACTTTTACGAGTAAAGAATCATAGTACGGTGTAATAACAGCACCTTGGAAACTATTACCTGTATCAAGACGAACTCCAAAGCCACCACCTGATCGATATGCCATAATTTTTCCTGTATCCGGCATGAAATTATTTAGTGGATCCTCAGTCGTTACACGAGATTGTATTGCAAATCCATGTACAACAACTTCCTCTTGCTTTGGAACACCTACCATTTTACTATGTAATGCATGTCCATCAGCTATTAAAATTTGTGATTGAACGATATCGACTCCTGTAATCATTTCTGTAATTGTATGTTCTACTTGAACACGCGGATTTACTTCAATGAAATAGAAGTTATCATCTTTTACAAGAAATTCAACTGTTCCTGCGTTTAAATAATTTACATTTTTCGTTAATTTCACAGCAGCATCACAAATACGCTGACGCAAATCATCTGAAAGCGACACACTAGGTGCAATTTCTACTACTTTTTGATGACGACGTTGTACAGAACAGTCTCGCTCGTATAAATGAACAACATTGCCCTCTTCATCTGCTAAAATTTGAACTTCTATATGTTTAGGTTTTTCAACGAATTTTTCTACGTATACTTCATCATTACCAAAGGCTGCTTTTGCTTCTGACTTTGCTCGATTATACGATTCTCTTAATTCTTCACTAGTACGTACAATACGCATACCACGACCGCCCCCGCCAAGGGAAGCTTTAATAATAATCGGGTAATCATACTTTTCAGCAAATTTTTCGACTTCTTCTAATGAATCTACTGGCCCATCACTACCAGGAATAACTGGAATTTGTGCTAGCTGCGCTTGTGTTCTTGCTTTTACTTTATCTCCAAACATATCTAAATGCTTACTTTTTGGACCGATAAAGATAATCCCTTCTTCTTCACAACGTTTTGCGAATTGAATATTTTCTGACAAGAAACCATATCCAGGGTGGATTGCATCTACATGATTACTTTTCGCAATCTCAATAATGCCCTCAATATCTAGATAAGCATCAATTGGCTTTTTTCCTTCCCCAACTAAATAGGATTCATCGGCTTTATAACGATGATAAGAACCACTATCCTCTTTAGAATAGATTGCAACTGTTTTTAATCCCAGTTCCGAACAAGCTCGAAACACACGAATTGCAATCTCTCCACGGTTAGCTACCAATACTTTTTGAATACGTTGCAGCTTTGTCATGATTTTCCCCCTCTACTTTCCTACCACTCTAGAGATAAAATATATACACACCATAAAGAGCGTGAAGTTCTTCACTTTCCACATTATATTATACTTAGAAAGCTTCACTTTATTTTTATCCATCATACCTTATTTTTTAACAAATGATAAGTTTTCTGAGCAATTTGTCTCACAAAAATAGTATAGCATACCTCTTCCTTATGTAACAACCTAATTGTATATCACATTAATTTAAATGTGATATATCC
This sequence comes from Bacillus cereus group sp. BfR-BA-01350, assembly GCF_022663775.1. Lineage (NCBI taxonomy): Bacteria > Bacillati > Bacillota > Bacilli > Caryophanales > Bacillaceae > Bacillus > Bacillus cereus group sp. BfR-BA-01350. The sequence goes on from NZ_JAKUGD010000006.1 coordinate 255,951, forward strand.
TTTCGTTAAAAACTAAAATGGTATATCCTATTTAAAAAACAAAAAACACATCGCGCTCTAAAGCACAATGTGTTTTTATTTCACAACTACAAGACGTGGTCCATCTTGTTCTCTTTCTTTCATTATCGTATTTTGCTCTTTCTCTTGTCGTTTTACATTGCTGGCTATATTTAACAATATACCCATCGCAATTAAATTAGCCAATAAAGAACTACCACCATAACTAATAAACGGTAAAGGTACCCCTGTAAGCGGTATTAATCCAGACATACCACCGACATTAACAAAAGTTTGTATTCCAATTAAACTTGCAATTCCGATTGCAATTAAACTTCCAAATGGATTTTTACATTTTTGTGCTACTCTAAACGAACGAATAATAATAAGTAATAAACAGATTAAAATAATAGCTACCCCTATAAAACCTAGTTCTTCAGATATAATTGCCATAATAAAATCTGTTTGCGGCTCTGGTAAGTAGCCATACTTTTGTATACTATTCCCTAATCCTCTACCATTTAACCCACCTGAGGCAATTCCAATAAATGAATTAACTAATTGGAATCCATCATTTTGAGGATCGTTAAACGGGTCAAGAAAAACTGAAAATCGAGCTTTTTGGTAATTATTCAATTTATAATTCCCAATAAAATACAATGCAGGAACCCATACGATAGATGTTAATATAAACCTTTTTATCCACAGGTTAACATTAACTCCTGAACAGAAGAACATAATTAACACTGTTCCACCTATTAATATGTCAGTCCCTAAGTCATTTTGTAATAAAATTAATACCATCGATCCACCGACAACAAATAGGGGGGGGATTATCCCTTGTAAAAAAGGGGTTTGCCTCTCTTGTTTCTTAGCAAAAAAACTTGCTAACGTAATAATTACTGCTATTTTTACAAACTCAGCTGGTTGTATACCTAGTATCCATCCTTTTGCACCATTGATTACCTTACCGAAAAGGAAGGCTGCTGTTAGTAAGCCAATACCCCCTAACCCCATAGCTGCAAGAACTATTTTCTTCCTCCAAAATTTGTAAGGTACTACAGCGACAATCACTAGCATTACCGTTCCAATAGCAAGAGAAACTAATTGTTTTTTAAAAAAGTGATCTGCCGGCCAGTTATATTTCGATGAAATCGCAACAATGGAACTAGAACTATATACCATTATAACTCCCAGCACACATAAGATAACAAGAGGAAGTAATAATGAATAATCCATTGATTTCCATACTCTTTTCATTTCATTTCCTCTCTCTGTTTCAATTTAATTATTGTTGTATTCCATATGTACATTGATTCTTCCTGCTTTATTATACAAATAAAAAGCTCAAACTTTTTCAGTTTGAGCCCCCTTATTTGAACCCGTTATTGTTGTTTGTTTGTAAATGCTTCATGAAGTGCAGATAACTCACGTTCAAGCTCTCCTAACATTGCTTTCCCTTGTTCTTCTGCAATAAGACCAAGGCGAACTGCAAAATCGACTTCGCGGGATAGTCCAAACATTTGTGTGTCTAACACTTCTTCATATAATGGACATTGCGGCATTGTAAGATGGTCCATTTGCACCTTAATAAGTCTTAAAATCTTCTCCGCATCCGCTTGTAGAAGGGCTAGTGCCTTTTCCTGATGATTTGATACTGTCTCAGACGCCAAATTGATTCCCTCCGTTTCCGTCCTACTCTCTCCTATCTATTAATATTAGCGATAGTTTTAATAAATTGCAATAGAAACATTTTTTGTGACAATAGTGTCTAATACTATTATACTGAAAAGTGGGAGTATAACACAAATGGGGGAACAACAATGAGCGAAATTTTATTTATTAATGGAAAAGTTCGTTTTCCAATCACTATCGATCCAACCGTTTGGATCTTTGATGATCGAAAAGTAGATTTGACAACTTACTTTGATGAAACGAGAGAAAACACTTCAGAACTAGAAGCTTATTTAAAAAACACTTCGGAACATTGGGATCGCGAAATCCGTGATGGTGCTGCTTTCCCGCCGATACAACAAAGTGTAAAGAAATTTAAAAAAGAACAGCTAATCACTGGAACATTCGGTATACCATTTCAACCTTTTCTTGCTAATGCCGAAATTTCAGATGACGCTACGCAAGTCGAGATCGAAACAGTAGATGATACAATAACGCTTCCATTAGAAACTGTCAAACATGCTATTCTTGGTTTTTCAAAAGAAGGAAAACCATTAAAAGAAGATGGACCTGTTCATTTATATTACAATGATGGATCTAATAGACAAAATCCAATCCGTAACATCCGCAAATTTACAATTATTTAAAGAAAAGGAGTGAGCTTTTGCTCACTCCTTTTTATAGTAAATCTGCGGCTAGTTGAGCTAAATTAGATCGCTCCCCTTTAACAAACTTTACATGACCACTAATACGTTGCTCTTTAAACTTCTCTACAACGTATGTTAAACCGTTATTATATTCATCCAAATACGGATGATCAATTTGCTGAGGATCTCCCATTAATACGATTTTACTTTTTTCTCCTACCCTTGTTAGTATCGTTTTCACTTCATGCTTCGTTAAATTTTGTGCTTCGTCAATTATAATGAATTGATCTGGAATACTTCTCCCGCGTATATACGTAAGAGCTTCTACTTCTATCGAACCCATTCCAGCTAAAATAGCATCTAACTCTCCTGGTTTTTTCGTATTAAATAAATACTCTAGATTATCAAAAATCGGTTGCATCCACGGTCTTAACTTTTCTTCTTTTTCTCCCGGTAAATAACCGATATCTTTCCCAACTGGAACAATTGGCCGTGCAACGAGTAGTTTTTTATATAACCCTAAATCTTCCGTTTGCATGAGCCCCGAAGCTAAAGCTAGTAATGTCTTTCCTGTACCAGCTTTCCCTGTTAGCGTGACTAGTGGAATATCTTCACGAAGCAACAATTCTAATCCCATAATTTGCTGCACATTTCGTGGTCGTATTCCCCATACTTGTTCATTGTGAAAAATAAGTTTCTTTACCTTCTTACCTAAATGATCCACAATACCTAGTGCTGAACTAGATCCACCTAACGCATCTTTCATTACTACAAACTGATTTGGATAAAAAGGATGATTTGCAATTTCGGATAAAGGCAATTCGCCTTTTTCATAAAAATAATCCAATTGTTCTTTTGATATATATCCTTCTAAAAATCCTGAATATATATTTTCCACTTCAATAACCCGATCACTTAAATAATCTTCCGCCTTTAAACCTATTGCATCTGCTTTTACCCTTACGAGCACGTCTTTACTTACTAAAATAACAGACTTCCCGTCCTCTTTTTCTTGTTCTTCTAAAGATAGATTTTTTGCTACAGCTAAAATTCGATTATCATTTGTTTTTTCTACAAAAATATCTTGTAGTTGGACAAACGAACGATGATTTAATTCAATACGAAATGTACCGCCGTTTTCTAGCGGAATACTTTCATGCAGTTTTCCTATTTCACGAAATTTGTCTATTAACTTAGATACATAACGAGCGTTTCGTCCTACTTCATCCATATAACGTTTTTTCGAATCAACCTCTTCTAATACAACTGCTGGAATCACTACTTCATTGGTTTCAAATGAAAAAATAGATAAAGGATCCTGCAAAAGTACATTCGTATCTAACACATAAATTTTATCCAACCTGTTACCCCCTGACTCCACTTTTAAATTTGTAGAACAAGGGTTTCATCCATAAAATATGGACGAACCATTGTTATAATTATATGTACCGTATAAACGAGGTAGAATCGAAATTTATAGCCATTAAACCTTTTATTTATTTTTTATTCATTTCTATTCAATATATTACTTTTAATTATAATTATTAACATAAAATCACAATAAGTGATTACAAAAGTTAATAACTGACTTTCTTATTTATCACATTTATAATTCTTTCATTCCTGCTAACACTTGGTTATCGAGCTTTTTAGCTGCACGAAGATCATACGTTTTTTCATATGTTGGCTCAATTGCAAGTTTTGCACCATAAAACATAACATCACGTACTTCTTGTACAGTTACTTCTATTACAGTTAATTTTAGAGGAATGCCTTCCATTCTATCAGTCAAAATTTCACCTGCACCACTTATGGAAAATACGGATTCATTCGCCATTATAGTCAATACCACTCCAGTACTATGTCTTATATTTTCCACAATACGTGAACGTTGATCTACTGCAAATCGAATACTAGTTTTACTCACTGCATACACCCAAGAAATAGCACTTACGTTAGGAACTTGTTTTTCAAAATCTGTTGTTGCTACCATAACAATACACTCTTTACGTAACGTTTGTACTAAATCATCTGTTAATGTGGGCTCTACTACATTCGCCATATTTCCACCTCCAAATATACTTCATATATCCTTATCATAACCTATTTTTTGAATTGCGAAAATATTATTTTTTCCCACTATTATTCAAAAACATTACACTTCCATGATATACTTATACTGATAGAATTCGTATTGAGGTGACGAAATGAGAGTCAAATGTATGATTTGTGATAAAAAAGATATGTTAGATGATGAAAATCCTATGGCAAAAAAACTGCGTAATCGCCCTATTCATACATATATGTGCATGGAATGTTCGGAACGAATTGCTGAACGTACGATGGAACGTCATGCAAGTGGTAATTTCCGATTATATCGTGATAAAAAAGTCGAAGACGATTGGTAAAATATAAATAAGTCCTTTATCAATATGATAAAGGACTTATTTATATTTTTCAGGTTCGCGATTCATTTGATCCAAAAAACAATCAATAGCTTCTAATGGAAACCTTGCAGATTTTCTTTCTCCATTTATTTCATATGTAACTAAATACATTTCCTCGTTCTTCTTAACTTCCACATTTCTCAATTTATGTTCTTCATATATCATATTTTGAAATAACAAATACGTTTCTTTTGCAGCACTATCATCCGGGCGTGCTTCGGCAACTGTTTTAATTGTTAACCAATTATATAACGCATCTTGTACGGAACGCATAAAACTCCCCCCTCATCCTGCTTTTTGTTGTCTTGCTTGACGTAATCGCAACCTATAAATCCCAAGTACAATTGCTGCTACAACAAGCCCCTCTCCAACAGGTAAAAAAACTGCAAAGAAAGTTAACACTGTACACCCAATCGCTAACGATATATATATTACTATATTTTTTATTATAGATAGTTTTCTTGCAAAACCTAAATTATACACAAGTGCACTTAATATAATAATGACGCCATACAGTAACCACATCCCTAGCTCTGGATTTTCATCAACTTTACATAACTTCGCAAAAAACGACATTCTTTCTAACACCATTTATCCCCCTTCCTCATAAATCAAACCATTTTTGTTTATGTACTTAATACAAGAGTAACCTGTGAAAAAAATACTGTCCACAAAAAGAGTAAATATTCTAAAAAATAAACATAAAAAAACAGCTACCTTAATTAAAGGTAGCTGTTTTACTATTTTACGCTTCTACAGATTTCTTTTTCTTAGCAGCTCTTTCACGTTCGCTCTTATCAAGAATCTTTTTACGTAAACGAATTGATTCTGGAGTTACTTCACAGAACTCGTCATCGTTTAAGTACTCTAATGATTCTTCTAAAGTCATTAAGCGTGGTTTTTTCATTGTTGAAGTTTGATCTTTCGTCGCAGAACGAATGTTAGTTTGTTGTTTCATTTTCACAACGTTAACTGTTAAGTCATTCTCACGAGTGTGTTCTCCGACAATCATACCAGCATATACTTCTGTACCTGGTTCAACGAAGATTACACCACGATCTTCAACTTGCATAATACCGTATTGTGATGCTTTTCCTGTTTCAAGTGAAACTAGAACACCTTGACGACGTCCACCAACTTGTCCAGCGTGTACTGGTTGGTAGCAATCGAATGTATGGTTTAAAATACCGTAACCACGAGTTAATGTCAAGAATTCTGTTGTGTAACCAATTAAACCACGTGCTGGAACCATGAAAGTAAGGCGAACTTGACCGTTTCCGTTATTCACCATATCTAACATTTCACCTTTACGAGCACCCATAGATTCCATAATAGAACCAGTGTATTCTTCAGGTACATCGATTTGTACACGCTCTACAGGCTCACATCTTACGCCATCAACTTCTTTAATGATTACTTCTGGCTTAGATACTTGTAGTTCATAACCTTCACGACGCATGTTTTCGATTAAGATAGATAAATGTAGTTCCCCACGTCCAGATACGATCCATGCATCAGGAGACTCTGTATTATCTACACGTAAACTTACATCTGTTTCTAATTGTGAACGAAGACGCTCTTCAATTTTACGAGATGTAATGTATTTACCTTCACGACCTGCAAATGGACTGTTATTTACAAGGAACGTCATTTGTAGTGTTGGCTCATCAATACGTAATAATGGTAACGCATCTTGATGTTCAACTGGACATACTGTTTCACCAACGTTAATGTCTTCCATACCAGAAACAGCTACTAAGTCTCCAGCTTTTGCTTCTTCAATTTCTTGACGTTTTAATCCCATGTAACCAAATAATTTTGTTACGCGGAATTGTTTTACGCTTCCGTCTACTTTCATTAAAGCAACTTGTTGTCCAACCTTCATTGTACCGCGGAATACGCGTCCAACTCCAATACGTCCAACATAGTCGTTGTAATCAAGAAGTGCTACTTGGAATTGAAGTGGCTCTTCGCTGTTATCAATTGGTGCAGGAATATGTTCAATAATTGTATCAAATAATGATTTCATATTCTCTTCTTGATTTGCTGGGTTTGAATCTAAGCTTGCTGTTCCGTTCATTGCTGATGCAAATACAACTGGGAACTCTAATTGATCTTCGTTTGCACCAAGTTCGATGAATAAGTCGATTACTTCATCAACTACTTCATCAGGGCGAGCGAAGTCACGGTCAATTTTATTTACTACTACGATTGGAGTTAAGTTTTGCTCAAGAGCTTTCTTTAAAACAAATCGTGTTTGTGGCATACAACCTTCATATGCATCAACAACAAGTAAAACACCATCAACCATTTTCATAATACGTTCTACTTCTCCACCAAAGTCAGCGTGACCTGGTGTATCTAAAATGTTAATTCTTTTATCTTCATAGTGAATCGCAGTATTTTTCGCTAAAATTGTAATACCGCGCTCTCTTTCTAGATCATTTGAATCCATTGCGCGCTCTTCAACGTGTTCGTTCGCACGGAAAGTCCCCGCTTGACGTAATAACTGGTCAACAAGTGTTGTTTTACCATGGTCAACGTGGGCAATAATTGCTATATTACGTAAATCTTGTCGTTTTTTCAACATGTCCAACTCCTAATGTCTTTTTAATCCTTCTCTATTATAAGAGCGAAGGGGATACAATAGCAATTAAAATAAAATCAAGAATGAAAATATAGTTGTATTCTTACTTTTGTGAAAGTAAAATGAGATTGGAGGGTGAAGAAATGGAACACATTCAATATCGCTTTTTATTAACTGCAATTATCGGTGTTATTTTCTTAATTGGTATCGGCATTATGATTGCTGAAAATAGTCCAATCGGTATTATTATTTGCATTATCGGCACATTTGTTACAGTTGGATACGGTTTTGTAACAAAAAGAAAAATGCGTAAATCGCAATAACGTCAAAAAGTAAGAAGCCTGTATACAGCCTCTTACTTTTTTTGTTACTTGGATATAAAGTGAAACTTTAATCAGTGGGGTTTTTCTTCATCCCCCACTGATTATCAGCCCTCACCAATCGGGATAAACGATAACACTTCTTCATACACCCCTGGCTTCGCAACTAATACGCTACTCTTCTCTACGATAGAAAGTGGCACTCCGGAGAATGTTGTTACCTTGCCTCCAACTTCCTCTACAATTATCTGCCCCCCACCAAAGTCCCATGGTGATAATCTAGGCGTTACATATGCATCGATTCTTCCAGTTGCAACGTATACCATCTCTAATGCTGCACAGCCATATGATCTCGTGCCTCTTGCTTTCTTAACAAGTGCCATCATACTTTCCATATTAAGCAATGGATTGTCGGTAAGCCATATCGCATTTAAAGCTACAATACCTTGCTCTACAGTACCTTTTTCTAATAAAGGTATCGGTACTTCATTACAAAATGCTCCAGCCCCTTTTAATGCATGATATAATTCATCATGAACTGGATCATAAATAAGTCCAATCTTTCCGATACCGTTCTCATAAATTCCAATTGAAATTGCAAAATTTCTTTTTTGGTGAACAAAGTTCATCGTGCCGTCAATTGGATCAATTAACCAAACAACCCCGTCAGAAGAAGTTACCTCGTCTCCATAGCCCTCTTCACCTAAAATATGATGATGTGGGAATGTTTCTTTAATTTTCCCAATTAAAAACTGTTCTATTTCTCGGTCCATATTTGTTACTAAATCAGCTGCATTTGATTTTGTTTCTATAATAAGTGCTTTTTTCATTGATGCCATTAAATGCTCTCCCGCATCCCGAATCCACTGTTTGGCGTGTGCATCGATGTCTTTCCATACTTCTTGCATGTTTAAACACTCCGATCTATACTGTTCACAGAAAAAACGAACCCTTTATAAGGTTCGCACCAACTAATTTTTTATACATATACTATTATTACGCTTCTAAACGAATCATTTCAAGTCTTAACACTTCTAACTTTTGTACACACTCTTCTTTTTTCTGTTTATCATCTTCCATCATCGCATCATATAAAGTTGCTAATTCATAATCTAGCTCCAAACGTAGCACCGGTATTCTCTTTTCAGCATCTGTTCTCTTTAACGCATTAATCACCTGTCTCATATTATTTGCCTCCTCCCAATATTCGTCTGCCCTCGGACTAGAATTAATTCAATTTTCTGATTTTTTGTTTTATACTATACTATGTTGGATAAATCATCTATGCAACAAAATTATATTTTTTTATTTAAATTTTTTTGTGCTGTTTTTTTTATGAATAGTACAAGCTATGCTAAAATAAAAGCAAAATAGGAGTTGGAGGAACAATCATGACACTACAAACATTCAAATCAACTGATTTTGAGGTCTTTACAGTTGATGGTCTCGAAGAACGAATGAGTGCAATTAAAACGAACATTCATCCTAAGCTAGAAGCTTTAGGGGAACAGTTTGCAGCGTATTTATCCAAACAAACTGATGAGAACTTTTTTTATCATGTAGCAAAACACGCACGTCGCAAAGTCAATCCACCAAACGATACTTGGGTTGCTTTTTCAACAAATAAACGCGGATATAAAATGCTACCACATTTCCAAATTGGATTATGGGGTACTCATGCCTTCATATACTTTGGTTTAATCTATGAGTGTCCACAAAAAGTGGAGACGGCTCACGCCTTCTTAGAACATATAAATGATTTAAAAACAAATATTCCAAATGACTTCGTTTGGTCCATTGACCATACTAAACCAAGTGTAAAATTACATAAAACACTTGAAACAAATGATTTACAAAAGATGATTGAACGTCTAGCTACTGTAAAAAAAGCAGAATTATTAGTTGGTATTCATATATCACCAGAGGAGTTTTCAGCAATGACCAACGAACAATTCCTTGCTAAGATTGAATCTACGATGCAATCACTCCTTCCTTTATATGCACTTTGTAATCGATAGTAGAAAACGGACAATTTATATTGTCCGTTTTTAGTTGTTATCACATTATATCACTTCAGTTTTTATTTTTCAAAATATTTTTTACATTTTCACAAGCTTTTCTTCTTCAATTTCTTTAGCCTTCTGAATCGCACGGTATATAGAATATCCACTTACTTCTTGAAACTCTTTATCAATTTTCTTTTCTTCTGCTTTCGATGGAACAATCTCTTTAAAACGACGATATAAACCCATTAATTCTTCTCTTACAATTCCTTTTTCATATGCTTTCTCAATCGCTTCATAAAACTTCACAATTGTAACCATTTCCTCATTTGACCAATCATAATCTAACGGATATTGATATTCCATTTCGCACCTCATTTATCATTTCTTCTTATTTCAATACGCTATCTTAAAGTGATTTTTTCTACTTCACTATAGTCACTTTGCATTATACACTATTTATTCATTTTAATGGAATTGCCTTCCACTAGAAGTTAGTAGGCAGCTACTATTTAACATACTCACCGTAAAAATATTTTTTGCTATACATCTATAATTATTGGTGATATAATGCTTTTGTTTTATAGGAAATAAAGTGAAGCTCCCATCTCAAAAAAGCTTTTGTGAATGGCAGAAAAACAAGTCTCATTCTAAAAAAGAACTTAACTTTTTTAGAACAAGATTATATAAAACAAACTCTAATAAATATAAAAAAAAGAAGGGGTGTATAGATTGTCCCAATACGAAACACCATTGTTTACCGCTTTAGTTGAGCACAGTAAGCGAAATCCAATTCAATTCCATATTCCAGGTCATAAAAAAGGGCAAGGCATGGATCCTGAATTTCGCGAATTTATTGGGCATAATGCATTAGCAATTGATTTAATTAACATTGCGCCGCTCGATGATTTACATCATCCAAAAGGTATGATTAAAGAAGCACAAGATTTAGCAGCCGCTGCATTTGGTGCGGATCATACTTTCTTTTCTATTCAAGGTACAAGTGGCGCAATAATGACAATGGTGATGAGCGTTTGCGGTCCTGGTGACAAAATACTAGTGCCACGAAACGTGCATAAATCAGTAATGTCAGCTATTATTTTCTCAGGTGCAAAACCTATTTTCATGCATCCTGAAATCGATCCAAAACTTGGTATTTCACATGGAATCACAATCCAATCTGTCAAAAAAGCACTTGAAGAGCACTCAGATGCGAAAGGCTTACTTGTTATTAATCCAACATACTTTGGCTTTGCTGCGGACTTAGAACAGATTGTACAATTAGCACATTCTTACGATATCCCTGTACTCGTTGATGAGGCTCATGGTGTTCATATTCATTTTCACGATGAACTGCCGATGTCAGCGATGCAAGCCGGTGCAGATATGGCAGCAACGAGTGTTCACAAATTAGGTGGATCTTTAACGCAAAGTTCTATTCTTAATGTAAAAGAAGGCCTTGTAAATGTAAAACATGTTCAATCTATTATTAGCATGCTTACGACTACATCAACGTCTTACATCTTGTTAGCCTCCCTAGATGTTGCTAGAAAACGTCTTGCTACAGAAGGAAAGGCGCTCATAGAACAAACAATACAATTAGCGGAACAAGTTCGTAATGCTATAAATGATATTGAACATCTTTACTGTCCAGGGAAAGAAATGCTAGGTACGGATGCTACTTTTAACTATGATCCTACAAAGATAATTGTATCTGTAAAAGATTTAGGTATTACAGGCCATCAGGCTGAAGTATGGCTTAGAGAGCAATATAACATTGAAGTAGAACTCTCAGATTTATACAACATACTATGTCTTGTCACTTTTGGGGATACAGAAAGTGAGACGAATACACTTATTGCGGCATTACAAGATTTATCAGCAACATTTAAAAATAAAGCTGATAAAGGTGTTCAAGTGCAAGTAGAAATTCCAGAAATACCTGTGTTAGCACTTTCTCCTCGAGATGCTTTTTATTCGGAAACAGAAGTCATCCCATTTGAAAATGCAGCAGGTCGTATTATAGCTGATTTCGTTATGGTTTATCCGCCAGGGATTCCAATCTTTACTCCGGGGGAAATTATTACACAAGACAACTTAGAGTATATTCGTAAAAACTTAGAAGCAGGTTTACCTGTACAAGGTCCTGAAGATATGACATTACAAACATTACGCGTGATCAAAGAGTACAAGCCTATCAGTTGATAGGCTTTTTTTTCACCCTTTTTCCCTTTTCTCATACGATATTATGTAATGTAACGTATAGGTGGGGATACTACTATGATTGTAATAGGCCGTTCTATTGTACATCCTTATATTACAAATGAATATGAGCCATTTGCAAATGAGAAACAACAAATTTTATCTATAATGGCAGGAAATCAAGAAATCTATTCCTTTCGAACATCCGATGAACTCAGCTTTGATCTAAATTTGCGCGTTCATATTATTACTTCTGCATTAGAACTTTTTCAAAGTGGTTTTCAGTTTCGCACATTTCAACAATCTTTTTGCAACCCTCAATATTGGAAAAGAACGTCTCTTGGAGGATTCGAGCTCCTTCCAAACATACCCCCTTCCATTGCCATACAAGATATTTTCAAAAACGGAAAACTATATGGAACTGAATGTGCCACCGCTATGATCATTATTTTTTACAAAGCTTTACTAGCATTATATGAGGAAGAAACTTTCAACCGTCTCTTTGCAAACCTTTTACTTTATACGTGGGACTACGATCAAGATTTAAAGCTCATAACAAAGACAGGTGGCGATCTTGTCCCAGGTGATCTCGTTTACTTTAAAAATCCACAAGTGAATCCAGCTACAATCGAGTGGCAAGGAGAAAATACAATCTATCTAGGAAATTTCTTTTTTTATGGGCATGGCGTAGGTGTAAAAACAAAAGAAGAAATTATATACGCATTAAATGAGCGACGAGTCCCTTACGCTTTCATTTCCGCTTTCTTAACCGATACTATTACCCGTATTGATAGCCGTCTCATGAGCTACCACGCTTCTCCTAGTACACCACAGACATCCATAGGATTTATTCCGATTAGAGATGATGCAATCGTTGCAACAGTTGGCAACACAACTACAGTTTATTAAAAAAAGCACCTACATATGTAGGCGCTTTTTTTATTTAAGCTTTTGAATGTTCTTTATGGTCACAGTCGCAATGAGATCCACATTTCCCGTATAGTACTGTTGATTTTTCATCTTCAAAATGTCCGATTGTTCCTTCACATACTTGGCATACGATTGTTCCCATTTTTCATTTCCCCCTGAGTTTTAATAGTAATCTATTTATTTATCATTAAGCTTTCGCATTATCTCTACTGGCACAGTCACAATTTGTTCCGCATTTTCCGTAAAGCACTGTCGTTTTTTCATCTTCAAAATGTCCGATTGTTCCTTCACATACTTGGCATACGATTGTTCCCATTTTTCATTTCCCCCTAAGTTTATGGTCCTAAAAACTTTCAGCTGTCCATTT
>NZ_JAKUGD010000007.1:0-244238 GCF_022663775.1 Bacillus cereus group sp. BfR-BA-01350
GCAGAAGAAGCACCGGTCGTAGAAGAACAATCAGTTGTAGAAGAACAATCAGTTGTAGAAGAAGCACCTATTGCAGAAGAACAACCAGTTGCAGAGGAAGCACCGATTGCAGAAGAACAGCCAGTTGCAGAAGAAGCACCGGTCGTAGAAGAACAATCAGTTGTAGAAGAAGCACCGATTGCAGAAGAACAGCCAGTTGCAGAAGAAGCACCGGTCGTAGAAGAACAGCCAGTTGTAGAAGAAGCACCGATTGCAGAAGAACAACCAGTTGCAGAAGAAGCACCGGTCGTAGAAGAACAACCAGTTGCAGAAGAAACATCGGTCGTAGAAGAACAACCAGCTGCAGAAGAAACACCGATTGTAGAAGAACAACCAGTTGTACAAAAAGAAGAACCAAAACGTGAGAAAAAGCGTCACGTACCATTTAATGTTGTTATGTTGAAACAAGATAGAGCGCGATTAATGGAAAGACATGCGTCTAGAACGAATGCAATGCAACCTTCTATGAGTGAACGAGTAGAGAATAAGCCTGTACATCAAGTAGAAGAACAGCCACAAGTGGAAGAAAAACCAATGCAACAAGTAGTAGTGGAACCACAAGTGGAAGAAAAACCAATGCAACAAGTAGTAGTGGAACCACAAGTGGAAGAAAAACCAGTGCAGCAAGTGGTAGTAGAACCACAAGTGGAAGAAAAACCAATGCAGCAAGTAGTGGTAGAACCACAAGTGGAAGAAAGACCAATGCAACAAGTAGTAGTGGAACCACAAGTGGAAGAAAAGCCAATGCAGCAAGTAGTGGAGCCACAAGTGCAGCCAGTACAACAAGTAGTGGCAGAGCAAGTACAAAAGCCAATTTCAAGTACGGAAGTAGAAGAGAAAGCATATGTTGTAAATCAAAGAGAGAATGATGTGCGCAATGTATTGCAAACGCCACCGACGTATACGATTCCATCATTAACATTACTATCGATTCCGCAGCAAGCAGCGTTAGATAATACGGAATGGTTGGAAGAACAGAAAGAATTATTAGATACAACGTTTAATAATTTCCACGTTGGCGCACATGTTATTAATGTATCGCAAGGTCCAGCAGTAACTCGTTTTGAAGTACAGCCAGACCCAGGTGTAAAAGTAAATAAAATTACAAACTTAAGTGATGATATTAAGCTAAGTTTAGCTGCGAAAGATATTCGTATTGAAGCGCCGATTCCAGGGAAGAGTGCGATTGGAATCGAAGTTCCCAATAAAGAAAGTAAGCCAGTATTTCTTCGTGAAATTTTAAGAAGTCCTGTGTTTACAAAGAGTGAATCACCGCTTACAGTTGCGCTTGGACTTGATATTTCAGGTGATCCAATTGTAACGGATATTCGAAAAATGCCACACGGACTTATTGCGGGTGCAACAGGGTCAGGTAAAAGTGTGTGTATTAACGCCATTTTAACGAGCATTTTATATAAAGCGAAACCACATGAAGTGAAGTTAATGTTAATCGATCCGAAGATGGTTGAGCTTGCACCATACAATTCTGTTCCACATCTTGTAGCACCTGTTATTACGGATGTAAAAGCAGCGACAGCTGCATTAAAATGGGCAGTTGAAGAAATGGAGCGCCGTTATGAATTATTTGCGCACGCAGGAGCTCGTGATTTAACTCGTTACAATACGATTGTAAGTGAGCGAGAAATTCCGGGAGAGACATTACCTTATATCGTTATTGTCATTGACGAGCTAGCCGACTTAATGATGGTAGCACCTGGTGATGTTGAGGAAGCGATTTGTCGTATTGCGCAAAAAGCACGTGCTTGTGGTATTCATTTATTAGTAGCGACGCAGCGTCCATCTGTAGATGTTATTACAGGTTTAATTAAGTCGAACATTCCAACGCGTATTGCGTTTACTGTATCATCTCAAGTTGATTCGCGTACGATTATTGATATTGGGGGCGCGGAGAAATTACTTGGCCGTGGTGATATGTTATTCTTAGGGAACGGTACATCTAAGCCAGTTCGTGTACAAGGTGTATATGTATCGGATGATGAGATTGAAAAGACAGTTGATCATGTGAAAAAGCAAATGAAGCCGAATTACTTATTTAAGCAAGAGGATTTATTAGCGAAAACAGAACAAGCCGAGTCGGAAGACGAATTGTTCCTTGATGCATGTCAATTTGTTGTAGAACAAGGGGGAGCGTCCACATCTTCTGTACAGCGAAAATTCCGCATCGGTTATAATCGCGCGGCACGTCTCATTGAAGAGATGGAATCGCAAGGAATTATTTCTGAAGGTAGAGGAACGAAGCCAAGAGACGTCCTTATTTCTGAGGATGAATTTGCCGCTATGCAGGAAACAAATGTATAGTAAACGGTTTTGCTGTATACTAAGAGAAAATGTTGGATAGTAAAGTAGGGAGTAAAGCGACATGAAAGAAATTGAATTAAAATTAAAAGGTGAAATAAATAGACTAACAAATAAAACATTTAAATTTGACGAACGCGTTGGAGAAGGTTGGTTCTCTGCCGTTTACTTTTTAAAGACTAGAGAAATCATCGAAGAATTTCGCCCGAAAAGTGTTGTAACGATGCAATTTTTCCAAAAGGAAAATGCAGTTCTTTGCGGAACAGATGAAGTTATTGCATTGCTACAAACATTCGCTAAAAATCCTGAGGAACTTGAGATTAACTCTTTAAAAGATGGCGATAAAATTAGTCCATTTGAAACAGTGTTAACAATTCATGGTCCTTATGAAAATTTCGGATTTTTAGAAGGTGTTATTGATGGGATTTTAGCTCGTCGTACATCGGTTGCAACAAACGTATATAACGTTGTCCAAGCTGCGCGTAGCGTAGATAAAGAAAAACCAGTTATTTTCATGGGAGACCGTGATGATCATTATACACAACAAGCTGGTGACGGTTATGCAGCATACATCGGTGGTATGAGCGCACAAGCGACGCATGCGATGAATGAATGGTGGGGCAAAAGTGGTATGGGGACAATGCCTCACGCATTAATTCAAATGTTTAATGGTGATGTTGTGGAAGCGGCAAAAGCATATCATAAAAAATTCCCAGAAGATGAATTAGTTGTATTAATTGATTACAACAATGATGTCATTACAGATGCACTTCGCGTAGCACGTGAATTTGGATCAACATTAAAAGGTGTACGTGTAGATACGTCTCGCACGATGATTGATCAATACTTCATTCGCCACCCAGAAGTACTTGGAACATTCGATCCACGTGGTGTAAACCCATCGCTTGTATTCGCACTTCGTAAAGCACTTGATGAAGAAGGATTCCAGCATGTAGACATCGTTGTAACTGGTGGATTTGATGAGAAACGTATTCGTGAATTTGAAGCTCAAAACGTACCTGTTGATATATACGGAGTAGGAAGTAGCTTATTAAAAATGAATATTGGCTTTACTGGTGATAACGTAGAATTAAATGGAAAACCGGAAGCGAAAGCTGGTCGTAAATATCGTCCAAACCCACGTCTAGAACGTGTTCAATTAGAAAAAAGAGAAGATATGTAAGAGAGAGAAAAACTGATAGGTGATTGACCCTATCAGTTTTTCTGTTATCATAGTATAGCGGCTTCTTTTTTGCTATAATGGATTTGTTATGGACATAAAAAAGAAGTACGTACGAGTTTATCCTGATAAGTGAAGGGAAGAATAACTTCACTACATCAAAAATGTATGATGATTACCAAAATAAGAAAAGATTCATATACTGTCTTATAGATAGGCCGTTGTATTAGTTCGAAATGTTGGAGGTTCTTTAAGATGACAGTTTACCATTTTGTAGGAATTAAAGGAACAGGAATGAGTTCATTAGCGCAAATTCTTCATGACATGAAGCATACTGTTCAAGGGTCTGATTATGAAAAGCGTTTCTTTACACAAACAGCGTTGGAAAAGCGTAGTATCTCGATTCTTCCTTTTGATAAAAGTAATGTAAAAGAAGGACAAGTGATTATTGCAGGAAATGCATTTCCTGATACGCATGAAGAAATCGTAGCAGCAAAAGAATTAAACATCCCAGTACATCGTTACCATCACTTCTTAGGTGACCTTATGAACCAATACACAAGTGTTGCTGTAACTGGTGCACATGGAAAAACATCAACAACTGGTTTGTTAGCCCATGTAATGCAAGGTGCACACCCTACATCTTACCTTATTGGAGATGGAACAGGGCATGGGGTAGAAAATAGTAAGTATTTTGTATTTGAAGCTTGTGAGTATCGTCGTCATTTCTTGTCTTACAATCCAGACTATGCGATTATGACAAACATTGATTTTGATCATCCAGATTATTTCACAGATATCAATGATGTATTCAGTGCATTCCAAGAGATGGCATTGCAAGTGAAAAAAGGCATTATTGCATGTGGAGATGATGAAGAACTTCAAAAAATTCAAGCGAAAGTACCTGTTATTTTCTATGGATTTGGAGAAGATAATGATTTCCAAGCACGTAACATTCAAAAGAGAACAGATGGTACTATTTTCGATGTATTCGTTCGTAATACGTACTATGATACGTTCAAAATTACAGGATACGGCAATCACAGCGTATTAAATGCATTAGCAGTAATCGCGCTTTGCCATTATGAAAATGTTGATGTAGAAGCAGTTAAGCATCAGTTAACAACTTTTGAAGGCGTAAAACGTCGCTTTAATGAGAAGCCGATGGGAGAGCAAGTTATTATTGATGACTACGCACACCATCCGACAGAAATTAATGCAACGATTGAAGCTGCTCGTCAAAAACATCCAGAGCGTGAAATTGTCGCTGTATTCCAGCCACACACATTCTCACGTACAGAAAAGTTCTTAGATGAGTTCGCTGAAAGCCTAAGCAAAGCTGATCAAGTATACTTATGTGATATTTTCGGATCAGCGCGCGAAAACAAAGGTGAATTAACAATCGAAGATCTGCAAAAGCGTATTGACGGTGCAGAATTAATTACAGATACAACAACGGATGTATTAAAGAAACATAAAAACGGCGTTCTCATTTTCATGGGCGCAGGAGACATCCAAAAATTCGAAGCAGCTTACGTAAAAGAAGTTCAAGTTGCAGAGAAGTAATAAAAAAGACGCATAGCTTAGCTGTGCGTCTCTTTTGTTGTGTTTGATTTTTATTTACGTATTGACCTAGAGCTAACTCTAGGTTGTAAGATGAATATGTAAAAACAAGGGGGAGAAAACATGTATAAAATCGGTGAAGTAGCAGAATTAACAGGGATGGGTATTCATACTTTGCGTTACTATGAGAAATTAGGATTATTACCACCACCAACGCGAAATAGCGGGATTCGTCAATATACAGAAGGTGATGTGCGCCTATTAAAATTTTTATGTTCATTAAAACAAACTGGAATGTCATTAGAAGAGATGGCTGAGTTTGCAAGTGATGGATGCATTATAGAGGAAATTAGGCAGAGGAAAGAGGAAGTGCCAGCGAAAGTAAAAAAGAGAATTTCAATTTTAACAACTCATTTAGAAAGGTTAAAAGAACAGCAAGAACAATTGCGAAAAGTTGTCCAGCTAACAGAAGAAAAGTTAGAAGTTTATTACGGTTTTCTAGAAGGAAAAGACTGGGAGGCCGACAATGAAAAATAAAGTATATGCGCAGTTATTAGGATTTGCAATATTTACTGGTGGGACATTTAACGCTTCGAAATATGCGGTGCAGTATTTCGAAGCGATTCATATAGCGGCATGGCGTTTTGGGATTGCTGCATTTGTGATGTTATGTCTGTTAAAAATACGAAAAGATTTTGAGGTGGAGGTATGGAGGCAGAATAGGGTCTATTACCTTTTTTTAGGTATTGTTGGTGTATTCGGCTTTAACTTCTTTTTCTTTTTAGGAATGAAACATACAGAAGCTATTAATGGTGCACTTATTATGGCAACAAATCCGCTTGTTACGATGTTATTAGCAAGTGTCATTTTACGAGAGAAAATAGTGAAGCGCCAAGGTATTGGAATGTTACTTGCACTACTTGGTGTTGTTTTTGTGCTTACACAAGGCTCGTTTACCGCACTACAAAATTTATCATTTTCAAAAGGGGATTTTTATATTTTATTAGGGAATATTTGCTGGGCGTTATACGGTGTACTAGGCAGAAAGTTTATTAAAACTGGCAGTCCAATACAAACTACAACATATACGATGACTATTGGTGCTCTTGCCTTTATTATGATATCTTCTACGCAAAAAAGTATAGTGCCAGTTTTGGAAATTCCTCTATTTGCTTGGGGCGCGATTCTCTTTATGGCAATTGGAATGAGTGTGCTTGGTTACTTATGGTGGAATAATGGAATTGCTCAAATTGGTGCAGCAAGGACATCTTTATTTTTTAATCTAGTGCCTGTAGTTACAATGATTATTTCTTTTGTAGAGGGAGTAAATATAGCACCCGCACAATGTATAGGGATGATATTGGTTATTACGGGAGTATTGTGTTCATCAGGTTTTATACAAATAAAATCAAAAGAAAGTGTGAATATTTAACATTTTTTGTTTATAAATGTTAGAATAATAAGAAAAATAAAAAAGGGAGCTAAAAAACATGTTCACACTCCGAGTAGACGACGAAATTGAACTACAATTATTAGAAAAGCATCATAAAGAGGAACTATATCAATTAATAAATCAAAACCGTAATCATTTAAGAAGATGGCTTCCTTGGGTAGATGGGACGAAATCTGCTGATGCTTATAATGAGATTTGTCCGATGTGGTTAAAGAAGTTTGCAGAGGGAGACGGTTTTGAAAGTGGTATACGTTATAAAGGAAAGCTCGTTGGGATGGTAGGTATTCATCCAGTGAGCTGGGGGAAGAAAGCGGCGAGTCTTGGATATTATCTTGCAGAAGATGCTGGCGGGAAAGGTATTATGACGCGTAGCGTGAAGGCTGTACTTCACTATGCATTTGAGAATTTAAAATTAAATAAAATGGAAATTAGATGCGGTGTTGAAAATATGAAAAGTCGCGCTATTCCAGAACGTTTAGGATTTAAGTTAGATGGTATTTTAAGAGATGAAGAATGGCTATACGATCACTTCCATGATATCGCTGTATATAGTTTATTAGCTTCAGAGTGGAAGGAGATTCGATGAACGAGAAGATACGCATTATTCCGTATGAAAGTACGTTTCAAGATGAAGTAGTAGATCTTATCGTTCATATTCAGCAAAAAGAGTACAATGTCCCCATTATGAAAGAAGAGCAGCCGGACCTGCTTGAAATAGAAACATTTTATCAAAGGAATCATGGCAACTTTTGGGTAGCAATTTATGATGGTAAAGTAGTTGGAACAGTAGCTTTATTAGATATTGGGAATCATCAAGTAGCGTTAAGAAAAATGTTCGTAAAAAAAGAATTTCGGGGAAAAGAGTGGGGTGCATCACATAAGTTGCTCCAAACAGCAATTTCGTGGGCTGAGAATAAAAAGCTGAAGGATATTTACTTAGGAACGACAGTGAAATTTTTAGCGGCGCATCGCTTTTATGAAAAGAATGGTTTTGAAAGTGTGAGTATAGATGAGTTGCCAAAAAGTTTTCCAGTGTTGCAGGTGGATAAGAAATTTTATAGATATATTGTTTAAGAAGGTCATGTAGAAATGGCCTTTTTTTATGAACTAAAATGGAAAAAGTGGTATAATTTAGGTTAGGGGGTACGTGTATGAACTTTCCGATTCAAAGAAGTAAGTCAGTAGTCATTTTCGTTTGTCTCACGTTAGCTTTTATGTTTGTGTATCCACTCGTCATGATTGTCGCAAATAAAGAGCAGTGGATGACAGCGTTAATTGGGATGAGTTTATGCTTCCTTGTTAATGTCCCACTCGTTTGGGAAGTATTTATTAAAAAGCATAAAGTAGAAGATGGTGTATTAAAGTACGGTATTTTAAATGACGATATCGTATTGAAAGAGATAAGAATCATTCGTCAAGTTGGAAAATACCTTGAAATTACGACAAATGCATACAAAGTACATATGGTTGCGATGCCGCAACATATGACTGAATTTTTGGCACTTATTGAGAAAGAGAATCCGCATGTGAAAATAGAAATGGTAGGGAAGAAATGAAATATGTAAAACCTTTGTTTTGTTTAGAAATATTATTTGTGCTTGTTGGTTGCACTAGAGTATATATGAAATGGGATTTGCCATTATATGTGCCAATATTAATAGGTACTATTGCAGTGGTACTTTTGTATTATTTTCACTTTCAGCAAACAAAAAGCGAGAAAAGTAGGTCTATGTAGTTAGGAGGATTAGTAATGAAAAAAGTCCTTATGTTATTTGTACTTCTGCTAACCGCATCCGTTCTTTTACTAGGATGTAGTATGAAGAAGGAAAAAGTAGATATGAACTTAGAAAAGGCGCAAAAAGTTGAAATTGAATCACTTACTGATTCCAGTGAGAAGAAAGTAATTACCGATAAGAAAGAAATTCAAAAGCTGTTTGAAGTCATGAAAATGGATAAGTGGGAAATGCAGTCGGCTCCTTTAGATACTCCGCAAGGGAAAACATTTAAAATGTACCAAGAGGATACAACAAAATTATCGGAGTCGAGTAAAGATAAAAAGGAGTTACATGAAATTGGTACGATGACAGTATATAAAGATGTCCCTTATGTTGAAGTTGAAATGAAAAATAAGAAAATGAGTTTTAAAGTGCCAGAAGATGTGGCGAAAGACTTATTAAAATATTAAAAAAACGCTCGGAAAAATTCCGAGCGTTTTTATTATTTTAAGTTCTCTGGATTTAAAGCTTCTAATTCAGGTACAACGAAGCGTCCGTCTTTACGGATTAGTACGTCGTCGAAGTAAATTTCGCCGCCGCCGTATTCAGGGCGTTGGATGCATACTAAATCCCAGTGAATGTTCGAGTTGTTACCGTTCCAAGCATCGTCGTAAGCTTGTCCAGGAGTGAAGTGGAAGCTGCCATCGATTTTTTCATCGAATAGGATATCTCCCATTGGATGTAAGATGTATGGGTTTACGCCAATTGCGAACTCACCAACGTAGCGTGCGCCTTCGTCTGTATCGAAGATTTTGTTAATGCGCTCTGTATCGTTTGCAGTTGCTTCAACGATTTGTCCGTTCTCGAACTTAAGTTGTACATTTTCAAATGTATAACCGTTGTAAGGAGATGGCGTGTTGTAAGAAACTGTACCGTTAACAGAATCACGAACTGGTGCAGAGTATACTTCACCGTCTGGAATGTTTAAATGACCTGAGCATTTAATTGCTGGAATGTCTTTAATAGAGAATGTTAAGTCAGTTCCAGGTCCAGTTAGGCGCACTTTATCTGTTTTATTCATTAATGTAACAAGGCTATCCATCGCCTTATCCATTTTACCGTAGTCTAAGTTACAAACTTCGAAGTAGAAGTCTTCGAAAGCTTCTGTGCTCATTTTAGCAAGCTGCGCCATAGAAGCATTTGGGTAGCGAAGAACAACCCAGCGTGTTTTTGGAACGCGAATGTCTCTATGAACTTTCTTACCAACTGTTTGACCATGAATTTGCATTCTTTCACTTGGCACGTCAGCTTGTTCGTTAATGTTATCGCCAGAGCGAAGACCGATATAAGCGTCCATATCTTTCATTACGCTTGCTTCATATGCAGCGATTTGTTCAAAATGTTCTTCAGTAGCACCCATTAATAAAGAGCGATCTACTTGATAATCTTTTAAAGAAACGAATGGGAAACCACCAGCTGCATATGCTTCTTTAACAAGTGCAGTTACAAGTTCTTTTTGTAAGCCAAAGTTTTCAATTAATACTTTTTCGCCTTTTTGTAAGCGAATAGAGTAGTTAATTAAATTGTATGCTAACTTTTCAATGCGTGGATCTTTCATATGTAAAGCCTCCCTACTAATTATGTATCCTCTCCTATTGTAACCTACTTAGTGGAATTTGTTGAATGATTTATGTTAAAGTTAACGAATAAGTATGAAAATTCTAATGAAAAGATAGGGATTAGAACGAAACGGAAAATGATTGTATAATAGGGGAAAGTATGAAAAAGATAAAGGAAGTGATGAAATGCAAGTTCTTTTATATGTAAGTGCAGCTATTATCGCGGTTGCTTTCGCTGTATTAGTAGTGTATGTATGCAGAACGTTGTTATCGGTTCAGAAGACGTTAGAAAACGTTGCAAGCACGTTAGAAGGTTTAGAAAAGCAAATGCAAGGAATTAGCGTAGAGACGGAGCAATTATTACATAAAACAAATGCGTTAGCTGATGACATTCAACAGAAGTCACAATCATTAAATAAAGTAGTGTCGGGTGTAGATGGAATTGGAACGACAATCCATTCTTTAAATACGAAACTTCGTAATGTATCAGAGTCTGTTACGGACGAAATTGAAAATAATGCAGATAAAGTAGCGCAAGTTGTACAGTGGAGTAGCGCAGCAATTGAAGTATACAATCATTATCGTGCGACAAGACAAGAGAAAAAGGTTGAAAAAGAAGAGCGTAAATTAGAAAGACTTGAGAAAAAAGCTGAAAAGAAAGAGAAGCGCTCTAGACTTCGTATGAGAGGTGAATCGTAATGAATATGACAAAACTTGAAACAATTGAAGAGCTTGAAGTACTAGTAGAAAAAAACGAGCCTTATGTTCTTTTTAAACATAGTACGACATGTCCTATTAGTCATGGTGCTTATACAGAATTTCAAGCTTATTGTAGTGAAGAAAGAGCGGTACCAGCGTACTACTTATACGTACAAGATGCGAGAGATGTTTCGAATCGTGTTGCAGAACAGTACAGCATGAAACATGAATCTCCGCAAGTGTTATACATAAAAGATGGGATGGTAGTATGGAATACGTCTCATTGGAACATTAAAAAAGATGTTTTAGAAGAGAATATTAAGTAAAAAGAAGCAAGCGAAAGGTGCTTGCTTCTTTTTTTTGTTTTTGTTGAAATATATTTAATGGTAAACTGTTAATAGTTCAAACTAAATAACTAGATTGTTGAAAGTAGGTTTTAAGTAATGAAGAAAATGGCATTATCCTTCGCAGTCGTAAGTTTATTACTAGGAGCTTGTAGTAATGATACGATTAGTAAGAAGGATGAAGTTATACAGAAAGATACGAAAGAAAAAAGCATGATTCCGAGAACTGCTGTTTCTAAAGATTATTATAGAACTGTAATTCCTTTAAAAGAACAAAAGGTTATAAATACAGCTAATGTAAAAACAAATTCTAAATTAGATTTAGCAGAGTATGAAAATGGTTTAATGAATATTGCAAAAGAGCAATTTGATACAGAAAACCATGTGCTTCAATTAAATCAGTATATTCCTGAGAAGTTAGTTGATGAACTAGTCGCAAAAGTAGAAGCACCCGTTTTGACAAATATTATAGAACAAGACTATTTTGGGAAACAGAATTCAAATGAATTAAGTTTATCTGGCGTTGTAATTGGGTTAGCTATGTCTTCAAGTGTATCCAATGAAGAGGCAATGTCTAAGGGGACTGAAGTTGCTAAGCAACTTATTGAAGCTATTCATAAAAATGACAAGTATAATAAATCCCCAATTACGTTTGCTATCTTTAAGCAAGAAAGTACAAGTTCTTTAAAAAATGGCACGTATATTGCTAGTGCTACCGTTCAAAAGAATGATACGAACCTTGGAAATTGGAATGCAATTGAAGAAAAAGCGTATTCATATCCTTCCGATGAATTTACACAAGCACATGGAGAAGATAATGAAAAAATAAATAAATTTGCTGAGGCAATGAAAGGTTTTTCTCCTGGAGACTTTATCCCAGTAAATGCTAAAGTTTCTTATAAGAAAAATCAAATGGATACATTAAATATGGATATTGTTATTAAATATAACGGTAAAACAGAATTAATGGCTCTTACTCAACTCGCCGCTCAAAGTATGTTAGACCAATTACCGAAAGATGCAAAAGTACAATTGCAGATAAAGTCCGAGAATAAAATTGAGGCAATTGTTATAAAAGAGAAAAACAGCGATAAACCGTTTGTTTCCTTCTTATAAAAAAAGACAGTGTTTAAACTGTCTTTTTTTACTGTAAATGAAAGGGGACGATGGGACAGGGCGTCACGTAATACGCTCCATATTTCCGCTGTACTAATCTCAAATAAAGAAACCTATTTTACCCCTTGCATTGTCGATGTAACGCATTCTACAGGGGGATGGGATCTTCTATTGCCAATTGTAGAGTACTTACAGATCCAGCGCATCAAATGCCTAGCATTGTCGATTTTTGTTGGTAAGTCGATATATTTGGAAAACTGCTGATATATTTCGAGTTGCGGTCGATATATTTGGAAAATCGCTGATATAAATTTCATGTACTATCGTACTGCTTAAAATAAGGTTTCTACTTATGAAACATCTATATTTTTACAAAAAATGCCCTTTTTTTCATAAAAAATACGAAAATACGAGAAAAGAAGCGAATTTTTTCGAAACTTTTGCGGGAAAATATTGTATGAGCCTGCGTTTTTATCGTATCATTAGTAAAAGGAAGAACTCGGGACGATTGGTGGCATCTGCAAATAGAGTTGATGTCTTTTTTTCATTCAAGTAACCGATACATAAAAATAGATAGCAAAAATAGAAGGAGTGTGCGATGAGATGAACGTAACAATATATGATGTAGCGCGCGAAGCGAACGTTTCAATGGCTACCGTATCACGCGTTGTGAACGGTAATCCAAATGTAAAGCCTACAACAAGAAAGAAAGTATTAGAAGCAATTGATCGTTTAGGATACCGCCCAAATGCGGTAGCACGTGGACTAGCAAGTAAAAAGACAACTACAGTAGGTGTTATTATTCCTGATATCTCAAATACGTTTTATGCAGAACTTGCTCGTGGAATTGAAGATATCGCAACAATGTACAAATATAACATCATTTTAAGTAACTCTGACCAAAACAAAGAGAAAGAGTTCCATTTATTAAATACGATGCTTGGAAAACAAGTGGACGGAATTGTTTTCATGGGTGAAGATATTACAGATATTCACGCTGAAGAATTTAAAAAGTCTCCAGTACCAATCGTATTAGCAGCGTCATTTGATGAGCAAAATGAAACGCCATCAGTAAACATTGATTATACACAAGCAGCTTACGACGCAATGAAGCACTTTATTGAACAAGGACATAAGCGTATCGGTTTCGTCTCTGGTCCTTTCATTGATAAAGCGGGGAGTGCGAAGAAGTTACAAGGTTATAGAAAAGCTCTAGAAGAAGCAGGTATTTCATATGATGAAAATCTTGTAATCGATGGAGATTACACATATGACTCAGGTATCGAAGCATTCGAAAAGCTTTGGAGCCTTGATGAAAAGCCAACAGCGATCTTCGTATCTTCTGACGAAATGGCACTAGGTGTAATCCACGCAGCACAAGACACTGGATTAAATGTACCAACTGATGTAGAAGTACTTGGTTTCGATAATACACGCCTTGCATTAATGGTTCGTCCACAACTTTCAACAGTTGTACAACCGATGTATGATATCGGTGCAGTAGCAATGCGTCTATTAACAAAGTATATGAACAAAGAAAAAGTGGAAGATCACACTGTTATCTTACCTCACCGTATCCAATTTAGAGATTCAACGAAGTAAGTATAAAAAAGCTCACAGCGATTGCTGTGAGCTTTTATTCGTATTCAGGATAGTATGCTTTTACTACAGTATCCACCGTTTCATTTTTCTTAACGTGTAAAAATCTTGCGTATAATTCTTTTCCAGTTTCAAATGGTGTATCGTCTAATTCAAACACATGTAATAGTTTTCGAAACGCCCACGTTACTTGCTCACCGTACATATTATCGTACGTGTGCTCAGACTGTATAGCGATTTGTTCACCTAGTGCATGGGCCTCTTCCAAACTGTGTGCCTTAACAAGAATAATACTTTCTTCAAAAAGTGTATCGTGATTTTCTTCATAATGCTCATCTATTTTCGTAGGATCAGGCTCACCAGAATGAACAGATTCAAACAATAATTTTACAGCGTACATATTATGCTGCATGTTTCACTCTATAAATAATACTTGCGACAAGTGAAGCAGGTATTGTAAATACGTTACTTTGGTAATGGTAATGTATTTGGGATTCTTCATAAGACATGTTGTCATATAGTTCGTTTTGTGACATATTCATTTTCTTCTGTTTTTCTTTGAGTATTTTAATGTAGTTATACTGTATTGGGACGAGAATGATGAAATAGGCTAATACGATTAGTGAAATCCAAATCATTATGAACACTCCCTTATAAAGAATATTTATATATGGTAATTATATCAATATATATGAAAAATATCCATTTTTTTCTGGTAGTCAATTTCCTTTCCAAAATGCAAAAAGTTCATCAGGACTTCGTAAATTATGTTCAAGACATGTTTGTGCAATGTGTTTAAAGTTTTGTATGAATTGTTCTAACCTAGAAGGATTATATTGTTTCACATTGCCAGCAATAATAGTTTCATCTTTATCTAAGTTAAGTGATATTTTTAGCGAAGTTATATTTGTTTTTAGTTGTACAACTTCCATGTAAAAAAACTTTTTGTCTAAGTCAATTATAATATAATCATATCGCTCTACTTGTTTAAAGTATCCTACAACATCATCTTCCAATTGAAACCCTCCCAAGTACTATAGCGTATCTGGAAGACTTCTATATAGATTGTATGATTCCTTGTTATATGTCACATAAGTGGAAAAATAACTATTATAGGGCAATGTCATGTATAATAGAAAGAAAAGGCTTGTGAGGGGGGAGAAGAGATGATCGTTCTTTGGATAATTACGCTTTGTATGACTGCTATTTTTGCATATATGACGTTAAAACAAAATGGTTTCAAGCGATTTGTTCCAGGAAGTATTCTTGCAGGAATTGCCCTTATCACGTATGTAATTTCTATTTTTATTGAAAGTGTATCAGTGGATATGAGCACAAGTTTAATGTTTATCGGTATTACACTATTTGCAAGTAGTATTATGGTACTTATGGTTGCTGGTATTATCTTATTTATTCATATGAATTCGGAAACGTTATAGCATATAGAAAAGGCATGTCCCTCTCGGGACATGCCTTTTTATCCGTTCAATTATGCTCTATCTTTAGAAGAATTTTGTTGTTTTAATAAGTCGCGAATTTCGCTAAGAAGTTCTTCTTCTTTTGTTGGTTCTGGAATTTCTTCTGTCTTTTCTTCTTCTTTTTTAGATGTTAGTTTGTTGAATACTTTAACAAACATAAAGATAGCTGCTGCAATAATTAAGAAATCAAAAATAGTTTGGATGAAGTTACCGTACATAATAGATGACTTACCGAATGTAAGTTTTAAATCTGTAAAGTCAACGCCACCTAATACCATACCAAGTAATGGTGTAATAACATCTTTTACTAAAGAACTAACGATTTTACCGAATGCAGCACCGATTACAACCCCGACAGCTAAATCAACGACATTCCCTTTGAAAGCGAACTTTTTAAACTCGTTCCACATGTGTTAATCCCATCCTTTCCACGATTCATTATGAAATTTATAATTCCTATCAACATATTCTATAGAAATTTGCGTGAGAAATAAAGGGGGGATGGGAATGAAAGTAAATTCTGAAAAATGTATCCGTTTTAATTTTTGTTTACATTATTCAGCAGAGATTGGAGCATTTGCTGCGTTTTTAATCCTTCTAATCCATCTACTAACGGCTTTGTGTCTCCGTGTACACAGTCAATAAAATGATGAACAGCATCTTCAAAACCGCGTTGTTTTAACGTTGTTTCCCATGAGGGGGAACCACTTTGTGAAACAGAGTTTTCCTGTTCAACTTCAAATGTGTTCATGTTTTTTACACGAATGATTTTTCCCGCCGTTACAAGTTCAATTTGTTCTAAATTTGTACCGGCATGGCGGTGCATTGCGGTAGAAAGTAACAGTCCATTTGCAGTTGTATATGTATGATGTCCGTAAAGAAGTTCATTCTTTTCATTGATTTGCATCATATTATGAACGACGTTAAGCTCATCGTTAGCTAACCAACGAGCAGTATCTACAATATGTAAGTAATCATCTAACACCGTAAAGTCGTACGTATAGGGCCCGACTTTATTTGTACGATGCTTTTCAATTCGAATCCATGAAATATGATGTGCTTGCTCTTTTGCTGCAACATACATAGGAACGAAGCGGCGATTAAATCCGACCATTAACTTTCGGTTATATTTTTCGCTCAACTCGACTAGCTTCTCAGCTTGTTCTACTGTAGCAGCTAGCGGCTTATCAACATAAACGTCGATTCCTTTTTTCAGAAGTTCAGAAACGATTTCATAATGAGTAGCAGTTGAACTATGAACGAAGATTGCATCGCATTCCGAAGCTAACGTTTCAATAGAATGGAAGTCTTGAATGCGGTATTGCTGGCAAACTTGTTTCCTTTTCTCCGCGTTAGGTGTAAACGCTCCTACAAAATTCCAATCTGTTTCTTTAGTAAGTGTTGGAAGATAAGCTTTTTGTGCAATACTTCCAAGTCCAATCATCCCAATGTTAGGCTTATTCATATGTATTCCCACCGATACGATAAACTTAACTAAATCTATACAATTTAATCAAATTTATACAAGTTAGTGCTTCATCGTGTTCTCGCAGCCCCAAAGGGACGAGGGGTATAACACTCCACACGAGGCAGTATCGTTACCTCCTATTATCAAGCATTTATTTTACCCATCTTGATAAATTTATCGACGCATTTACATCCCTATCGTGATAGCTATTGCATGAAGCACAACGCCACTCACGTATTTTTAAACTCCACTGTCCTTCTGGTTGAACTGAATGGTCGTATTTTACTCCGCAACATGAACAAATCTTGCTTGAGGCGAACCATTTATCAGCTTTTACATACGCAATGCCGTACTTCTCGCACTTGTATGATAAACATTGAAAGAAGAAGTTTAATTTTTGAAAGGAAAGTGCCTTCGATAGTTTTTTGTTTTTTAACAGGTTTGAAATAGATAAGTCTTCCACTACAATCCTCATTGGTTTGGTTTTCACCAATTTAGCTGTTGCTTGATGGATATGGTTATTTCGGATATTCGTAATTTTCCTAGATAACCGCAGGTGCTCCGCTTTCGCTTTTTCATATCCGGCAGATTGAATTTTTACACCTTTTTTAAATCTCCTAGACATATCTCTTTGCGCTAACTTTTTCCTTTTCAAAAGTTTTTTAACCTTGGCATCTTTGTTTATATTTCGTTCTTTCATACCATTAGAAGCTACAAAAAGTTCTTTTAAACCAACATCCACACCAATCGATTCATTCGTTAGTTCTTGTGATTCAAAGTCTTCTTGGAATCCTACACTAATCCACCAGTGACGACCATCAAAGGTAACTCTTGGATTGGATGGTTTTTTATTTCTTGGTAGTTGTTGGCTTGTTTTCACTTCTCCAATAGACTGAATATGAACGACTTTCTTTCCTATAAGCAGTCTTTCATAATTGGCATAAAATCCTTGGATTACATCTTTTTTGGATTTATAAGAAGTGTGAGAACCATTTTTGTACTTTTTGAACGAATGTTTTCTCGCCGTATCAAAATCTTTTGAAGCCTGTTTAGGAACTTGTGCATTAATGTCTTTTAACCACTCATATCTCTTTCGCTTCTTGATCTTTGTAAATCGTTTCTGTAAAGCTAACTGTGAAACAGATTTTCCAAATAGCTTATAATATCTATCACTCATTCTTTTACAATAGTTATAAGCGAATCTTGCAGCTCCAGCATGGTTTCTAAGCACTTGTTCTTGTTCAGGCGTTGGAATCAGTCTGACTTTCTTCGCCAATATCATCAGAATGTAACTCCTTTAATGAAAGATTTGTTCTTCTGAATCGTAGCGTGTTCCACCAGCATTCTTCTGAGACTACTCGGATGCAAACCTGTTAATTCTGATACTTGACTAACTCGTAAAAATTTCATTATTATTCTTACCTCATTAAACTCACATTAGCACATACGTTCTATAAATTCAATGAGGTTTGATAGATTTAATTAAATGTATCTCGTTCAACTAAGGGCGCAATTCCTTAGCCAGTTCTCTTATGAACTTCTCATGTTTTCACATGAGCGCAGACTATATGTTTATCTCTTTAGAGATAGAGGATTTTTCCACCACCATAGGCTTGTGGTGTACTCTCGTCAGTTATACGAGATAGTCGTTGAACGTTCATCTTATCACTTTTGACTTAGATGATTCAAGGCGGAAGACCCATTGTACTAGTGTTTAGGATTTAACCTTGCACGATCTGATTGATTTTTTCTGCTTTCGCAACATTCACGCTCGCCATTTCTAGCCACGTTGTAGTTCAATCAGCTTTAGGGATTGCCCGCAGTTAACCCTCACTACTAGCCAATCACTTGACTAGCAGGGCTTACTGATATATTTAATTAACTTTCGTTATAATTGGTTAAATAAATCGTAACAGTTAGTTACCCTATTAATATTAATATAACGGCTTAAATGTAGCATAGGGCGGGGGAGGAAGGCAAAAATTAGCGTTTTACTTATGTCCTTCTAGCAAAATCTTCTCTATCTCTTCAAAGTGATGAGCACGAGCATGCTCTAGCGGAGTAACACCATCATTATCTGGAATGTTTACATCTGCACCGTGCTCAATAAGAAGGCGGATAACTTGTTGTTGTGTTTCATCTCCGTTGTTTAGTACGATGGCTTCCATTAAAGCTGTCCACCCGAGATTATTGACATGGTTTACATCGATATTTGTTCGCGTGAGGAGTTCTTTTATAACATCAATATAACCATGTTCTGAGGCAGGGATAAGGGCTGTTCCGCCGTAACGATTCGTAAGTGTTGGATCTGCGCCGGCATCAATCGTTAGTTTTAAAATATCCAAGTAACCTTCTGCACCGGCGTATAGAAAGGGATTGTTTTTCATATCATCTTGGATATTTACGTCAGCACCAGCTTCGATAAGTACTTTTGCGGTTTTTACATCATTTTTATATGTAGCAATCATAAGAGGGGTGCGTCCTTTATTGTCTGTTATATTTATGTCAGCCCCTTTTTTGAGTAACGATATAACAGTATTCGTTCCTTGTTTCTCAGTAGCTGTTAGTAGCGCTGTCTCCATGTTTATCATCTCCTTTTTAACTTCTTGTTCTTGCGAGCAACCTTGTAAAAAAATTACGCAACATATCATGCTTACTGTTTTTTTGAACATGGAATTTCAACCTCCTCATTTCAACTGTAAAAGAAGAACATTAAATTTTTATAAACTGACGCTAAAATTACTATAAAATCGCTTGAGTATTTGAACATATATTTTTATGCTTATGAGTAATAAGGTTTGATAAAGTGAAACTTTAATCAGTGGGGGGGGGTTCATCCCCCCCTGATTATTAGCCCACACCAATCGGGCTTTTATGGGCAGCCCGACCCCCACTTAACTTCTTTGCTTTCTCTAAATTTTGAGGTGGGGATCTTACTGCCCGGCAAATAGCGGGGTAAAGTGAGGATGTAACATATGTCTATTAAAACAAGGTTTTTATTTTCTTATATCGCTGTCATTCTCGTTTCCATTACGCTTATATTAATCGCGGGATTTTTAATCGTTTTTTCGATAACAGGTGATTTGGAAGCAGTGAAAAATTTCTATAAAAGCTCCTATATTCAAAAGCCGCTTACGTCAGAAGAAGAGAATGCGTATATTGAGTTAAAGACGGCAGCAAAGAAACATCAATCGCAACTATTAGATGAATCGTTCGTTTCATCACTTGAAAAAGAAGGGGTGAAAATTGTTGTAAGAAAGGGAGAAACCATTTCTTATGCTACAAAAGTATTTGAAAGTGGGGCTTTAAAGGTAGCCCTTCCGAAATTTGAATCTGCAAATATTAATAGTCGTGGTACAACGGAACTCGGCGATACATTTTATCGATATGTAAAGTTTGATTTTTATTTTCCTCAGGAAGAAGAGGGGAGTATATTTGTATTAAAGAAGCAAAGTTCATTTGTAGATCTTACACAAAAGTTATTTCCGATTTTGTTCGTATCACTTTTACTGTTAGCTATTTTACTTATTGGATTATTAAGTTACCTCGTTTCAAGAAGTGTTATAAAACCAATCTTTGTATTGAAAGATGCGACTGAAAAAATTAAAGAAGGAAATTTAAATTTTCAAATACCAGTTACATCGCACGATGAAATTGGGCAATTGAATCAAGGATTTGAGGAAATGAGGAAGAAATTAAAAGAATCGATAGAGATGCAAACGCAGTATGAAGAAAATCGAAAAGAGCTCATTTCAAACATCTCTCACGATTTAAAAACACCGATTACATCTATTATTGGATATGTAGAAGGAATAAAAGACGGAGTAGCAAATACGCCAGAAAAAATGGATAAGTACTTAACGACTATCCATACGAAAGCAAGACATATGGATACACTCATTGATGAATTATTTTTATTCTCAAAGCTTGATTTGAATCGAGTTCCCTTTCAGTTTGAAACGGTTGAATTAAATATGTTTATGCAAGAATTAATAGAAGAGATGCAGATGGATTTAAGTAAAGAAGGTATAGAAGTTAACTTACAATTACATGCATCACCACTTTATGTAAAGGCTGATTGCGAAAAGATAAATAGAGTGATATCAAATTTAATTCATAATAGTGTGAAATACATGGATAAAGAAGAAAAGAAAATTACTGTAACAGTATCGATTGATAACAATAAAGTGATTGTGAAAGTAATGGACAACGGATCAGGTATAGAATCTGGTACACTTCCTTATATTTTTGAACGTTTTTATCGTGCAGAGCAATCGAGAAATTCGAGTACAGGTGGAAGTGGACTTGGTTTAGCAATAGCGAAGCAAATTGTTGAAGAACATGGCGGAGAAATTTGGGCGGAAAGCGAGCTTGGGGAAGGCACAAGCATTTTCTTCTCATTGGAAAAAGTAGAGGAATGTGGTGAGTAAATTGAAAAGAATTTTACTAATAGAAGATGAAGTAAGCATTGCAGAATTACAGCGAGATTATTTAGAAATTAATGATTTTCAAGTTGATGTAGAACACTCTGGAGAAACAGGTTTACAAATGGCTCTGCAAGAAGACTACGATTTAATTATTTTAGATATTATGCTTCCGAAAATGAATGGATTTGAAATTTGTAAGCAAATTCGAGCTATAAAAGATATTCCGATTTTACTTGTTTCAGCAAAAAAAGAAGATATAGATAAAATTCGCGGACTCGGCTTAGGGGCGGATGATTATATAACGAAACCGTTTAGCCCGAGTGAATTAGTCGCAAGAGTAAAAGCACATATTTCTCGTTATGAAAGATTATTAGGAAATGTAAGTAAGCAACGCGATACGCTATATATTCACGGAATCTCTATTGATCAAAGGGCGAGGAAAGTTTTTATAAACAATGAAGAAGTTGCGTTTACAACGAAGGAATTTGATTTAT
This sequence comes from Bacillus cereus group sp. BfR-BA-01350, assembly GCF_022663775.1. Classification (NCBI taxonomy): domain Bacteria; kingdom Bacillati; phylum Bacillota; class Bacilli; order Caryophanales; family Bacillaceae; genus Bacillus; species Bacillus cereus group sp. BfR-BA-01350. The sequence continues at coordinate 21,511 of NZ_JAKUGD010000007.1, forward strand.
TAACATTCTTTGTCACAAACCCAAATCAAGTATTAAATAAAGAACAGCTATTTGAACGCATTTGGGGATTAGACTCCGCTGGTGATTTAGCAACTGTTGTCGTTCATATTAGAAAGTTACGTGAAAAAATTGAAAGAGATCCTGCTCACCCGCAATATATTGAAACAGTATGGGGGGCTGGTTATCGTTTTAATGTGTAGGGAACCTGTCAAAGTTTTGGCAGGTTTTTTTGTATGTGATCAAAAGGGGAGAATAGGTAATTTATGTTAAAATATAAAGAGAGATAAAAACATAGGAGAGTGTGAGAGGGCGTGCTACATTTTGGGGGATATATTAAAAGATAATAAATCAAACAAGGCTTTAAAAATCGGGACTAATATTATACTTATCTTATTAATTATTGGTGCAATACAAATGTTTTATGATGAAGATTATACAAATGATCATTTTGGTTGGTTATTTATGATGGTCTTTTTTGCAATTAAAATAGTTTCTAGTTTTCTAATAAGTTTAAAAGAAGGAGATAAAAAGGCAGTATTTATTGATTTAGGTTTAGTGGTTTTGTGTGTTCTTCTTTTAATTGTTACTAGTTGAAATACTTCTTTTGAAAAAAGCTCATAGTCTTATAGAGACTATGAGCTTTCCTTAATAATAACGGTACTAATGTAACAATTTATAAAATGTTCGAGTAGTAGAAGTAAACTGAGCAGCTTCTTCCAAAAAGGGATAATGATTACTCTCTTCAAATATCATAAAAATAGAATTACGTATGCCCTCATGCATCTCGATAGAATACTGAATTGGGCACTGTACATCATGTCTTCCGCATATAATAAGGGTCTTTGTTTGGATGGAAGGTAAATCCTTTCTTAAGTCAAATGAAAGATATTCATTGGTGAAAGCATTCATACGGCTAGCGGACATAGTTTTTTGGATTGGTTTACAAAAATAAGAATTGTAGTTTTCCGGTTTATATAATGATAATTTTGTTCTCTTAGTAGATAGCTCTTTCCGTTCTTCACTTGTAAGGTGAGGGCTTTTTAAATTTTCGATGAGCTGTTGCATATAATGAAACTGAGGATGTTCCGGATGATAAATACAAAATGGTGTTTCAGTATAATTACTTGCTGCGGCTCCAACGACGACTAGTGATTGTAAGGATTTGGGATATGTGATTGCGTATAGAAGTCCAAGCATACCTCCTGTTGAATGACCAGCGAAATGCCATGTTGGAAGTTGTAAAGTTTCTCGTATTGCTTCTAAGTCGTGAATTGTTTCAATCATACTTAATTCGTTTTCTACCTGGGCTTTTGCTGAGTTACCAGCGTCTCGTAAATTAATGAGCAATACACGATGCGTAGCAGTGAAAACATCCGCAAAGTAATCACCAGTTTCATTAAATTGTGAATAGTGATGTGTAATGCAAAGCGGTTCGCCATTTCCTTTTGTAAAAAGTTCAAATGTACCACGTTTCGTATGGATCATTTGTTGTTTCCACATAATATTACGACCTTTTCCCATAAAGTCCGTTAGTACATAAAAATATATCAGCGATTATTAGAATATATCGACTTACCGACAGAAATCGACAATAAATAAAAGGAGGCTATTCAAAAACGAGCCTCCTTTTCGTTTAGTACAAAGATTTTTTCATATTATTCCGAATAATTTCAAGGGATTTCGCTACAGTTAATGCGTTCTTTTCTTCAATTTCTGGTTTGCGGGGGATAGGTTTATACATGTTGTCTGGATCTTCCCATGTGAGGGGAAGTTCTGTTTCTGCTTGTCCTTTCCAAGCGTCAATCCATTCTGGAGGGAGATAACCTGAGATGTTTTGGATGTTATTCATTTCGAGCCAAATGAGTGCCCACGCTCTTGGGACGACGCGCCAATGGTCATAGCCACCACCGCCGACAGCAATCCAGCGACCTTCGCAATATTCGTTAGCGATTTCGCGAGCGAGCTTCGGTATCTCGCGGTAAATATTCATCGTTGCGCAAAGGTGTGTAAGTGGATCGTAGTAATGTGCGTCAGCGCCATTTTGCGTTAAAATAATATCCGGTTTAAAGTATGCGGCAACTTCTTTTACGACAGTTCGATAGGAATCTAAAAACGATTCGTCTTCTGTAAAAGCATCGAGTGGAACGTTAAAAGAATAACTATAGCCATTACCTTGTCCGCGTTCATTTACAGCGCCAGTTCCAGGGAATAAATATCGCCCCGTTTCATGTAGTGAAATGGTGCATACGTTAGGATCGTCATAAAAAGACCACTGTACACCATCACCGTGATGAGCATCTGTATCAATATATAAAACGCGTAAACCGTATTTCTTCTGAATATATTTCATTGCGATGGAACTGTCGTTATAAATACAAAAGCCAGATGCCTTGCCGCGGAAGCCGTGATGTAAGCCGCCACCTAAATTAAGCGCGTGCTTTACTTTTCCAGAAAGAACAGCGTCAACAGCTGTTAACGTACCGCCAACGAGTAATGCACTTGCTTCGTGCATATTTGGAAACATCGGTGTATCTTCTGTTCCGAGTCCATATGTCATCGCAATTGATTTTTCTAACTTTCCTTCTCCAGCACGTTTTACCGCATTTATGTACTCCTCTGTATGAATGTAGGCAATCTCTTCATCTGTAGCCATCCGTGGTGAGATGATTTGAGAAGGAGAGATGAAACCGCCCTTTTGTAATAAATCATACGTAAGTGTGACGCGCAGTTGGTTAAAAGGATGATCAGGGCTAAATGAATAGCCCCGAAAGTCATCCGAATAAATAAACGCGCTACTCATGCTTGCATCCCCATAATGTTCGGCCATAATACGCGGTAGCCTTCTGCCTCAAGTGCATCAATCACTTTTAGCGGATTCATCGTTTGGATGCGGAAAACGAGTACTTTATCATTCTCATCTTTTGCTGGGTAGACGAGAACGCTCACGATATTTATTTGTAACTCACTAAAAATAGCAACGACTTTTCCGAGAATACCAGGTTCATTTTTTACTTGAATTTCAATTTGTGAACTCGGTTGATGAGCTCCTGTTAATTTCACTAACGTGTGCAGTACAGTAGATTCAGAAATGATTCCAACTAACTTTCCAGCCTTTGTAACAGGGAGACAGCCAATTTTATTTTCAAAAAATAAAGTAGCAATTTCCTCAACGAAATCGAGAGGATGGCAAGTCATAACAGGGTGTTTCATAATAAGTTCAAGTGGTTGCTTCAGCATATCGAGTGAAACTTGTTCATCTAAAATAGACGGACTTGCATCTCTTACATCCCGATCAGAAATAATGCCTACGACATGATTATTTTGATCGACAATTGGAATGTGCCGAATGCCTTTCGTGCGTATCGTTCGGATTGCTGTTTCGATTGTATCGTTTGGGTGTAGTGTCAACACATCTTGATTCATAATTTCTTCTACAATCATTCCAGTTGCCCCCTTTATTTAATACATAAAACGATTGTGAAAACGTAGACGATCAAATGCTTGAATAGAATCCGTATCAACGCGTTTGCCGATGCGGACCATTAAACAGTTAGCGGGATGCGAGCAAATTTCAGGATCATCTGTAGCCATCCATTGTAACCCGCCGGCATTCATCATCTTTTCCATTACTTTTCGATATTCCCAAACATTTAAGCCTGTTTGTTTCAAATCCCAGTGCCAATAATATTCAGTCGTCAATATAATGTAATCTTCCATATAATCGTCCATCATAGAAACCTCTAGTAAGTTCTTTCCGACAGAACTCCCGCGGAAGGCTGGGACCACTTCAATTGCTCCAAGCTCAATTAGGTTTTCCATTTTTCCTTCTGACCATCGTTCAAGTGGATCAGGATACAAGTATGTAACATATCCAACAATCGTTTGGTCATGTCTAGCGATAATGAGACGAGCTTCTGGTAATTTAGAAATTTCGACAATTGCTTTATATTGCTGCTCGGCAGGACGAAACGCAACTAAATCTGGATGAAATTCATACATTTCTAAGTTATGTGTAGAGACAGGACCTTCAATAATTAAAGTGCCTTTCGCTGTTTTTAAGTTTCTAGCATTATATATTTTTTTATGGATCAATGTATTGCTCACCACCTTGAGGGTTTGTGAATCTATTCATATCGTACTTTATAATATATGCGATGTGAATCGAATTTTGTCATTAAAAATTTGTCTAAAAATCAACAAATATACTGAAAATTTTAAATAATGTCTTTATAATAGATAATAGAATACATAGGAGGGGGATGTAAAGTATGAAAGTAGAAACGCTTCCTGTCATTAAAGGAGAAAATAATTTGCCGAATTATGATGAGGCATACGCGAATTTTAACTGGGAAGAGGTTAATAAAAACTTTACTTGGAATGAAACAGGCCGAGTAAATATGGCGTATGAGGCAATTGATAAGCATGCGAAATCCGATCGAAAGAATAAAGTAGCCCTTTATTATCAAGATGGATCGCGAAAAGAGAAATATACATTTAAGGAAATGAAGGATTTTTCTAATAAAGCAGGAAACGTCCTGAAAAATTATGGCGATGTAGAAAAAGGCGATCGCGTTTTTATTTTTATGCCGCGTTCCCCAGAGTTATATTTTGCCCTTCTTGGTGCAGTGAAATTAGGGGCAATCGTTGGACCGCTATTTGAAGCGTTTATGGAAGGAGCAGTTCGCGATCGTTTAGAAGATAGCGAAGCAAAGGTGTTAATTACAACGCCTGAATTGTTAGAGCGCGTACCATTAAATGATTTACCAGCTTTAAAAACAGTCTTCCTTGTTGGAGATCATGTAGAAGAAGGCGGTAAAACGGTAGCGTTCAATCCTTTATTCGAACAAGCTTCAAAAGAATTACATATCGAATGGTTAGGCCGTGAAGACGGTTTGATTCTACATTACACGTCTGGTTCTACTGGCAAACCAAAAGGTGTGCTTCATGCACAAAACGCAATGGTTCAGCACTACCAAACGGCGAAATGGGTATTAGATTTAAAAGAAGATGATGTATACTGGTGCACAGCTGACCCAGGCTGGGTAACTGGAACTGCTTACGGTATTTTCGCGCCGTGGTTAGTCGGAGCATCAAATGTTATTTTAGGCGGACGATTTAGTCCAGAAGCTTGGTATGAAGCACTGCAAGATTACGGTGTAACAGTTTGGTATAGCGCACCAACAGCTTTCCGTATGTTAATGGGTGCTGGACAAGATGCAATTAAAAAATATGATTTATCACAAGTGCGCCACGTGTTAAGCGTTGGTGAACCGTTAAATCCAGAAGTAATTCGCTGGGGTATGAACGCATTTGGACTTCGTATTCATGATACGTGGTGGATGACAGAAACAGGTGGACAAGTTATTTGTAATTACCCTTGTATGGAAATCCGTCCAGGTTCAATGGGGAAACCAATTCCAGGTGTGAAAGCAGCGATTGTTGATAATGAAGGAAATGAAGTGCCTCCATACACAATGGGGAACTTAGCAATTGGCAAAGGTTGGCCAGCGATGATGCGTGGAATTTGGAATAACAAGCAAAAGTATGAGTCTTACTTTATGCCGGGCGATTGGTACGTATCAGGTGACTCTGCCTATATGGACGAGGATGGATACTTCTGGTTCCAAGGACGTATTGACGATGTAATTATGACGTCAGGTGAGCGCGTTGGACCATTTGAAGTAGAAAGCAAATTAATCGAGCATGCTGCTGTTGCAGAAGCTGGTGTAATTGGTATTCCTGATCCGGTGCGCGGCGAAATCATTAAAGCATTTATCGCGCTTCGAGCAGGATACGAGCCATCTGAAGAATTAAAAGAAGAAATTCGTCAATTTGTAAAGAAAGGTCTAGCAGCTCATGCAGCGCCAAGGCAAATTGAATTTAGAGACAAATTACCGAAAACGAGAAGTGGTAAAATTATGCGCCGCGTATTAAAAGCGTGGGAGTTAAACTTACCAACAGGTGACTTATCAACGATGGAAGATTAAGAGAGAAAGGTCTGAACGAAATAGTGTTCAGACCTTTCTTTTTTCTTCCCTCTTTAACCTACATATAAAGAGGGAAGAAAATGAAAACAGAAAAAGAAAAAATGATACTAGGAGAAATATATATACCGACTGATCCAGTTGTATGAAAAGATGTGCCAGATCATGTAGTAGTTGGCGGAAATCCTGCAAAGATTATAAAAAAATAAAATAATATTTGAACGAAGTGCCTTCCTCGTCTGTATACATTTATGAAAGAATAGATGAGGGAGGCTTTTATATGCCTAATAAATTACTTTTTACTTTTGCTTTAATCGGAATTATAGTTGTATTTTCTTGTGGAATGTTTTTGCCAATGCCAATTGGATTTAAAGTTTCAATGTTCACAGCTGGAGTTATGATGAGTGTTATGTTTTCAATCATTATTCCATTTGATAGAAAACATATAGTACGGAAAAATGGATATAAAATTGATTTTACAAAAACAAAAGTGTATTTTCGCTGGAATGTATTTGATACGATTTCGGTTTGTCTTGCAGTGTATGCATGTATATGTGTGCAAGTATTAAACTTTTTAGTTTCAAGTGGTCATACGATACAAAATCCGTATGTTCAATTTTTTACGAATCAATCGCAAGTATGGATTATTGTCGCAAGTTGTTATTTAATTTCCCGTATTTCATTAACATTAAAAGGAATAAAGGAGATCAAAAATCATGGCGCAGATTGGGATTGAGGAGGAGCTCATGCTTGCGTATCAAATTGGAGATAAGCAGGCTGGGGAAAAACTATATGTTTTAATCAAACCAGCGCTATACACATTTTTATATCGATTTAATCGAGATGAACAATTAAGTATCGACCTTGTACAAGATACGTTTTTGACGTTAGAACGAAAGAAACATATGTATGAACTTGAAAAAGGAAAAATAAAAACGTATTTATTTCAAATCGGTTATCGCCTTATGATTAATAAATTAAATAGAAGAAAAAAGTGGCGTACGCTTTTGCCGTTTTTAGTGCCGATTCCGGAAAAAGAATTTTCTCACGAAGATCGGCTCACAGTAAGGGACGCGATTTTGAAAGTTCCTGAAGAGCAAAGAGCGGTCCTGATCCTTTCTTATTATCATGATATGCAGCAAAAAGAGATTGCAGAGGTATTAGATATTCCAGTCGGAACGGTGAAATCAAGACTCCATAATGGGATAAAGAAATTGAAACAATTGCTGGAGGTGGATGAAATTGAGCGAAAATCCCTTTAAGAGTGAATATAAGTTAAAGCAACATTTAGATAGTGATCATGTAGAAATACCAGACTTTCCAAAAACGGTAAGTCGCTTCGATCGATTAATCGGATTTCTTGGTTCTCCGGCGAAAGATCCTGTGGAGGCTACGATTGGGAATGATTTATCAGTTGTGTTTCACGTATCATTATTAGTTGGTGTTCCAGTTCTTTCTCTTATTACGATACTCTTTATGACGTTGTAAAGGATTGGCAAGAGGAGAAATCCGACCTCTATTTGACACGCCTATATAAATGATGGTATAAAGAAAAGTATATGAATAATTGAGCGTGGAAAGGGAGAAGTAGTGATCATTTCCCTGTTTTAGAGAGCTGATGGCCGGTGAAAATCAGCACATAGATGATCGCGAATTACGCCCCTAGAGCATCTTTTTTCGATTGAATTGTATTCAAAAGGGAAAAGACGGTGCTAAGCCGTTATGTAAATAAGGTGGTAGGCTTTTTTGGTCTGCAACTAGGGTGGTAACGCGATAATCAAAATCGTCCCTTATTTGAAGGGGCGATTTTTTTATGTTTTCAACCTTCACGCCAGTAATGAACTTAAAGGAGAGTATGTAGGATATGGGTATTTTACAAGATCTTGAATTTCGCGGTCTAATTAATCAGCAAACAGATGCTGAGGGCCTTGAGCAATTATTAGAAAAAGAAAGCGTTAAATTATACTGTGGTTTCGACCCGACAGCGGATAGCTTACACATTGGTCATATGTTACCAGTATTAATGTTACGTCGTTTCCAATTAGCTGGTCACCAACCAATCGCACTTGTTGGCGGTGGTACTGGTATGATCGGTGATCCAAGTGGTAAAAAAGCAGAGCGTACATTAAATACGAAAGATACAGTTGCTTACTACACAGAAAGCATTAAAAACCAACTTTCAAACTTCTTAGAGTTCGAAAACGTGGAAAACCCAGCAACAATGGCTAACAACTATGACTGGCTTGGTAACTTAGATGTCATTTCATTCTTACGCGATATTGGTAAAAACTTCGGTTTAAACTATATGTTAGCGAAAGATACAGTAGCATCTCGTTTAGAGACTGGTATTTCATTTACTGAGTTTAGTTACATGATTTTACAATCATACGATTTCTTAAACTTATACCAACACCATAATTGCCGCCTACAAATCGGTGGTAGTGACCAATGGGGTAACATTACAGCTGGTCTTGAATTAATCCGTAAATCAGAAGAAGATGCAAAAGCATTCGGTTTAACAATTCCACTAGTTACGAAATCTGACGGTACGAAGTTTGGTAAAACAGAAGGCGGCGCAATTTGGTTAGACCCAGAGAAAACAACTCCTTACGAGTTCTACCAATTCTGGATTAACACAGATGACCGCGACGTTGTTAAATACTTAAAATACTTCACATTCTTATCTCATGAAGAAATTCTTGAGCTTGAAAAGCAAGTAGCTGAAGCACCAGAAAAACGTGCAGCACAAAAAGCATTAGGTGCAGAAATGACAAAACTTGTTCACGGCGAAGAAGCATTAGAGCAAGCGATTAAAATTTCAGCTGCATTATTCAGCGGTTCTGTAGCAGAATTGACTGCAAGCGAAATCGAGCAAGGATTCAAAGACGTACCATCTGTAGAACGTACTGCAGAAGATACAGTATTAATCGACTTACTTGTAGAAAGCAAAATCTCTCCATCAAAACGTCAAGCACGTGAAGATGTAACGAACGGCGCAATCTACGTAAACGGTGAGCGTACACAAGCATTAGACTACGTTGTAACAGAAAAAGACCGCATCGAAGGTAAATTCACAATCATTCGCCGCGGTAAGAAGAAATATTTCTTAATTCGTTACTAATCCGAAACGAATATAAACAAATAGTACCCCGAATTGTAGGCTGAAAAGTTTATGATTCGGGGTTTTTATGTATGAATTTAGATTACCTCACGAGTTCTTGTAAATAGAATATGAAGAATTAATACGATCATATAAAGTAAGCTAATAAGCATAACGATAAATGCTGTTGGATAAAATTTTGCTGCATATATAAAGAAGTCGATTTGATAAATATCTTCGTAATTTGAAACGGTGCCTTTGAAGTAATTCGTAAACTTAGCGCTATATTTCCATTCATCAGGATCATCTATTAAATTACTTCCCTGATACCAATTAATAAGCGCGGAAGTAATAAATAACATACATGCACTGCCTAACTGAACCATTTGGTTTATTGTCAAAATGAATCAACCTCCTATTTTATGGTTATTATAGCGTGCATTCATATACTTGTAACCATTTTGTTGTAATCTCCTTTTCGAGTTCATACGGAAATCACATGTAAGCGGTATGATAAATGTATAACAACTAGAAAGGAGTGGTAAAACAAAATGTCACTAGAAGCGCTCATTATTTTTTCTTTGCTAAATGCGGGTCAGCTTGCAGAGAATTCGAAGGTGGATATACATAAAGAGCAGAAAGATGCTTATGTATATGTTCAGAAAGAGGAAAATAAATAACTTTATTTTATATATAAACGAAAAAAGCCAATCCACAGGATTGGCTTTTTGTCATTAACGAGAGTAGAACTCTACGATTAATGCTTCGTTGATTTCAGCTGGTAACTCAGCACGCTCAGCGTGACGAGTGTAAGTAGCTTCTAATTTGTCAGCATCGAAAGTTAAGTATTCTGGTACGAAGTTGTTAACTTCGATCGCTTCTTTAACAACAACAAGGTTGTTAGATTTTTCGCGAACGCTGATAGTTTGACCAGGTTTTACACGGTAAGATGGGATATCTACGCGAGCGCCATCAACCATGATGTGACCGTGGTTTACTAATTGGCGAGCTGCACGACGAGTGCGAGCTAAGCCCATACGGTAAACTAAGTTGTCAAGACGAGCTTCAAGAAGGATCATGAAGTTTTCGCCGTGCTTACCAGGCATTTTACCTGCTTGGTCAAATGTGCGACGGAATTGACGCTCAGTCATGCCGTACATGTGACGAAGTTTTTGTTTCTCTTGTAATTGTAAACCGTATTCTGAAAGTTTCTTACGTTGGTTAGGACCGTGAGGACCTGGTGCGTAAGGGCGTTTTTCTAATTCTTTTCCTGTGCCGCTTAGAGAGATTCCAAGACGACGAGACAGTTTCCAAGCTGGACCTGTATAACGAGCCATAGTTGACTCCTCCTTTAAAATGTTTTTATTTACGTAAAATAAAAACAGACGTAATCGATATTTACGGGCATTTTGTTTTCATGTACCTTCGCTCCAGCAGCAGGGAGTTACGAGATACACCTCCGTAGAGGAACAAAATACAAACGATAAACTCACATTACAAGGCTGCCTTTTTATTTTACACAAACGCTATTATATCTTTTACCCAGAGTTTCGTCAAGCGAGTACGTTTTTGTTTTATGCATATAAATTTTGGAAATGAACAAGAAGGAATTTAAAACGATATAAAAGAAGAGATAGAAACACAAATAAAACGCTTACATAAAATGAAATAAAACGTTCATCAAATTTTTAATGATGAATATGCGGCAATAAAAACATAAAAGGGGATGTTTTTATGAAAAAGAAGCATATGGAGACAGCGTTAATTCATCACGGTTATACATCAGAGGAACATAAAGGAAGTTTAACACCGCCTTTATTTCAAACGTCTACATTTACATTTGAGACTGCGCAGCAAGGAGAGGCGAGTTTTGCGGGAGTGGATTCATCTTATATTTACTCAAGACTTGGAAATCCGACTGTGAAATTATTCGAAGAACGTATGGCGGTGTTAGAAGGAGGAGAAGAAGCGCTTGCTTTCGGATCCGGTATGGCAGCTATTTCCGCAACGTTAATTGGTTTTCTAAAAGCTGGAGATCATATTATTTGTTCAAATGGATTATACGGCTGCACGTACGGTTTTTTAGAAGTGTTAGAAGAAAAATTTATGATTACGCATTCGTTTTGTGATATGGAGACAGAGGCTGATATTGAAAATAAAATTCGCCCGAATACAAAGCTTATTTTCGTTGAAACACCGATTAATCCGACAATGAAATTAATTGATTTAAAACAAGTGATTCGGGTTGCGAAGCGAAATGGGTTACTTGTTATTGTTGATAATACGTTTTGTTCACCTTATTTACAAAGACCGCTTGAACTTGGCTGTGACGCGGTTGTTCATAGTGCGACAAAATATATTGGTGGTCACGGTGATGTTGTGGCGGGTGTAACAATTTGTAAAACGAAAGCGTTAGCTGAAAAAATCCGCCCGATGCGAAAAGATATCGGCGGTATTATGGCACCGTTTGACGCATGGTTATTGTTACGCGGATTAAAGACACTAGCAGTAAGAATGGATCGTCATTGTGATAATGCAGAAAAAATTGTATCGTTCCTAAAAAATCATGATGCGGTAGAAGGTGTTTGGTATCCAGAAGGAGAGTTAGCATCTCGCCAAATGAAACGTGGGGGCGGCGTTATATCTTTTTCAATTAAAGGCGGGAAAGAAGAGACGCAGGCGTTTATTAATGACCTTCACTTTATTACAATTGCGGTAAGTTTAGGAGATACAGAAACGTTAATTCAGCACCCGGCAACGATGACGCACGCCGCGATTCCAGCTGCGTTAAGACAAGAAATGGGCATTTATGATAATTTAATACGTTTATCTGTCGGTTTAGAATCGTGGGAGGATATCGTTTCTGATTTAGAGCAAGCGTTAAAGAAAATATCTACTGTTAGTAATCAATAAAAAAAGAGCTAGCTATCGGTTTTGTACGTGATGTACTTAATCGATAACTAGCTCTTTTTTGTTACATATGTTTTAGGAGTGTTTCCACAAACTTTTCTAAATAGCGCTGATCTACTTCGTCGAAACGATTTTTCTCAGGACTATCAATATCAAGTACACCGATGACATTCCCATCCTTAATAATCGGTACAACGATTTCTGAATTCGAAGCACTGTCGCAAGCGATGTGTCCTGGGAATTGATGAACGTCTGCTACAAGCTGCGTTGTTTTCGTTTCAGCTGCAACGCCGCAAACGCCACGTCCAAATGGAATGCGCACGCAAGCAGGCATTCCTTGGAATGGTCCAAGAACAAGCTGATTTCCTTCTGTTACATAAAAGCCAACCCAATTAACGCAATCTAGAAATTGGTTTAATAATGCGGACGCATTTGATAAGTTTGCGACTACGTTTGATTCGCCAGTTAATAATGCATCCAGTTGTTTTATTACTGTCTCATATTGCTCTTCAAGAGATCCTGCATAACTTTCTTTAGTAAACATGGAAACAGCTCCTTTTTTATCGAGATGTGTAAAACATTAGCAAAATACGATGTATTTCACATGACTTTGTCGATAGAAAATTAAAGGAATTTGTCTTAAAAGTCAAGAAATTTACACTATAGCTGTTCAGTGAGAGGAAGTGAGCGCATGAAACAGACGAAACAAAAAGTAATTGATGCGGCAATATCGTTGTTTAACACGAAAGGTTATGATGGAACGTCGGTGCGAGACATTGCAAAGCGAGCGGATGTGAATGTAGCGAATATTTCATATTATTTTGCTGGAAAGCAAGGCCTATTAGAGCAGCTTATTACTAATTTTTTAGAAGGGTATATTCATGTGATTGAAACGTCCTTTGAACAGAGAGAATATTTGTCGGCTAAAGATGTGATGGTGCAAATGGTGCGCGGGATTTTACGATATCAATTTGATAATAGGGAGCTGACACGTTTCTTTTACCGAGAGCTGTCGCTTGATACGACATTAATTCGCGAAGTGATGACCGTTTATTTTTCTAAAGAAAGATATTATATAGAGCAAGTAATTAGGCAAGGACAAATGAAACAAGAGTTTAAGAAGGTATCTTTTACAATGTTTATGACGCAATTAAAAGGCATGATAAATATGCCGTTTTTATATCCGCAATATATATCAGAAGTACTACATTCTTTTCCATCTGAGACCTTTTTCTTAGAAATGTACACGAAAGAAATTGAACAATGGATGGAACAAACATTATGTATAATGAATATGTATTATGAATGGCCAAGAGCTGTTCATATGTGAGAAATCCCCACCTAACGAACTGAGGTGGGGATTTTTGTGCTTTCTTTTCTTTGCCATAAATTGTTGCATAATAGCGCGATAATTGTTAATGAGGCGCCCACAATTTCAATTTTGTCGACTGTATAACCTCGAAAGATGGAACCGATAAGTGCAAGTACAGGAACTAAATTCATAAATAATATGCCATTAATAGATGAAATATAGCGATTTCCTGCGTTCCAGCAAAATACTGCGATAACGCCTGCAATAATAGACATATATAAGAGTTCAAAACGAACGTTCATAATTGTCGATAGTGAAGGTACAGTAACGACGTTTGTATAAGTTAAAAAAGTGACGATAGTGATGAGTGAAATTGAGCCAAATAAACAAGTTAACGTCGTATACCTAAGTGGCGACCAAGATTGAAAACTAGCACCACCGTTTGTATAAATGACCCAGCAAGTAACGCCGCACAGCATAAGTATATTTGTTGAAAGGTGACTGGCAGCTCCAAATAATAAGTGAATATTTCCTTTTGAAATGACAAGCATAACACCGATAAGTGCAACGAACATACAAAGAAAAGTGTAGTTTTGTGGACGTTTGTTTTTTGTTAGCCACTGCAATAATAAAGCGATGAGTGGCATAAGAGACTGAATCATCGCGGCATGGATGGCTCCAGACGGTCCGGCAAGTTGTTGTCCGTAGAAAACGAGAAAACCATATCCGGCGAAACCGACTGTTCCGTAAAAGAGTAACGAAAGTGTTTTCTTTTCTAAGCGGAGTGACTTTGTCCCTTCGGTAAGTAATAGCAGAATAAGAAAAATAATAGCTGCTGATCCATAGCGAATCGTTGTGAAGAAGAACGGATCGATAAACTGTAAGGCGTTTGCCATGACAGGAAACATAAATCCCCAAGCCGTTACGGCAAGTAAGCATAGGAGGGATCCGAGTAGCATTTGTTTTTTGTTCAAGAGTATCTTTCCCCTTTACATTTCGTTATAGTAAGTTGATGAAATAAGTATAAAGAGTAATTGTTTATAGAAGGAAATATCGATTTTTTATGACAGTTATAACTTTTTGTTAGAGGTGTGTACGATGGATTTAGAGGCAGTACGATCGTTTATTGAAGTGAAGAATACGCGAAGTTTATCAAAGGCGAGTAAGATTTTACATATTTCTCAGCCGGCGCTTAGTAAACAAATTCAAAGGTTAGAAGCGGATTTAGAGGTTACTTTATTAAAACGTTCCGCGCAAGGAGTCGAATTAACAAGTGCTGGAGAGTTATTCATAACAAGAATGTTACCGATTTTGGGACACATACATGAAGTGAAAGCCGAAATGAAGAAGTTTCAAGAGAAGCGGAACATTTCTATAGGGATATTGCCAAGTTTAGCAGCACATTATATATCAAAATGTAAAGATATATTAGATGACGGGTTCGAAGTAGAATGGAAAATTGAGCATACGAAAGTACTGATAGGACTTTTTAAAGAACGGAAGATTGAAGCGATGTTCATCGATTCAGTAGTAGAAGGTGCTACGTGTATAAAAGAAATAAGAGAAGAAAAAATTGTGTGTGTCGTTTCAAATGATCATCTTTATAAAGAGAAAACAGTAATCCGAATGGAAGATTTGCAAAATGAAAAGTTAATCGTATACCCAGAAATCTGCGATGTAAGGAAAATGATTACGAATATGTTTCAAGGGATAGGTGCGAAACCGATTATTGCATTTGAAACTTCTTATGCAGAACCGATGCTTGCGATGGTCAGTGCTGGACTTGGCATTACGTTACTTCCAGAAATAGCAGTAGAGCAAGCGGTAAGGCAAGGAAATGTGCATGCGATTTCTATTGCACCGCCACTTTTGCGCAAAATTTATTTCGCATCTCATATGGAAGAAGGCCTTGTATTGCATTCATTTGATGATGAGAGGTAATCCAAACAGAATATTGAGAAAGATTACAACTACATTGAAAGAAACATGAAATTTTAAAAAAAACTAGGTCAAAAACAAACCATTACATGGTATGATTAGTACATTGTTAGTTGTTAAATATAGGGGAATTCCCTTTTTATACATAATGCCTTCCATTTCATAAACGGAACGGACAAAAAAAGAGATATAACTAGGAGGCTTTTTTGCATGGATTCTATCCTGACGATCGTTATCATTGTAGTAAGCTCTATTCTAGTGCTGCTCATGATAGAGCTTGTGATAAGAAATCGTTCATATAAAGATATTGAAGCACTTGAGCAGTGGAAACAAGAGATAAAAGATAAACCTGTGGCAGATGAACTAAAACGGGTGAAAGATTTAAATATGACGGGTCAAACAGAAGAACTGTTTGGTAAATGGCGTGAAGAATGGGATGAAATTGTATCAACAACCATTCCGAAAGCTGAAAAAGATTTAGCGCAAGCGCGAAAATTCGCCTCGCAATTCTCCTTCCGAAAAGCAAAGCATGCGATGAATGAATCCATAAGTGGTTTAGATGACGCTGATAATCGTATTACAGACATTTTAAATGAATTACAGCAATTGTTAGAAAGCCATGAAAAAAATAGCTCGGAAATCGAAGGGTTACGTGATACATATCGTAGTATGAAGAAGAGTGTTCTTGCTCATAGACATATGTATGGAGCAGCAGAGCAGAAAATCGAAGAGATGCTAGACGCTGAATCTGAGAAATTTAAAACCTTTGAAGAAGCAACAAATAATGGTGACTATTTAAAAGCGAGAGAAATTGTTATTAGTTTGGAAGAAGGTTTAGCAGATTTAGAAATCATTATTCACCAAATTCCAGATTTATTGGTAGAGTGTCAAGCGACGTTACCGGTTCAGCTGGAAGATTTATTACACGGACATAATGATATGGTAAGACAAGGTTATGTATTAGAGTATTTGGAAATCCCTAAAGAAGTTCGCGATATGAAGAAACAACTACAAATATGTTTAATGGATATACAGGAGCTTCACATAACAGAAGCGGCTGAAAAAGTAGAAAACTTAAAAACAAGTTTAGATAGCTTCTATGATCAACTAGAACAAGAAGTACATGCGAGACATTATGTGGAGCAAAAAACACTTTCTGTTTATGAAGACTTAGAAGAAATTCGCATTGAAACGATTGAAACAAAAGCAGAAACACAGCTCGTGAAACAAAGCTATCAGTTACAAGATAAGGACATTGAGTCTCAAAAAGTAATTGAAAAGCAAATGCACATTTTAATGAAACGTTTTGAAATGTTGCAATTACGGGTTGCGGAACAAGATATTGCCTTCTCTATTATTCGTGAGGAACTAGAAGAGATTTATGAGCAATGTGAAACATTAAAAGTACTTCATGCAGAATATAAAGAAATGCTGCAAACGATGCGCAAAGAAGAATTTGAAGCACGTGAGAAGTTACAAGAAATGCGAAATACTATTTTCGAAACGAAACGCTTTATGCAAAAGTCGAATTTGCCAGGTCTTCCAGAGAGCATTATGGAAGATTTAAAAAGAGGACAAATGGCAATGCAAGCTGTATATGAGCAATTAGAAGTGAAGCCGTTAAATATGAATGCTGTAAATAGCAGTTTAGAAGAAGCTTACACAACTGTTAATGGTGTTGCTGAAATGACAGAAGAGTTAATTGGACAAGCGTATTTAGTTGAAAAATTAATTCAATACGGTAATCGTTACCGCAGTCATGATGAAAACCTTGCAGAGAGCTTAAATTATGCGGAGAAATTATTCCGTGAATATCAATACGATGCAGCTTTAGAACAAGCAGCTTCTGTACTAGAGCAACTTGAGCCTGGCGTTGTTCAAAAAATAGCTGAATATGTAGACAATGAACAAACCCTTTCATAAGGGTTTGTTTTTTTGTGTAATTTTGCAGGCGATGTTGCTATAATGAATAGCGGAATACAGTAAGGTGATTCGTTTTAAAATATAACGGAACCTTTGCGTAGTCTTAGCGTAATGACACGTATTTGTGATATGATTATATGATGTGACAGCGCTGAAAGGGGAAGAACGATGATCTATTTTGATAATAGTGCGACGACAAAGCCATATCCAGAAGCTCTTCAATCGTACGTAACGGTTGCGGGGAAATATTTTGGGAATCCTTCTTCTATTCATTCGCTTGGAGGAGAGGCAGAGCGTCTATTAACACAATCAAGAACAATTGCAGCGCAGCTTCTTCACGTTAAACCTTCTGAAATTATTTTCACATCAGGTGGAACGGAAGGGAATAACCTTGCGATTAAAGGAATAGCGATGAGGAATCGTTCGCGCGGTAAACATATCATTACAACAAATATTGAACACGCGTCTGTGTTTGAAGCATATAAACAATTAGAAGATCTCGGTTTTGATGTAACATATTTACCGGTTAATGAGCATGGTGTTGTATCGGTAGAGGATGTAAAACGAGCGCTTCGTGAAGATACGATTCTTGTGTCAATTATTCACGTGAACAACGAGACTGGAGCAATTCAGCCCGTTGGTGAAATTGGAACGTTATTATCGAATTATCCGAAAATAAGATTCCATGTGGATCATGTACAAGGGATAGGAAAAGTACCGCTTAATTTATACGCTTCTCATATTGATCTTTGCTCAATATCTGGACATAAATTCCACAGTGTAAAAGGAACAGGTCTTCTTTACGTACGTGATGGCGTAAGGTTAGATCCAATTTTATCAGGTGGTCAACAAGAGCTGAAGTATCGCTCTGGTACAGAGAACTTACCTGGCATTGTAGCGATGGTGAAAGCACTTCGCATGACGATGGAACAAGTGAAAGAAAAGGTAGCTCATTTGCAAAGTTTACAAGCAGAGCTTGTTCGTTTCTTTAAAGAGATGGAAGATGTAACGATTAATACGTCGCTTGCATACGCAGCACCGCACATTTTAAATGTATCATTTGTAGGTTTAAAACCAGAAGTGGTCGTTCATGCTTTAGAAGAGCACGGTGTATATGTATCAACGAAATCTGCTTGTTCTTCAAAAGCAAATGAAGTGAGCAGAGTGTTAGTGTCAATGGGAGTACCACATGCCGCTGCTGCAAGTGCTATTCGCATTAGTTTGGCGCCAGAAAACACGATGGAAGAAGTAAAGCAATTTGAAGGTATTGTGAAAGAGACGATGCCAAAATTATATGAAGTGATGAGGTAAAGGAATATGATGACATATGAATATATTTTAGTTCGTTATGGAGAGATGACGACTAAAGGTAAGAACCGTTCTAAATTTGTAAGCACATTAAAAGATAACGTGAAGTTCAAACTGAAAAAATTCCCAAATATTAAAATCGATGCAACGCATGACCGTATGTACATCCAATTAAATGGCGAAGATCATGAAGCGGTATCTGAAAGATTAAAAGATGTATTTGGTATTCATAAGTTTAACTTAGCGATGAAAGTACCATCAGAATTAGAAGACATTAAAAAAGGTGCATTAGCAGCTTTCTTACAAGTAAAAGGCGATGTGAAAACATTTAAAATTACTGTACACCGTTCTTATAAGCATTTCCCAATGAGAACGATGGAATTATTACCTGAGATTGGTGGACACATTCTAGAAAATACAGAAGATATTACTGTAGATGTTCATAATCCAGATGTAAATGTACGTGTAGAAATTCGCAGTGGTTATAGCTATATTATGTGCGATGAGCGTATGGGAGCTGGCGGTTTACCAGTTGGTGTTGGCGGAAAAGTAATGGTACTTCTTTCTGGTGGTATCGATAGCCCAGTAGCAGCGTACTTAACGATGAAACGCGGCGTATCTGTGGAAGCAGTTCACTTCCATAGCCCACCTTTCACAAGTGAGCGCGCAAAACAAAAAGTAATCGATTTAGCACAAGAGTTAACGAAATACTGTAAACGTGTAACACTTCACCTTGTTCCATTTACAGAAGTGCAAAAAACGATTAATAAAGAAATCCCATCTAGCTATTCAATGACAGTTATGCGCCGTATGATGATGCGTATTACAGAGCGTATCGCAGAGGAGCGTAACGCACTTGCGATCACGACTGGTGAAAGTCTTGGACAAGTAGCAAGCCAAACGTTAGATAGTATGCATACGATTAACGAAGTGACAAACTATCCGGTTATTCGTCCGCTTATTACGATGGACAAATTAGAAATTATTAAAATCGCTGAAGAAATTGGCACATATGATATTTCAATTCGTCCATACGAAGACTGCTGTACAGTATTCACACCAGCAAGCCCAGCGACGAAGCCGAAGCGTGAAAAAGCGAATCGTTTTGAGGCGAAATACGATTTCACACCATTAATCGAAGAAGCTGTAGCGAACAAAGAAACAATGGTATTACAAACAGTTGAAGTAGTGGCGGAAGAAGAAAAGTTTGAAGAACTTTTCTAAAACCATAAATTACCATATATAAACCGTGTATGAAGTCATGTTATTTATCACACTCTATACTCACAAGGAGGTGATATAACATGTCACGTAGCACAAATAAATTAGCGGTTCCTGGTGCTGAATCAGCATTAGACCAAATGAAATACGAAATCGCTCAAGAGTTTGGTGTTCAACTTGGAGCTGATGCAACAGCTCGCGCTAACGGTTCTGTTGGTGGTGAAATCACTAAACGTCTAGTTTCACTAGCTGAGCAACAATTAGGCGGTTTCCAAAAATAATCTCATATAAGATGGCTTAGAAAGAGTGGGCTCTCCCGCTCTTTCTTTTTTATGTTGTGGCGCCATTTGTCGGCAAATTGATATATTTAATTTTTTTGTTAATATATTCTAAGTTGTGTTCGATATATTCGACAGAACTGAAAAATTTGTCAAAAGATGAGGGTTCAAAATTAACAGAAAATTCTTTATTATATAAGGGAGGCATAAAGAAAAAGGAGGATGTTTATGAAGAGAGAGGAATTGTTGGCACCGCCGTCTTATAATTTAGTTTCTGAAATAGAGAAATATACAGGTGATAAAGAGAAACTTGCTTTAATTTGGCAAGATGATAAAGGGAATCGACGAGAAGTTACATACGCTGAGTTAATGAAAGGTGCAAATAAAATTGGAAACGCTTTTATAAAGAGTGGTCTACAAAAAGGGGACAAGCTCCTCATTATGATGCCGCGTTTAATTGAAGCGTACATGACGTATATCGCTGCGATTAAAGCAGGATTTGTCGTAATTCCGAGTTCGGAAATGTTGCGCAAAAAGGATATTGAATACCGCATTGGGCACGGGGAAGTAAAAGCAATCGTAAGTTATGAGCCGTACATTGGACAGTTTGATGATATAGAAGCGATGGAATCTCTTCAAAAATTCGTTCTGAGCGAGCAGTCAGTAGATGGATGGATTAATTTAAAAACAGCGTTAGAAACAGAGAGTGACATGTTAGAAATGGCGAAGACAGATAAAGAAGATATGGTCTTTTTATCTTACACGTCAGGAACGACAGGCAATCCAAAAGGTGTTGTTCATACACATGCGTGGGCATACGCTCATTTACGTACGAGCGCTCCAAATTGGCT
Source organism: Bacillus cereus group sp. BfR-BA-01350 (assembly GCF_022663775.1). Taxonomy (NCBI): domain Bacteria; kingdom Bacillati; phylum Bacillota; class Bacilli; order Caryophanales; family Bacillaceae; genus Bacillus; species Bacillus cereus group sp. BfR-BA-01350. Next base: position 42,336 of record NZ_JAKUGD010000007.1, read on the forward strand.
CGGAATTGAAGAGAACGATGTGGTGTGGGCAACGGCTAGTCCAGGCTGGCAGAAGTGGATTTGGAGCCCGTTTTTAGCAACTCTAGGCTCGGGAGCAACAGGATTTGTATACCACGGTAAGTTTGAACCGAAAACGTACCTGAACTTATTAGACGATAATAAGGTGAATGTGCTCTGTTGTACACCGACTGAGTATAGATTAATGGCAAAGGTAGAAGATTTAAGACAGTACAATTTAGAGGCGTTACATAGCGCTGTATCCGCAGGTGAGCCGTTAAATAGAGAAGTCATTGAAACGTTCCAAAAGCACTTTCATATTACAGTAAGAGACGGCTATGGGCAAACGGAAAATACATTGCTTGTTGGTGTAATGAAAGGAATGGATATTAGACCAGGATCAATGGGGAAACCGACGCCAGGTAACCACGTTGATATTGTAGATGAAGAAGGCGTTCCGGTACAGGTAGGAGAGGTTGGTGATATTGCAGTTCACATTGAAACGCCGGCCCTCTTTAAACAATATTACAAAGACGATGAGCGTACAGCGATGCAATTCCGCGGTGATTATTATATTACAGGTGATAAAGCGAAAAAAGATGAAGACGGCTATTTCTGGTTTGAAGGGCGTGGTGATGATATTATTATTAGCTCTGGTTATACAATCGGGCCGTTTGAAGTAGAAGATGCGCTCGTAAAGCACCCTTACGTAAGAGAATGTGCGGTTGTCGCAAGTCCTGATGAAATTCGCGGAAGTGTCGTGAAGGCATTTATCGTATTAAGAGAGAATATAGAAAAGAACGAAGAAACATTAATTCCAATACTCCAACAACACGTCAAAGAACTTACTGCACCATATAAATACCCTCGCAAAATTGAATTTGTAGATGAACTACCAAAAACGATTTCTGGAAAAATCCGCCGTATTGAACTTAGAAAACAAGAGATGGAGATTCCGTCAAAATAAATTTGAAAACAGTGAAGGAAATAGTTGAATGAAATGGCAAACAATGATAATATAAAAACGAACACAAGTTCGATTTTATAAATTAAAAAAAGAGGTGTCCGTATGATTTTAGGTATTAATCCGTACTTAGTTTTAGATGGTAGTGGGCAAGAAGCTGTACAGTTTTATAAAGAGGCGTTAGATGCAAAAGTGGAAGTCATGCAAACTTTTGGTGATATGCCTGAAAATCCAGAATACCCGGTTCCAGCTGAAGCGAAAGAGCGCGTTTTACACGCTACTTTAAAGGTTGGTAGTACGGATCTTATGATTTCCGATACATTCCCAGGTCAAGGGCATGCAATTGGATCTCAAGTAACAATCGCAATTCAAATTAGTAACGCAGAAAAAGCGAAAGAAGTATTCGATAAGTTACAAGAAGGTGGAGAAGTTATTATGCCCCTTCAAGAAACGTTCTGGAGCCCAGCATACGGACAAGTAAAAGATAAATTTAATATTGAATGGCAAGTTACAACGTCTACTACTGAACAAAAGTAATGTTTAGAAAAGCACCATGTTTTGAAATGGTGCTTTTTTTTATACAATAAAAAATAAAGGAGATGAAATATATGGGGGAAATTTGGTATGGCGGCAACATTTACACGATGAGGGAAGAAAAGGAAAAAGTGGACGCTGTGTACGTTGAAAACGGTACGATTGTTGATGGTGGAAGTAAAGAAGAGTTAGAAAACCGATATGCTGTGGTTACATTGCACGATTTAAAAGGCAAAACGATGATTCCAGGCCTCGTTGATAGCCATATGCATCTTATTGGTCACGGGGAGAGATTACTTCGTTTAGATTTATCAAATTGCACATCTTATAGCGAAGTGCTGACTCTCGTTCGGAAGCGAGTAGAAGAAGCGCCGAAAGGTTCTTGGATTATCGGAGAGGGCTGGAATGAAAATAACTTTAAAGATATGAAAGATGTTCACGCAAAAGATTTAGATGCAATTTCAAGAGAATATCCCATTTTATTAAAGCGCGTTTGTCGCCATGTTACATGGGTGAATTCATACATACTGCAAGAAGCGAACATAACAGAAAAGGCAGAAGATCCAAAAGGCGGGAAAGTTGGACGGGACTCGTTCAATAAATTAACAGGACTTTTATATGAACAAGGCCAAGAGTTAATCAAACATGTCCAGCCTGAAATTGATGAAGCCTACTTACAAAGAGCTTTGCAAACAGCAATTAAAGACTGCTGGCAATATGGACTCGTTGGCGGGCATACGGAAGATTTAAATTATTACGGTGGATTTAGAAAAACGCATAATGCGTTTTCTCATGTTATAAAAGAAATGCCATTTAAAGCACATTTACTCGTTCACCATGAAGTAGCACATGAACGAAAAGAATATGAAAATGAGCATTATATTGAGTTTGGGGCAATGAAAATTTTTTCTGACGGTTCTTTTGGCGGAAGAACAGCTTTATTAAGTGAACCGTATGAAGATGCGAGAGAAACAAATGGAGTTGCCATTTTCTCACGTGAAGAACTTGCGGAATTAGTGAAGAAAGCACGAGACTTACATATGCCAGTTGCGATTCATACTATCGGTGACTTATCGCTTGAATATGTCATTGATGCGCTTGAATTGTATCCGCCAGCAAAAGGATTACGCGACCGTATTATTCATTGTCAGCTAGCTCGTGAAGAGTTGATTGAAAGAATGAAAAACTTGCAAGCCATTATTGATATACAACCAGTCTTTGTTTCATCAGATTTTCCATCAGTCATTGAAAAACTAGGCGAGCACCGTCTTCGTTATGCGTATGCTTGGAAGACGTTACTGGAAGCGGGATTACACTGTAACGGGGGATCTGATGCTCCGATCGAGCAAGTAAATCCGTTTCTAGGCATATATAGTGCTGTCACACGTAGAAGTTTTATTGACGGTGTATGCTATATGCCAGAGGAAAGATTAACGGTATATGAGGCTGTCTCGTTATTTACGACAGGAAGTGCTTATGCAATCGGAAAAGAAGCGAAGCGCGGGCAAATTACAAAAGGATATGAGGCAGACTTTACAATATTAGACCGCGATATTTTTGAAATAGAGGCAGAGGAAATAAAAGAAGTACAAGTAGAGATGACCGTAATAGATGGCAAAGTCGTCTATAGAAAAGGTGCGTAAAAATATATGAGCGATTATCGGAATATATCGACCGTAACTCCAAATATATCAGCGATTATTAGAATATATCGACTTACCGACAAAAACTAACAAGAATATCGGCCGGATAGCAAGAGATTGTTGCTCGCGTCAATCGGGGTAAATAAATAACCGCAGAATTATGTACTACCATAATTCTGCGGTTATTTTAATACTATAAAAACGTTCTCTGTACTTTTTCCCAGAAAGAGTTGTTTTTTAATTTAACTGTTTTAATTTGTTTATCGCTTAAGCGTACAACAGCTTTTTCCACTTGTTTAATGCTAAGCGCTTCGTTATCCATGCCGATAACAGGATAATCGTTACCGTCTGGTCTTAGTTTTAAAGTTAATGTACGTTCGTGATTTAAAATGAACGGTGAACCAAGTGTACGATATGTGTTGTTATTTAAAGATGCCAATTCACTTACTTGGAAGCAAGGGATAAGCGGGTCAACAACTGCACCACGTAACGATTTATTGTAAGCTGTACTTCCTGTTGGGGTAGAAACAACTAAACCGTCACCTCTAAAAGTTTCGAAATATAAATCATCAACGTGAACATCTACAACGAACGTTTTAATAATGCTAGAACGTAATGAGAACTCATTTAAACAATGGAAAGATGTGCTACCATCTACATCTACCTCAATTGTTGGATATTTTCGCACTTCAATTTCATTTTTTGTAATTTCTTGAAGGGCTGTATCAACGTGATCAATATGGAAATCGCAGTAGAATGAAATTTCGTCTTTCGTAGAAATCCCTGCGTATAAGCAATCTTCCCTAAAACCAGTTTTACGAACGGCTTGTAAGAAAGTTGCATCATCTCCAACACTGACGATAGCGTTTGCATTTTTTGGATGATCTAATATGGTGAATCCATTCTCTTCTAAAATACGATAGATTGGTTTCATTTTTTCAACGAGCTTTGCTTTGTCATCACCATAAAAGAAAAATAAATTGCGACGATCTGCCATTATGTATCCCTCCACTGCAGTTAAATTTTCTATGCTTCGTGCTACATATCATTAGAGTCCGTTCTCTGACGATATGTTCAAATAATATATTTCGATATAAATTGTCAAAATACCTTTTTATTTTTAGAAAAATTTTTATATTCAATCTTATGGAACGCTGTTTAATGATGAATAAAGTTGTCGATAATGGGTACGGAGTGAAAGGATGATACGTATGAAGTGGTTCGTAATTGGAATAATAATTCTTCTCCTTTTTATTTTGTTTATACTATTGTCGAAAATAAAGCTTAAAGTGACATTTTTATATTCAGAAATGGAAAAGCAATGTTTGCTTCAAGTGAGAATATGGATGATTCGATATACATTTGATGTGTTGGAAAGAATTGAGAAACAGCAGAAGAAAACAGGACAAAAAATTGAAAAGGCTGAAGAGGACGGCGGACTAGACAATAAAATTATGGCACAACTTGATAGTATGGGGGAACTGATAAAAAAGCTTCAAGAAGTTCATACTATCGTTAAAGATTTTCTCAAACGAGTGAAAATCAATGGTTGGAAATGGCATACACAAATTGGAGCAGGCGACGCAGCTAGTACTGGAATTGTCACAGGATATGCATGGGGGACAAAAGGAATGGCTGCTGGAGTTGTAGGACAATATATGCATATTGTCGACGTACCAGAATTTGAAATTACTCCTGTTTTTCAAGGGAAAGGATTTGCATCAAGATGTGAGTTAACAGCATCTTTTCGTATATTCCGTACTATAAAAACAGCGGTAAAATTACTCGTGTTTATGAGAAGGCAAAGATCTGGTACGACAGAAAAATCTGTTCAAGCATAGGGGGGATATAGAATGGACCATCCAATTCAAGGTTTAATGACAACTGCAATGCAGCATTTAAAACAAATGACTGATGTAAATACAATTGTCGGCGATCCAATTAAAGCGGCAGATGGAAGTGTAATTCTTACCGTATCGAAAGTTAGCTTCGGATTTGCTGCTGGTGGAAGTGAATTTGGTAAAGTAGAACATTCAGGCCGTCATCCATTTGGCGGGGGAAGCGGTGGAGGAGTTTCTATTAATCCTGTTGCTTTTCTTGTTATAAATGGAGAAGGCGTAAAAGTGTTGCACTTAGATAAGCAAACACACGTCATCGATAAAATAATTGAATTAGCGCCACAAGCTGTTGATAAAGTGAAAGAAATGATGGATAAACGAAAAGAAGACGATCCTGAATTTCAAATTTAACGAATAAAGAAGCTGATCAATAGATTAGCTTCTTTAATTTTTTTGTAAATAAAGCGATTTTATTTGCATTATCGATAGGGACAAACTATCATTTACATTGTACATATTTTGTTTAAATAAGGGAGGATTTTCAAGTGGCAAACGTAACTTTTAAAGGTAACCCAATGACTTTAGTTGGAACAGAAGTTAAAGTTGGCGATCAAGCGCCAAACTTCCAAGTGTTAGCAAATGACTTATCTCCAGTAAGTTTAGAAACATACAAAGGTGAAGTGAAATTAATTAGTGTTGTACCTTCAATCGACACAGGTGTATGTGATGCACAAACACGTCGTTTTAACCAAGATGCAGCAGGTATTGAAAACGCGAAAGTATTAACGATTAGCGCTGACTTACCATTCGCTCAAAAACGCTGGTGTGCAGCAAACGGTTTAGAAAATGTTGTTACACTTTCTGACCACCGTGACCTTTCATTCGGTGAAGCTTACGGCTTAGTAATGAAAGAGCTTCGTTTACTTGCTCGTGCAGTATTCGTAGTAGATAGCAATGACAAAGTAGTTTACGTAGAATACGTAAGCGAAGGTACAAGCCATCCAAACTATGAAGCAGCATTAGAAGCAGCAAAAGCTGCAAAATAATGTGAACGAAGATGACCTCTTTGTAAGAGGTCGTCTTCTCTCATATATTGCTATATGGAATCGATATACGAGAGAAGACGTTACATCATACATCACCAAAAAGGGAGCTCTTAAAAAGAGGTCGCTTTTTCTTTTGGGAAAAAATCAGATTATGGTATGATATAAGTTATGTGTAAAAGAGAGAAGGAGGAATGTACGTGAGTCAGACAGTAGAAACTTTATTTTCTATTTTTGATTCTTCTGCGGTAGTTTTACGTAAAGAATTAGATGTAACATATTTAGAGGCGCTTGTAGAAACAGGGGATAACTTGTTTGAAGGAGCGATTTTACAAGAGGAATTATCAGAATCAGCAATTGAAAGGCTGAATCGTGAATATAGTACGTTTAATGAAGAAACATATAAAGGTGAAGAAATTCGTAAAGCATTTCAGTTAGCCATCTTAAAAGGAATGAAGGAAGGCGTACAAGCGAATCACGAAATGACGCCTGATGCAGTTGGTATGTTCATGAGCTACTTATTCCATAAATTTATGAAGGGTCAAAATGAAATTACTGTGTTAGACCCTGCAATTGGAACAGGTAACTTGATGACGACAGTTTTCAATAGTGCTCAAGAAAACGTTACGATGAGTGGATTTGGTGTAGAAGTGGACGAAGTGCTAATTAAACTTGCTTTAGTAAATGCGAATTTACAAAAGCATGCAATCGAATTCTTCCATCAAGATGGACTAGCACCGCTTTATATCGATCCAGTTGATGCAGTTATTTCAGACTTACCGGTTGGTTACTATCCAAATGAAATCGGTGCAAGTGAATATAAGTTAAAAGCAGATGAAGGAATGTCATATGCCCACCACCTATTTATTGAACAAAGTGTGAAGCATACGAAAGAAGGCGGATACTTATTCTTCCTAGTACCGAACTTCATTTTTGAAAGTGATCAAGCACCGAAATTGCATGCATTTATTAAAGAAACATGCTTTATTCAGGGGTTATTACAGCTACCTGTTTCCATGTTTAAAAACGAGAAAAATGCAAAAAGTATATTTGTTCTCCAAAAGAAAGGTCCTAGTGTAACGATGCCAAAACAGGCGTTATTAGTGGAGTTACCTAAATTCTCCAACATGAAGGCGATGGAGGACATTATGGACCAATTAAATACTTGGTTTGCAACGCATAAATAAGGCTAGGTATATGTAACAGGGCTAGTAATTCATGTAGTACAGTTTTATATGATATGTCATATTTTTAAATATATACAAGATTTAACTGAATTTTTTTGAAATCTGTAATATATTTTTTTTCTTGGTGTTACAATTTTTTCACTTGAAATATATGTCGTACGATGTTTAAATTAAAATCGTGAGTATAAAATTTACTAATGATGAAACGTTTTCATATTTAGTAAATTTGATCAGATAAAATCGAGCGGTTTGTGGAAACATCCACACAACTACCAAGAGAAAAAGGGGCGAAAGACTAGATGTCAAAAATCATCGCGATTAACGCAGGAAGCTCTTCCTTAAAATTCCAATTATTTGAAATGCCAAGTGAAACAGTATTAACAAAAGGTTTAGTAGAACGTATCGGTTTAGAAGATAGTATCTTCACTATTACTGTAGATGGCGAAAAACAAAAAGAAATTACAAACATTCCAGATCACGCAGTAGCAGTTAATATGCTTCTTAAAAAATTAACTGAAAACGGAATCGTTAAATCTCTAGATGAGATTGGCGGTATCGGTCACCGTGTTGTTCACGGCGGCGAAAAATTTGCTGACTCTGTTCTAATTACTGATGAAGTATTAGCTGATATCGAAGAATTAAGCGATTTAGCACCACTTCACAACCCAGCAAACGTTGTTGGTATTAAAGCATTCCAAGAAGTATTACCAAACGTACCAGCAGTAGCAGTATTCGATACAGCATTCCACCAAACAATGCCGGAATCTGCATTCCTATACAGCTTACCATATGAGTACTATGAAAAATTCGGTATCCGTAAATACGGTTTCCACGGAACTTCTCATAAATATGTAACTGAGCGTGCGGCTGAACTATTAGGTCGTCCACTTGAAAGCTTAAGCTTACTTTCTTGTCACTTAGGTAACGGTGCAAGTATCGCAGCAGTAGAAGGCGGTAAATCTATCGATACTTCTATGGGCTTCACTCCACTTGCTGGTGTAACAATGGGTACACGTTCTGGTAACATTGACCCTGCGTTAATTCCATACATCATGGAAAAAACAGGCCAAACAGTAGAAGAAGTAGTTAACGTATTAAACAAGAAGAGTGGTATGTTAGGTCTTACTGGTTACTCTAGTGACCTACGTGACATCATTGCGAAAGAAGAAGAAGGCGATCACCGTGCGAAAGTAGCACTTGATGTATTCGTAAGCCGTATCCACAAATACATCGGTTCTTACACTGCTCGTATGAAAGGTGTAGACGCAATCATCTTCACAGCTGGTGTAGGTGAAAACAGTGCGATTATTCGTGAACGCGTATTAGAAGGCCTTGAGTACATGGGCGTATACTTCGATGCAAAACGCAATAACGTATTCGGTGAGGAAGCATTCATCAACTTCCCACATTCTCCAGTAAAAATTATTGTAATTCCAACTGACGAAGAAGTTATGATCGCTCGTGACGTACTACGTCTTGGAAACATCGGTTAATATATGAAAAGAAAGACGAGATCCTATAGGATTTCGTCTTTTTTCTTTTGGATATAGTTTAAAATTCCATCTGGATATAGTACTTTTTCCTTCTGAATAAAAGCTGTAATGGGAATCCACTTCGCATACGATACTGTTTGTTCATCTTGTATATTCAGTACTTCCATTCCATATAGTGACGTGTCTAATAAGCGTAAAGAATATAACTGAATGATTTCATGAGCAATTTCTCCATCAAGATGAAAGATGTTTTCTAAGCAACCTAAATAAGCAGTGATTTCCACTTCTGTATGAAGCTCTTCTTGAAATTCACGAATAACGGTATGTGCTGATTTTTCACCAATTTCAATTGAACCGCCAAGAGGCCGGTAATATGTTTCATCGTCTGTATGATATTCTTGTACGAGAAGCCGCTCGTGATGTAAAGCAAGACCGAAAGCTTTTGCACGTGGATACATATACAATCACTCCTTATTTATCCCGCTTTAACGGGCAGTAAGACCCCCACCTCAAAATTCAGCGGAAGCAAAGAAGTTAGGTGGGGGTCGGGCTGTCCGTAAAAGTCCGATTGGTGAGGGCTGATAATCAGTGGGGGATGAACAAAAACCTCACTGATTAAAGTGTCACTTTATTTTGTATAAGGATGATTATAATGTATTGCGTAATAAAAGTGTCGTGTATTTAAGAATGTGGTCAAATTACGATGCCATTAAATAAGTCATTCCAAAATGCTTCATTGTACTGAAATACATCCATAATAGGACATTTTATAACGCAAATATTTTGTAATCCCCAATCTTCTTCCGTAACAGTTGGTACATCTTCAGGAATGAGTAATAGGACGGAGAATGTATGTGTAACGATTTGAGATAAAATGTGTTCCAAGGAACGTGCTTCTTCGTATGTTCCTCCAGTTCGAATAAATAATATGGATTGTGCTGTGTCAATTGTTGTTAGAAAACGATTAATTCGGTGCTCATAATTTAACTTAATTTCTGTATAAGAAGGCCAAGAAGTTGGTGTGTTTACATCTGTTTTAAAGTCGTGGCAGGAGTCGATTTCATATAGATTGTCCCGTAGTCTTAATTTCGCATCATCATCCCAAAATGAGATGAAGGATAGGTTTTCTAACTGTAAAAAACGGTCGAATCGATTTTGTAATAATATATTCACCTTTTCTAATGATGGGCTTAGCATAAAATCAATAACGCCAAAAAATGGCGATAATTTGAATTGATATAACGCCCAAGCAGGCCAGCAGTTTTGTCCTAAACTGAATACTGCATGATATTCTTTTTTTATATCGGATAGATTCATGTGATTTATCTCATCCTTTTTGTTAATATTTTATGCTACTCAAAAATGGTATGTGAATAAAGATAGACAAGCATATTTGCAAAGAATAAGCAGAAATATGTTACAATAGAAAAAAATCGAACGAGGTGGTTGTTACGATGCGATCGAAGCGAGAACAAGCCATTTTAGACAATATAAAAGAATGGGAATCGCAATTAGTTGAGCAAGAAGCGACTGATTTTCAAAAACTGTTTGATAAATGGGTACATAATACAATTGCGAAACTACCTGAGAAAAAACGAAAAGATTTCTTTACGAAAGCAGATGGATGGCTCTTTCATTTGCATGCATTGATTCAAAGTTCACAATCACAGTTAGAGGCGCGTAATCGTATTTTAGGAACATCGAGATTATTTGATGAATCGATTGAGCAACTAGAGGATTTAAAAGCATTATCTATTGATCAATTAACATACATAGCAGAGCAGCAAACAGCACGCCATCGCCTATATTCATTCGTACAAGGCGGAGCAACGGGTGCTGGAGGTTTATTATTATTAACAGCTGATTTTCCGGTTATGATTGCGTTAAATGTGAAGGCTGTCCAACTTATTGCAACGTCATTTGGGCATGATGTGAACAAGCCTTATGAAATGATGCTTGCGTTAAAGGTATTTCATGCGTCATTACTACCAGGAAGACTTCAGCAATACGCATGGTACAATTTACTGCAAGAGCTAGAACAAGAAGATTCCTTCTTCTACGAAGGAGATGAAGCGGTGTTACAACCAGCTTCGACTGAAATTATTTTAAAACAAATTTTGAAAACATTTTCGATTTATGCTCTTCGTCGTAAATTATTCCAAGGTATTCCGGTAATTGGAATGGCAATCGGGTCTACAGTGAATTATCGTTTAACAAGAAACGTTACTGAATTTGCAAATAGATTTTATCAAGTGCGCCACATAGTCGAGAAGGAAAAAAGAGCATAAAAAAAGCGAGAGGCCGAAGCCTTTCGCTTTTTTAATTTGTTGCATGCTTTTTGGACATTGGAATAGATACTGGCTGCTTTTCTTCTGCTTTTTCTGTTTTTGGATAATAAATTAAATCCAATGTTTTTGCCTGTACGGCAATCGAAAGAATAGTAAAAGCAATTTCTGTCCAATTTAAATAATATAATGAAAGCGCAAGAACAATCGCGTCAAAGACGAAGAAAATTTGCCCAATTGTAAAACGTGTTTTTTTACTTAATACAATTGTTAAAATATCGTCTCCACCGGTTGCACCGCCAAATCGCAATATAAAACCGAGTCCAATACCAGCTAACGCACCGCCAACTACTGCAGCTATAAATAAATTGTTTGATAAATCGACCGTAAATGGAGAATAATTTTCCATAAGAGAATAAAATACTCCGAATGAAATTGAACCTAAGAATGAATAGCCAACCATTTTTCTACCTAACAATGAAGCGCATAGTAGAATAATTGGGATATCCATCATTACAGTTGAAATAGATGGTGAAATATCATAAAAATTTTGGATGAATAGTGCGATACCTACAAAGCCACCTTCTGTTAAGTGGTTTTGGAAGTGAATGTGATATAGCGCTGCTGCTAAAATAAATGAACCGATTAAAACCATAAAAACTTCTTTAATAATTTGTCGACTTTGGATGTTCCTCATCGTTATTCCTTCTTTCCGTAGTTAGTAGTCCTTTTTGTGTTGTAAACTAACTACGAGCTCACATGTAGCTTTCAGTTAGTTTACGAAAAAACTAACTACGCTATATGTCGCTGAAGAAATAACGAATAATCCTCTCGTCCATCAATTCTCCCTACTTTCGTTTTAGTTTAAGTCTTAAAACGACTAAACAAAACGTGGAGTAGGATTCTTCATTTAGCAATCCTGCTCTTCTTTGTTTTGTTTAGCTAGTAACAATTAAGTCCTAAACAAAACGCTATGTGTAAGAAGAGTCTTTTTTTTGCCAAATTATCCTTCGGGCAATCATAATTTCCCCACTCTCGTATTTTTTTCGCTAGACTAAAGTATCTGAGCTGGAAAATACGCTACGTGTATGATTCGTCAATACGATGCCACATGCTCCTTCGAGCGATCATGATATCAAAATCCCTTCCTTCAAGATTTATATTATTATATCATACTTTCAAAAAATGTATGCGGATGGAAACCGACAATAAACGGAGGAAATCTACAAAAATTGTTATGTTTAAATATTTTTGTAGAAAAGCCTAAGTTATTTTGGAGAATTGGACAGTTTTTAACGGTTTGTCCAATAAGTAAGAAAAAATGGGCTTTATTCAGTTGTATCCTTTTTATCTTTAAAAAACGCATCCCAGCTAATCACACTTAAAAAAGTTAAAGCGATAATAACGAAAGCGCGCATAAGTTTTTAAGGCCTCCTTTTGTACATAGTATATGAATGATTCAATTCAGAATGTGTCATTTTTTTACAAGTCTTAACTATTATGAGAGTATATTAATATAGATAGATGAAAGGGGAAGTGAAGATATGCTAAAAGACATGTTCAAAAGAAAAGAATTAACATGTGTTATATGTCAGAAAAAGATTCAATATGAAGAAGAGCTTGTTGCTTTTGTAAAGTTGCCGAAAGAAAGAAGTATATTAGTTGGTCCATTTGATGTGTGTTTGGCAAAAACAGCACAAGAAATATATTGTAAATCGTGTTACGACAAAAAAGCATGACCCAAAGTAATTGAGGGGCATGCTTTTTTTATTGGTGTGCTTTCCCCTCAGATACATTTTGAGTGAGTCGATACCAAAGCCAAAGGTCATTAATGATGGAAGCGAGATCGGCAATTTCTGAATTCAGTTTGCAAGAAATTTCGAAGTCTTCTTCGTTATTTAAATGATGCTGTTTTGCATTAATATAATGTTCCAGTTCTTTTATACGATCAGGAATCTTTCCGCGAACTTGTTCCCATTTTAATAAAATTGCATGCTGCATTTTTTCGGGGATATCTTCCCAGTCTTCTTGTAAATGCGGAATTTCAATTCCGAGATGTTCATCGTATAAGAAATACTTTTCCATAAGTTCACCCCCGTTTTCCTGCTTATATTGTACAAAAAAACAGAAAGAAGTTCGACGAAATTGTTTGAAAAAATTTGAAAATGGCTCTTGATACATTTTGTAAAAGGTGTTAAAGTGTGAATTATTATAAAAGAAAATGAATATTTATTCTTTAGGGGGATGCAAAATGGAGAAGAAAAAAGTTGTATTAGCATATTCCGGAGGTCTTGATACTTCCGTTGCAATTAAATGGTTACAAGAGAAGAATTATGATATTATCGCGCTTTGTTTAGACTTAGGGGAAGGCAAAGACTTAGCATTTGTAAAAGAAAAGGCACTTTCAGTAGGTGCAATTAAATCATACATGATTGATGTTCAAGAAGAATTTGCAAACGAATATGCATTGATGGCGATGCAAGCACACACGTTATACGAAGGGAAATATCCTCTTGTTTCGGCGTTATCTCGTCCACTTATTGCAAAGAAATTAGTAGAAATTGCAGAACAAGAAGGAGCGACTGCAGTTGCACACGGATGTACAGGGAAAGGAAATGATCAAGTTCGTTTTGAAGTTTCTATTCAAGCGTTAAATCCTTACTTAGAAGTGATTGCGCCTGTACGTGAATGGAAATGGTCACGTGAAGAAGAAATTGCCTATGCAAAAGAAAACGACGTACCGATTCCAATTAATTTAGATAGCCCGTTTTCAATCGATCAAAATTTATGGGGACGAAGCAATGAATGTGGCATTTTAGAAGATCCATGGGCAGCGCCGCCAGAAGATGCATATGAGATGACATTGGCATTAGAAGATACACCGAATAAACCAGAATTTGTAGAAATTGGCTTTGAAGCAGGCGTACCGACTACTTTAAATGGCACTGCCTATCCACTTTCAGAATTAATTAAAACGTTAAATGCACTTGCTGGAAAACATGGCGTTGGACGTATCGATCACGTAGAAAATCGCCTTGTCGGTATTAAATCGCGTGAAGTATACGAATGCCCAGCAGCAATGACATTAATTACGGCGCATAAAGAACTTGAAGATTTAACACTCGTAAAAGAAGTAGCACATTTTAAACCGATGATTGAGCAAAAAATAACAGAGCTTATTTATAACGGTTTATGGTTCTCGCCTTTAAAACAAGCGCTGAATGCTTTCTTACAAGAAACGCAAAAGAATGTAACAGGCATGGTGCGTGTGAAATTATTTAAAGGTCATGCAATTGTAGAAGGACGTAAATCTGAGTACTCTTTATACGATGAAAAATTAGCAACATATACTGCTCAGGATGAATTTAATCATGATGCAGCAGTTGGATTCATTTCATTATTCGGTTTACCGACGAAAGTATACAGCCAAGTGAATCAAAAGAAGGTGGAAGCGTGAGCAAACTTTGGGGCGGACGTTTTACAGAAGAAGCGGAAGCATGGGTTGAAGAGTTCGGAGCATCCATCTCCTTCGATCAACAATTAGTAAATCAAGATATAAACGGAAGTATTGCACACGTAACGATGCTAGCAAAGCAAGGCATCGTTACGAAAGAAGAAGCAGAGAAAATAAAGATAGGTCTTCAATATTTATTAGAAGAAGCGAAACAAAATAAATTGCATTTTTCCGTTGAAGCGGAAGACATTCATTTAAATATCGAAAAGATGTTAATTGAAAAAATCGGTGAAGTAGGAGGAAAACTTCATACTGGCCGAAGTCGTAATGATCAAGTAGCAACAGATATGCACTTATATTTAAAAGAAAAAGTAGAGCATATTATAAAAGCTACAAAACAATTGCAAACGGTTCTTGTTCATCAAGCAGAAAATAATATTGAAACGATTATGCCTGGTTATACGCACTTACAGCGTGCTCAGCCAATTTCATTTGCACATCATATTCTTGCTTACTTTTGGATGTTAGAGCGCGATGTGAATCGTTATGAAGATTCGTTAAAGCGTATTAACATTTCACCATTAGGAGCAGGAGCGTTAGCTGGGACAACATTCCCGATTGACCGAGAATATAGTGCGGAGCTTCTTGGATTTAATGGAATCTATGAAAATAGTTTAGATGCAGTAAGTGATCGTGATTTCATACTGGAGTTCCTCAGTAACTCATCTATGCTTATGATGCATTTATCACGCTTTTGTGAAGAACTTATTTTATGGAGTAGCCAAGAGTTTCAATTTATTGAAATGAGCGATCAATACGCAACGGGAAGCAGCATTATGCCGCAAAAGAAAAATCCAGATATGGCGGAACTTATTCGTGGTAAAACAGGCAGAGTGTACGGTAATTTATTTAGCTTACTTACAGTAATGAAAGGATTGCCGCTCGCTTACAATAAAGACTTGCAAGAAGATAAAGAAGGAATGTTTGATACAGTGAAAACAGTAGAAGGCTGCCTTCATATTATGGCAGGCATGTTAGAGACAATGACTGTAAACAAAGAAAAAATGGGGCAAGCTGTAACGCAAGATTTCTCTAATGCAACAGAAATTGCTGACTACTTAGCAAACAAAGGACTACCATTCCGTCAAGCTCATGAAATTGTTGGAAAGCTAGTGCTGCACTGCACACAAAAAGGAATTTATTTAGTAGATGTACCACTTGAAACGTATAAAGAAATGAGTGCGCTATTTGAAGAAGATTTGTATGAAGTGCTGTCACCATATGCAGCTGTAAAGCGTCGTAACAGTGCTGGCGGGACAGGATTTGAACAGATTGAAAAGGCTTTGGAGAAGGCGAAGGGATTAACGAAAGAAGTTATCAAGAATTGAGTTGAAAAGTACGCCAGTCTGTTAAAGTCTGGCGTACTTTCTTTTTTACTAGTATTTAAGTTATGATATAGTGAAAAATAACAATTTAGGGGAAGTCTATGAAAAAAGTAATATTTATCGTTTTACTGTTAATTAGCTTAAGTGCAAATGTTAAAGTATTTCTCTTGGACAAATATATCTTTGTTGGTGAACAAGTAAAGCGAGAGGAAGCGATTATCGCAACGATGTGGCACTTGCAAGAAAAAGGATATAAAGAAAGTGATATTTCGTACATAAAACCGGCCTTTTATAGTAAAATCGGTTCTTACGGTATGAATGTACAGTTTAAAGATGAACCAAACGAATCGTATACATATAGAGTTTCGAAAGATGCGAAAACAAATAAAGTAACTGTACACCAAGATAGCAATGAGCCAGGTGGTATGGGCGGGAAGCATCAAGAGCTTAAATAAAGAAAGAAAAACGACTGATGGCATTCGCCTGCAGTCGTTTTTCTTTTAATCATACTTATGTCGATCTTCCGTAATTCGAATATACTCAATATCCATTAAATCTCGCAGTAATGCACCATTACTTAGCTCAATTCCATGTGTTTCTCTAAAATGTGCGCGAATTGTATCTAACATTTCGATTTCTTTCCCATTCACATCTAAAATAATACGTTCAGAATCATCCATGTGGCATCCTCCTTTTTTAAACATATATATTTTGTCCGTCTATTTCTAAAAAATGTATGTTAACGTAATGTTAGGAAATAAGAAAGGGATGGAAAATGAGACGTATTTATTTTATAGGGTTAATTTTGTATACGCTAATTGTATTGCACGTTGCATTCCCAAATATCTTTTCATTTGAGGATGTAGAAACAGTACATATCGGGATATTTATCTTTATTCTATTTGTAGTAGACTGCTGTATTTCGATATGGCTTTCGAAAAGAAAACATGTACAAGATAAAAAAGAAATGGAACGAAAAAAGAGAAAACGTTCATTTTGGATAACGACGTATTGTTTTTCTTTAGTGATTGCCGCTGCTTGTTTTAGTGAACATATTCCATTAGAAAGAGTAAATATTGGATTTGGAGCGTTCGTATTTGCATACTATTTTTTCATGCATTTTCTTCCTTATATGAAAGAAGAGCGAGGAGAAGGGGAAGATCCGCTTGTAGAAGAAGCGAGAGAACAAGAGCATAAGAGAATAGAAGAAGATATACAGAAACTTGGAGAACAAAAATGGTATTTGAAATCAAAAATCATATATGTTCTTTGCTTTATTACGCCGCCAATTGGTTATTTGTATGTTTTATGCCTTCGTAAAAAAATGACAGAAGATGCAAAGAAAACATATTTAACCGTCGCTACGATCATGATGGCACTGTGGTCCTTAAAACTTCTTCCGCCTTATGTATTAGCAATTACTGTTGTTATTGTGGCTTGTCTTGTATTTCTAGTAAAATATGTGAAATGAAAAACACCAAGCCCATGTGGACTTGGTGTTTTATTTATAAATTAAAGATCACCTTGCTCCTCATCACCACGAACAACAAGGACATCGCATTTCGCATAGCGAATAATATGTTCAGAGACGCTACCAATTAGAAAACGCTCAACAGCATTTAAACCAGTTGCACCACACATAATTAAATCTACTTTATGATTTGGAGCGATTTCTTTTGAAATTTTTGATTTAGGATTACCAAATTCTAATACAGTTTCAATTTTTTCAAGGCCAGCTTCAAGCGCAGTTTTTTTGTAGTCTTCTAATAAGTCTTCTGCAAATAGATTTGCACGTTCAGCAATTGCACGGCTATAAGCTTCTACTGCTGAGTATGCTTTTACATCAACGATATGAGCAATAGTTAATGTTGCATTGTTGCGTTTTGCGACTTGAATTGCTTTTTTAAAGGCTTTTTCTGCTTCTTTAGAACCATCCACCGCGATTAAAATATTTGTATATGTATTATTCATAGTAAATTCCTCCCAATCATTTTTATTACCGTTTACAACTTTATTATAAAACAAATTTTGGTAATGTGCTTGCCAGAAACGTTACAGAATTTCGAAAACTCTGTTTCAATTCATTTTAGTTGTAATTGGTGCGAGAACTTGTTACATATGAACTATAGCAATTTAAAAGGGGGCCGTTTTGTGAGACACGCGCTCATTACAGCCGGTACGAAAGGTTTAGGAAAGCAAGTAACAGAAAAATTATTGGCTAAAGGCTATTCAGTAACAGTAACATATCATAGCGATATCACGGCTATGGAAAAGATGAAAGAAACATATAAAAATATGGAAGAGCGTCTACAATTCGTGCAAGCGGATGTCACGAAAAAGGAAGATTTACATAAAATAGTAGAAGAAGCGATAAGCCGTTTTGGCAAAATCGATTTCTTAATTAATAATGCTGGTCCATATGTATTTGAACGAAAAAAGTTAGTCGATTATGAAGAAGATGAATGGAATGAAATGATTCAGGGTAATTTAACAGCGGTGTTTCACTTGTTGAAACTTGTCGTTCCGATTATGAGAAAACAGAACTTTGGCCGTATTATTAATTACGGATTTCAAGGGGCGGATAGCGCACCGGGATGGATTTATCGTTCAGCTTTTGCCGCAGCGAAAGTAGGACTTGTTTCATTAACGAAAACAGTGGCTTACGAAGAAGCTGAATATGGTATTACTGCAAACATGGTATGTCCTGGTGATATTATTGGTGAAATGAAAGAAGCGACGATTCAAGAAGCACGTCAGTTGAAAGAACGTAACACACCAGTTGGTAGATCTGGAACAGGTGAAGATATTGCAAGAACGATTGCGTTTTTATGTGAGGACGATTCCGATATGATTACCGGTACAATTATTGAAGTGACTGGTGCAGTTGATGTTATTCATAGACATCGATAGAGAAAAATAAAGAGAAGTTTCGAATAATTGGACAGTTTATCCTTTATGCAAAGAGGTACGGATAATACTGTCCTTTAATATAAAATTAAATCTATCGGAAAACTTGTATTATTTTTTGTCAAATATTGAGATATTATGTTAAAATATAAGAGCGTAGAAAGCGCTTTAAAAAATGATTCAGGGGTCATTTCATAACTCAAGGGGGAACTAATAATGCGTATCGGTATTCCAACAGAAATTAAAAACAATGAAAACCGCGTGGCAATGACGCCAGCGGGAGCAGTACATTTAGTACAAAATGGTCATGAAGTTTTTGTTCAAAAAGGAGCAGGTTTAGGATCTGGCTTTACGGATGAAGAATACGTACAAGCTGGTGCGAAACTTGTTGAAACTGCTGAAGAAGCATGGAATCAAGATATGGTTATGAAGGTAAAAGAGCCAGTAGCAAGTGAATACGGTTATTTCCGTGAAGGTTTAATTTTATTCACATACTTACACTTAGCTCCAGAACCAGAATTAACGAAAGCATTAATTGATAACAAAGTTGTATCAATTGCATACGAAACAGTACAATTAGACAATCGTTCATTACCATTACTTGCACCTATGAGTGAAGTAGCAGGTCGTATGTCTGCACAAATCGGTGCACAATTCCTTGAGAAAAACAAGGGTGGTAAAGGTATTTTACTTGCAGGCGTTCCAGGGGTAAAACGCGGCAAAGTAACAATTATCGGCGGTGGTCAAGCTGGTACAAACGCAGCGAAGATTGCAGTAGGTTTAGGTGCAGATGTAACAATCATCGACTTAAGTGCAGAACGTCTTCGTCAACTAGATGACATTTTCGGTAACCAAGTAAAAACGTTAATGTCTAATCCATACAACATCGCAGAAGCTGTAAAAGAATCTGATCTTGTTATTGGTGCAGTATTAATTCCAGGTGCAAAAGCGCCAAAACTTGTAACAGAAGAAATGATTCAATCAATGGAACCAGGTTCTGTCGTTGTAGATATCGCGATTGACCAAGGTGGTATTTTCGAAACAACTGACCGTATTACAACTCATGACAACCCAACTTACGAAAAACATGGCGTTGTTCATTATGCAGTTGCAAACATGCCAGGTGCGGTTCCACGTACATCAACTCTTGCATTAACAAATGTAACAGTACCATATGCAGTACAAATTGCGAACAAAGGCTACAAAGATGCTTGCCTAGGCAACACTGCATTACTAAAAGGTATTAACACATTAGATGGATACGTAACATTCGAAGCAGTTGCAGAAGCTCACGGTTTACAATACGCTGATGCGAAAGAGCTTCTTGAAAAAGCTCCTGCTTTATCATAATAGAAATACATGTAAGCCCCTCCTTTCGTAAGGAGGGGCTTTTTATTTGAGTTAATTATCTAGTTTCTTTACAATTTTCAATCCGAACATCATTGTAAAGAAAAGAATGCCGAACAAGTAATATAAGGCATACTCAACTCGTATCATCGAGTTTTTGTCAGTGATATATAAAATAAATAGTATCACAGAGCCGACTAAATGAGAGAGACCGAAAATTTGTGCCATAAGCTTTAAACTCATCTTCTCGATTCTTTCATCCATTTCAGGTAATGGATATTTCTCGGAAACGCTCTTTTTTTTCTTAAAGAATATTTTTTTCACTACTAATAGTATTAAATCTAAGAGTATGTATACACCAACGAATAGAAGGACAGAACTAATCTTTTCTTCGTCATTACTATTGAAATAAAGTAAAGATGATCCTAACAATAAAATAGTAAGATGTGAAATGAACTTTTGATTAGAAGTATTTTTCATTCTTTTTCCTCCCCAGTTTTATCCAATTGAAATAAATCTTCTACTTTACAGTTGAAAAACTCACATAATTTCAATGCTAATTCTAAACTTGGGTTGTATTTGTTTTTTTCGATAGCGATGAGGGATTGTCTAGTGATTTGAACAGAGGAAGCTAATTGTTCTTGGGTGATGTCTCTAACGACGCGGAATTGTTTTACCTTATTTTTAATCAAATATACAAAGTCTCCTTTTTGTAAATTTGTTACATTTATTATATCCATTTTTAGGTAATAAGTAAATGAAGCTTTACAAAAAGTAAATAAAACTTTACGTGAAATATAGATTGTTACAAAGTTAATTTTTGTGATAATTTGGAATTAAATGAAAAAATAAAGTCAAAAGAGGGGGTTCGGTGGGGAGTAAAAAGAGGAAGAAAAAGCAGGCTAAGAGACAAAAGTATATAAAGAAAAAACAAGAACAGAACATACACATACCTATTTCAAAAAAGGTAGTCCTTATGATAGAAAAAACATTTCGGTATATTTGTATGGCCCTGTATGTAACTTTGTGTCTTTATTCAGCTAGGCTGTTTTACAGTTTTGGGATAACCCCCAATATTATTGAGAGTGTTTTTGGATATATCCTTGTCGTAATAGAGTTAGTCTTATTCTTTATATTATTTAATAAAGTATGGCCTAGTCATGAAAGTAAGAAGGATAAGCAAAGAAATATGAGTAAAAAATCTTCATACGCTTCAAGCACATCAAGTGGATTCGGAGATTACAGTAGCAGTGATTGTAGCAGCTCAAGTGATGGTGGAGGAGATTGCGGAGGTGGTGGAGACTAAGTTAATTTTTCAGAAGAACGACTAATGAAAGGATGAGACGAAAGATGGAAACTGTGAACTTAATAGAATTAACAAAGGACATTCAAGATCAACATAAAAACTTCGTCGTTTCAAATGTAAATAGTCATTGTTTACGAATCGCTGTATTTACTGGTGAATATGATTGGCACTATCATTCTAATTCAGATGAATTATTTATTGTGTTAGAGGGAGAATTACTTATTGATTTTGAAGATGGAGAAACAGCGGTATTAAAGCCGAATGATTCTATTTTAATTCCGGCATGTACGATTCATAGAACGAGAGCATTAAAGAGAACGGTAAATCTTTGTTTTGAACATATAGAGGCGGATACGATTAAAGTGGAGCAATTATGAAAAAATTATCTGTAGCTGAGTATAGAAAAATCCTTCCGATTTTAGAAAGCCATACAAAAACGACGACGTTTGCTTATGCGGTATGTGATCAAGTGATAGATGGTGATGTTTTTGTAAACGAGAAGTTAACAGCAGGACTAATTCGTACAGCGAATGGCATTTATTATTTATTTGGTCATACTGATGATCAAAATTACAACGAAGATTTATTTTCTTTTATAAAAAAGGCTATTGAAAAAACAAAGAAGAGATTTACATTGTTCTCTTCGAGTGACGAGTGGGAAATGATGATAGAAGAACGTTTTAGTCATGTACTTCGAAACATCCCGCGAATGAAGTTTCAAAGCGTAATCTTTGAAGAGAGAAAACGAGATTGTAACAAAAATATATATGAAGTGAAGCGTATTGATAGAAGAGATATAGAACGAAGCGGTGAATTTACAGAGGAGTACTACAAAGAATATTGGGGATCAAAAGAAACGTTTTTAAACGGTGGTTTTGGATTTTGTATAGAACTAGAGGGAATAATTGTAGCGGAATGTGTTTCGATATTTAGCGGGAATGGATTTGCTGAAATTGATATCGTGACGCATGAAGCGCATCAAGGAAAAGGATTAGCCCAAGCTGTTGCAGCAAGGTTTATTGAACATTGCATACAAAATGATATTATACCGTGCTGGGATTGTTATGTAGACAATATTCCTTCGCAAAAATTAGCTAGTAAATTAAGTTTTTATAATCCAATAGAATATAGATTGTTTGTACGTAAGAAAATGGGGGAATAAAAATGAATGTGGAGTTAACGAGATTTAAAGTGAAACAAGATAAAAGTCATCGTGTAGATGAATGGATGCAGCTTCTGAATGACAATATGAAAGAAGTACTTTTGACATTAAACGACGAAAAGATGTACGTTGAGACAATTTTCCGGGAAATAAGAGATGGAGAAGAGTACTTATATTGGTATTCTGTGCAAGGAGAAGGCGGGGCTCTTGTCGAAAATTCTCATCATGAAATTGATAAAAAGCACTTGGAATTTTGGTATGAGTGTATCGATGAGGAAGTCTCCTCTGTTGATATGAAAACAGAAGTCGTTATGATTCAAGATATTGTGAAGGACGCGATGAAATAATAGATTGGTATTTTATAACCGTAAAATGGTCATCTTTTTAGTTGGAATATACATTATTGGAGATGCTGTAGGATGAGAATTAGTAATAAATATATCACTCTTGATGAAATAGAAGTAATAAGAGAACCTTTAAATAAATTGCATGAATATCATAATAATACATCAAAACATTTTTCTGGTGACTATCCAAGAATGTCATTTGAGGAACGTATTGAAAATTATAAACAAAATTCAAAGTACGGAGAGTATAGAATTGAATTATTAGTTGAGACGGAAACAGATAATATATTAGGATGTTGTATAGCGTATAGCAAAAGTGTAAGCGGAAAGATTGAAGTTTTATTCGTTGATGAAAAACACCGAGGAAACGGATTTGGTTTGAAATTAATGAATAGTGCAGTGGAATGGTTTAAAGCGAAGAAGATAGATGAAATTGAATTAACAGTAGTGTACGGAAATGAAGCTATATCGTTTTATGAAAAGCTGGGGTTTTATCCTCGTTCAATTATTATGGCAACTAAGTCATAGATAGTATGGAGAGAGATGAGTGAGAGTTTTTGTTTCAAAAAATGATTTATATGTTACTAAAGTATATGTGAAGGGCGCATCAAAATAGATGTGCTTTTTATTATGATAAAAATGTAGAAAAGCTGTATTTGGCTATCTTTAAGTGAAAATAAAAGTGGGATATTAAGAATCTTTTAGGACAAACTATAAAGAAATAAAAAACAGAAAACCAAAAGACTTACCAATATACGGTGTAGTTGTAATAGGTAAAACAGAGGATTTACAAAGTTTACAAGGAGCACCATATATTAAGGCTGCTGTTAGAGGTGTAACAGTTGAGAAATATTAATTACAGTCTATTAATGTGAATAATCAGAAAATTTATGTTATACTATATGAAAAGGAGGTTTATATGAGGCAAATACATGGAGCAATTTATATTTACATAACAATGTTTTTCGTGGCGATATCTTATGGATTAGGGCACGTGTATTCGCATCCTATACTAACTTTTTTAAGCGGAGCATGTATGGCGTTTGCGCTTCTTGTCCACCTTTTCTCAGTTTGGATCGTGAAATTTCAATTAAATATTAGTGAAATAGAAGAAGGCACTTTTTAAGTGGCCTTCTTTTTTTAATAATATTTTGGAAGTTCTTGTAGCAATTTTTCAATTTTGCATTCGGTTTCTTCACATATAGACAGTGTGCGTAGTCGGAAAAACAAACTACGTAAGAAAGATTTTACATTTCCGTATAAGTACTCGTACGATTCAATATGTAATGTTTGTTTTTTGACGGGTAATTGAGCTACTAAGTCATGAAGGGCTAATAGGAGTACTTCTTCCTTTAGACCATTTTGTAGCATTGCCACAATCGGATAAACGAGACGCTCGTCTTCTTCATATTTGTAGTAAATAGAATGGACACAGACTTTGTTTAATAAAGTTTGTAATATTTCTTCGTAATGTAAAGTTTCCAGTTTAGGACTACGAACAAGCGCTTCAAATGTATCGGAAGCATGAGCGATACTATGTGCCCAGCCGTGGTTTTGCACATATCCCCGGAAATCATGTTCGTTGTTCATATATAGAATTAGTTGATCTTTTACATTTGAAATATCAGTCTGTGATAAGAAATTATGATTTGTATCAGCATCAATAATGAGGGCAATTAATAATGTTGTAAATGCACGGGTAAATACCGCATCTTCATCAGCCGAATGAATCTTATACAATAAATATTTTTCACTGATGCTTTCTAATAGTAGTTTCTGTAATTGCGTGTGTGAAAGGTATTCCTTTTTGATGAGATGATAAAAAGTAGAGTAAATAAGTTTGTCTCTTAAATAGCTATCAGTAACACCGATATGTTCAAGCATATTGGAACTTAAAGAATCAATGTTAACTTTGTTATCCAGTATGTAATTATTATTACGAATTTCTTCTAACTGTTGTTGTAACATATAAACCTCCTGTTTTAGAAAATTCTGTATTTTAATAGTATAATAGAAGGAAGAAATAGACAATAAATAAGTGCATTTGAATGGAGGGGCATGATGAAGAGAGCATTATTCTTTTTCATTAGTATTTTCTTTTTAGGAAGCTGCTCGATTTGGTATTTTACTTTTTCTAGCGAGAGCAAAAGTTGGACGGGACAATATAAAGGCCATATTAAGGATGACAGTGAAGATGGAATGTTTACATTTCGGTATAAGGGTGGAGATGGAAATACAGAATTTAAAAATTTAGAGATTGCTATTAATGGAGCCTTTAGCACAATGACACAAACGTCAGAAAATCATAAAGGAGCAAAGATTGAAATGAAGTCTTCTTGTGTAAGTTGTGCGCCTCTATCTAAAGATGAACCGATAGAGATTGTGATTAAATGGGATGATAAGTATGAAGAGAAGATGGTGTTAAAGCGGAAATAGTGTAGGATAAGGGGTTAGGAATGAATAGGCATATGAAAATTTCTATGTATATATTTTTAAGTGCATTTCTACTCGTAATATCAGCATGTACTACAAAACAAGTAGCGGTAAAAGCAATAACTAAAGAAGGATATATTATATTAAGAAATGACACGGTGTTTTTTGTCGGTGATAAAACGTTTGAGACAAAAATAGAGTTGCAAAATTATATAGAACAACAAATGAATCAAGATTATCCATCAGATATAGTCCTAATTTTTAAGGATAAAGATGCATATGATCAATTAAAAACAGGGGATAAAATAAAAGTATGGTCTTCTCAAATGCTTGAAAGCTATCCCGCAAAAATGATTGTAGAGAAGTTTGAAATAGTAGAGAAATAAAAAAGGCAGCACTCACGCTGCCTTTTTTATTATTTTACAAATTGTAATTCTTTCGGGAACTTCGTTAAAATTTCTGATCCGTCTTTTGTGATATAAATATCATCTTCAATACGAACGCCACCTACGTTTGGTACGTAAATACCGGGTTCAATTGTGAAGACCATACCTTCTTTTAATGGAGACTCGTTACCAGCTTTTACATCTGGATATTCGTGTACGCTAATTCCAAGTCCGTGACCAAGGCGGTGTGGGAAGAATTCACCGTAACCTGCATCTGCGATAACAGAACGAGCAGCGTTGTCGATTGCGCCAAGTGTAATACCTGGTTTACATGCTTCAACTGCTTGTAGTTGTCCAGCAAGTACAGTGTTGTAAATGCGAGTTTGTTCTTCAGAAATGTCGCCAAATGCCACTGTACGTGTAATGTCAGAGCAATAACCGTCAATGATTACGCCTAAATCAAATAGTACGAAATCGCCGCGTTTCATTTTGTTTGCACCTGGAATACCGTGTGGAAGAGCAGAGTTTGCACCAGCTAATACCATCGTGTCAAATGACATTTTATGTATGCCTTTTGTTTTTAATTCGTGTTCAATAATTGCTAATACTTCTAGTTCGCTACGATCTTCTTTAATTGCATTTACACCAACCTCAACAGCATAGTCTGCCATTTTAGCTGCTTCGCGTAAAATAGAAAGTTCTTTTTCGTCTTTAATTAAACGAAGTTCACGAACTTTTTCCTCAGCTGACGTGAAAGCTGCATTTGGGAATAATTTTGTTAATTCTTCGTAGCGCTCTACGTTTAAATGTTCTTTTTCAATTGCAACTGCATTTGCATGGATACCGCGGTCTTTAATTGCTTTTGCAATCATATCCCATGGTCTGTCAGTATCAGTAAATCCGATAATTTCATGTGCCCAGCCAGCGTTACGTGCTTGGCCTTCTTCCATTTTAGGGCAAATTAAAATAGGTTCTTTTTCTTGGAATACAAACATACCAAGAAGTCTTTCGTGTGGTTCACAGTGGAAGTTTGTCATGTAGAAGACGTTCGGTGTAGAAGTTAAGAACGCAGCTTCAACGTTTTTTTCTTTTAGCCATTGCATTAAATTTTCTAATCTAGCATTCATTGATTGGCACCCCCGAGATATTTAATTACAAATATAACTTTAACTCGGAAGAAAGCGTTATGACAAGTAAATCGATGTTAGAAAAGACAGGGAATTGAAAAATCATGTAGAATAAAAAGTGAGAATGTAATAAGGGGAGGAATGTAATAATGAAAGTATCTTATCACGGGCATTCAGTTGTAAAGATTGAAACGAATGGAAAAGTAATTTTAATTGATCCGTTTTTAACAGGAAATCCAAAAACAGATTTAAAGGCTGAAGATGTAAAAGTAGATGCGATTCTTTTATCACACGGTCATGGTGATCATGTTGGAGATACAGTAGAACTTGCGAAGAAAAATAATGCAGTTGTAGTGGCACCGTTTGAACTAGCGACATTTTTAAGTTGGCAAGGTGTAAAAACACATCCGATGCATATTGGTGGTTCACATGAATTTGACTTCGGAAAAGTGAAGTTTACACAAGCATTCCACGGCTCTAGTTATATTGATGAAGAAAATAAGACGATTACATATACAGGTATGCCAGCGGGTATTTTATTTACAGCAGAAGAGAAGACTTTGTACCATGCAGGGGATACTGCTCTATTCTCTGATATGAAATTAATTGGAGAATTAAATAACATTGATGTAGCATTTTTACCAATTGGTGATAATTTCACAATGGGACCAGAAGATGCTGTTTTAGCAGCAAAATGGGTTCAGGCGAAAACTGTTGTACCGATGCATTACAATACGTTCCCGGTTATTGAGCAAGATCCATATCAATTTGTAGAAAAGCTACAAAATTGTATAGGGAAAGTATTAGAAGCTGGAGAAAGTATTACACTATAGAAAAGAAACCCTTCATTTGAAAAGACAGGTGAAGGGTTTTTTACGTGTGTAGGACAGCTTGTAAAGGTTGTACTTGTTTTGATGATTCTTTTCTTTTTGGAAGTGGCTGTTCAGGTGTTTCATTCAATTCCATTGCAACTTTTTTCCCGTCTACGAAAGCTAACAATACAGCACCTACAACTTCTAATAATTTTTTCATCATGTATCCGCTCCTTTGTTTCATTTCTTGTCTTCATTGTATATGGAAGTGGCTGGACAAACTATCGAACGAGATGACAATACCATTACATTGTTGTAATAGAAGTAGTGGTGTAATGTAAGGCGTATTTTGTTATAAAAAAAATAGTACAGATATATAAAGAGAGAGTGTAACAGTTTTGAAAATATAGTATACTGAAAATACAACACATGAAGAATTTAGGGAAAAGAAAGTATGGTGAAACCATTTGGCTACCAAGCATAACCAAATTTTAGAACATATTAATAGCCTGCCAGTAGGGCATAAAATTTCTGTAAGGCAAATTGCAAAAGATTTGAGTGTAAGTGAAGGTACAGCTTATCGTGCAATTAAAGATGCAGAAAATAAAGGGTATGTTAGTACGATTGAACGTGTCGGAACAATTCGAATTGAACAAAAGAAGAAAGAAAATATTGAAAAGCTGACATATGCAGAAGTCGTTAACATTGTCGATGGTCAAGTACTTGGAGGCAGAGAAGGACTACATAAAACGTTAAATAAATTCGTAATCGGAGCAATGAAATTAGAAGCGATGATGCGCTATACAGAAGCTGGAAACTTACTTATTGTCGGTAATCGTACGAACGCACATCAATTAGCGTTAGAAACCGGAGCTGCGGTGTTAATTACGGGCGGATTTGATACGGAAGATCATGTGAAGAAATTAGCAGATGAATTAAAACTGCCGATTATTTCAAGTAGTTACGATACATTTACAGTTGCAACGTTAATTAACCGTGCGATTTACGATCAGCTTATTAAGAAAGAAATTGTACTCGTTGAAGATATTTTAACGCCAATTGAAGAAACGTTATATTTAAAGCCAGATGATACAGTGCAGCAATGGCATGCGTATAACGAAGAGACGATGCACGGAAGATATCCGATTGTTGATGAAAATAAAAAGGTGTTAGGTATTGTAACTTCAAAAGATATGATCGGTGTAGCGAAAGAAACACCAATTGATAAAGTGATGACAAAGCATCCGATTACGGTAAATGGAAAAATGTCTGTCGCAGCTGCGGCGCGTATGATGGTGTGGGAAGGTATTGAGTTACTTCCAGTTGTTGATGAAGGAAATAAGTTGCAAGGTATTATTAGCCGTCAAGATGTACTTCAGGCGTTGCAAATGATTCAGCGTCAACCGCAAGTCGGTGAAACAATCGATGATATTGTAACGAATCAATTTATGACGCCGAAAGAAGCGAAAAATGAGCATCTATATCAATTTTCAGTGACACCGCAAATGACGAATTCAATCGGAACGCTATCTTACGGTGTATTCGCAACGATTGTGACAGAAGCAACGAATCGCGTTATTCGTGCGCAAAAGAAGAGCGATTTAATTGTTGAGAACTTAACAATTTATTTCGTAAAACCAGTTCAAATTGACAATGTTGTATCGGTTCATCCGAAAGTATTAGAAATTGGACGTAAATTTGGTAAGGTTGATGTAGAAGTACATCATGAAGGTAATGTTGTTGGGAAAGCATTACTTATGGTGCAATTGATCGATAAATAAAAAGATGGAGCAAGCCGCTTTGGTTTGTTCCATTTTTTTTAGAACGCTACATTAGAGGGTTTTAAAATTTAGTTATCGAATGTATTATATTTTGAATTGCAAAAGAGAATGTTAAATTACGTTTTGTTTCATATTCATAAATAGGGCATGCGATAATTTGAAGATGCTGGAGCAATAATTGTGGAGGTGTCGAATGGGAGTAGTACTTTTCTTTTTAGGTTTAATACTTGTAATTACTGTTCATGTGATAACTCATAGAATAATGGATTTAAATAAAAAGAAATTGTATGTAATAAGTTTGATTTTCGCTGTTATTTGTTCCTTTACCCCTACAATTGGAGAAAATAATAGCGATTTTCTTTACTTTGGTATACCAGCTGAAACATTTGTTTATTATGGCGGATGGGAATTTTCATTTCATCCATTAGGCTTTTTCTTTAACTTTATTTTGTTTTATTTTGTTTTAAATTTATTATTTAAGCTACGTAAGGGCTCGGGTAGAGAAGTAAAAAAATAGCAGGATATGTATCGGTGCGGATAGAAAATTGGTGATTACTCGATAAGAAAGTTTAAGCTATTAATTATTACTATGCTTCACTATACGAACTAGGGGGATAGGAATGGATTTTCACACTAAAAAATGGTTATGTAAGCAATATAATTTAAATAGTTTTACGAAAGTTTCATTATTGCATGGGGGAACTTCATGATGGGATATAGGGGAAATATTTCGGAAGCAGCCATTCGACTTGGAACTGCTTCAAGAATCTTTTATATGGCTGGGAAAATACCATTAAGACTTGATATTGAACCTATTAAAAAGAATCCTGATTATTTCATTCGCCGATATATTCAGTATGCGGAAGAGGAGTTATGCAGTAAGACAATTGTCTGATAAAAAAACAGAATATTAATTCATTTGGATTCTAGACTATGTTATAATTTAATTGTAAGAAAATGGATTTCTGAAAGGTGGTATGCATGATGTCATCAACAGTACTCTTTTTTGGTAGTATCGCACTATTTTACTTCCTTGTGATGATACCGATTCAATATTTATACTTACAAGGTTTACATGAAAAAAAGAAAAAAACAGGATTATCTCAGCGAGAACTATACGAAAAAATGTCTTTTGGGGAAGAACAATTACATCTTCATGTGCAAGGCAACCCATTTAATATACCATCTGCGTTTGTCGCATATATGATTTTGAAAGTTAGAGGACGTAAAAAAGCATCACAATGTTGATGCTTTTTTACGTTGCTTCATAGACTTCGGCTTCTTCAACTGCTAATGGTAAGAAATGTTTGTATTGGCGAAATCCATTAAAGGCACTTGCACTGCCAAATAGAACGAATAAGACACCAACGATAATGCGAGCGGTTGAAAGTTCTAAAAAGAATTGGTTTATCCCAAAGAATAAGACGAATGAACCGAGTGCCATTGCGGATTTTCCTGAGAGCCAACCTTTCTCCATTGGGCGGTTTGTACGAAAGTATTTTGTTTTGTAGAAGAGGTACAACATAAATGAGACGATAATACAGAAGACTAATACTGGCATCATGCACACTCCCATCGCTTTATGAAAAAATAGTAGAGAAAAAAGAAATATCTAAACTTTCTAATTTTTATTATAAAGCAATTGTTCGCATGTATGAAATACTTTCCGTTATAATGGAGGATAAAGTGAGACTTTCATTAGTGTGGGGATGTTTCCGCGCTAATGATTAGCCCACATTCATTGGGCTTTTACTGCACGTTAAAGTGAAGAAGTTGAATAAAAAGGAGATTATACATATGCATGAGCAAATTTTAGGAGCAATTAAAGAGTTTGATACAATTATTATTCATCGTCATGTGCGTCCGGATCCAGATGCGTTAGGTTCACAGGGCGGTCTTAGTACAATTCTACAAGAATCGTTTCCAGAGAAAAATATTTATACGGTTGGGTACAATGAACCGTCATTAGCATATTTACGAGTAATGGATGATATTGAAGATAGTGTATACGAAAATGCGCTCGTTATCGTTTGTGATACAGCAAACCAAGAACGTGTTGATGATCAACGCTATACAAAAGGGAAGATGTTAATCAAAATTGATCATCATCCAAATGAAGATCCATACGGAGACATTACGTGGGTAGATACGACAGCAAGTTCTACAAGTGAAATGATTTATGAGTTTTATAATTATGGAAAAGATAAAGGGTTACAAATAACGAAAGAAGCAGCTCGTCTTATTTTAGCGGGTATTGTTGGGGATACAGGTCGTTTCTTATTCCCGAATACAACAGCGAAAACACTTCGTTATGTGAGTGAGCTTGTTGATATGGATGTGAAATTTACAGATTTATACAACGAAATGTATAAGACGAAAGAAAAGATTGCTCGTTTAAACGGCTATATTTTACAAAACTTTACGATGGTAGAAGAAGGAGCAGCTTACATTAAATTAACGAAAGAAGTATTAGAAAAGTTTGATGTACTTCCTTCTGAGGCATCAGGCGTTGTTGGAGCACTTGGTAACATTGATGGATTAAAGGCGTGGGTTCTATTTTTAGAGGAAGACGATGTGATTCGTGTTCGTCTTCGTTCAAAAGGACCAGTTATAAATAAATTAGCAATGCAATATAACGGCGGAGGACATCCGATGGCTTCTGGTGCAAAAGCATCTTCTTGGGAAGAAGCGGATCGTCTTTTTGCTGATTTACGTGAGCTGTGTAGATAAGAGATTATATAGTAGAACAAAAAGAAGGAGCGGCGCTAAAGCCCTCCTTCTTTATTTTTCTTTCTCTATCGTAATACTAATTTCAAGCACTGTATCAAAAGATATCGTATCGACTTTGAAACGGTATAGCCGATCGTAATGTTTGTACGTTTTGTTTTCGATTACCTTTTTGAGTAGATCTTTATTTTTTGCGATACTTTGTATGTTTTTCGTTAAAAGATGCTGGAGGTCATTATGGATAGAAGTAGTCATGTTTTCAATTGTAAGGTTGTCTAAATCGTATTTTTCTCGATTTATAAGTTTTATTTTAATCTCTTGAATGGTTAAGAGCCGTTTATTTTCAGTATTTAATTTTTCTTGATCTTCGAGAAGGACGTGGAGCTTTGCTTCTTGTTTTTCTATAATTTCTCTTTGTTCTGCTATTTTACTAGCTTGTTCTTCTTGAAAAACACCGTATATGTACAAAAAAATAAACCAGCTCAACACACCTCCAACAGCAGCCCCAGCTAAAACTAAATACCATCTTTTTGCTGTATTGGCACTTGGTACTCTCATACATGCTCCTGCGTTAGCCATTTAATAATAATAAGACCAGTTTGCATACCACCTGTTGCGAAAAAAATAAGGAGAATTTGTTTTACGATATCTTTCATATCCCCGCCAAAGAAACTTCTTTCAAAACTATAAAAAGTATCAAATGTTCCGCCGATCGCTGCAACGAGTGCCCAAATTCTTAAATTTTGGGCGAATTGATTAATGTAAGTGAGAGTTGGTTTTCCGATAAGAAATGCACCAAATCCACCAATTAATGAACCACCAAGTATAACCCCAAAGGCAATAAAATAACTAATAATAAGCAGAGAGAAAAAAGTATGTTCTCTTACATCCATCGTCATTCCCCTTTCTTCTTCATATATATGGACAAAGTATAAGAAGTATGTTTTGATTTCCTCTTTCCTCTTCACCTATAATAAAAGTAGTCAAATAGGTAAAGAGAGGGTACAACAGTGAAGTTTGTGCATTTACAATGTCAAACCGTTTTTAGTTTATTAAAAAGTGCTTGTAAAATTGATGAACTTGTAGTTAGGGCGAAAGAGCTCGGTTATTCATCGCTGGCTATTACAGATGAAAATGTTATGTATGGCGTTATTCCGTTTTATAAAGCATGTAAGAAACATGGTATACATCCTATTATCGGCTTAACAGCTTCTATTTTTAGTGAAGAAGAAGAAAAGTCTTATCCGCTTGTCTTACTTGCTGAAAATGAAATAGGTTATCAAAATTTATTAAAGATCTCTAGTAGCATTATGACAAAGTCAAAAGAAGGTATTCCTAAGAAATGGCTTGCACATTATGCGAAAGGATTAATTGCTATTTCACCAGGTAAAGATGGGGAAATCGAACAATTATTATTAGAAGACAAAGAGAGTCAAGCTGAAGCAGTAGCTCGTATGTATCAAAATATGTTCGGCAATTTTTATATGAGTTTACAGCATCATGCGATTCAAGATGAACTGCTTCTGCAAGAAAAATTACCTGCATTTATGAATAGGATAAATATTCCGGTTGTAGCGACGAACGATGTACGCTACATCAATCAAAGTGACGCACTTGTTCATGAATGTTTATTATCTGTTGAAAGTGGAACGAAAATGACAGATCCAGATAGGCCGAGGCTGAAAACAGATCAATATTATTTAAAATCATCAGATGAAATGGAAGCCCTATTTTCTCACGTAGAAGAAGCGATTTATAACACAGTAGAAATTGCAGAACGTTGCAGAGTAGAAATACCGTTTCATGTAAATCAATTACCGAAATTCCCTGTCCCATCTAACGAGACGAATGATATGTATTTGCGCCGCGTTTGTGAAGAAGGATTACAAAAACGTTATGGTACGCCGAAAGAAGTACATATAAATCGTTTGAATCATGAATTAAACGTGATTTCTAGCATGGGATTTAGTGATTATTTCCTCATTGTCTGGGATTTTATGAAGTACGCGCATGAAAATCATATTTTAACAGGACCAGGTCGTGGATCAGCTGCTGGATCACTCGTTTCTTACGTATTAGAAATTACAGATATTGATCCGATTGAATACGATCTATTATTTGAAAGGTTTTTAAACCCAGAGCGTGTGACACTTCCAGATATTGATATTGATTTTCCGGATATAAGACGTGATGAGATGATTCGATATGTGAAGGATAAATATGGTCAGCTTCGTGTTGCGCAAATTGTAACGTTCGGGACGCTGGCAGCGAAAGCGGCAATTAGAGATATTGCGCGTGTAATGGGGCTTCCGCCGCGAGATATCGACATATTCTCAAAACTTATCCCATCAAAGCTTGGTATAACGTTAAAAGATGCATATGAGGAATCGCAATCACTCCGTGAGTTTATACAAGGAAACCTTTTGCATGAACGTGTGTTTGAAATTGCAAAACGTGTAGAAGGCTTGCCGCGTCATACGTCTATTCACGCAGCTGGCGTTATTATGAGCCAAGAGCCATTAACCGGAAGTGTTGCAATTCAAGAAGGGCATAACGATGTGTATGTTACGCAATACCCAGCTGATGCATTAGAAGAACTTGGGTTGCTCAAGATGGACTTTTTAGGATTACGTAATTTAACGTTACTTGAAAATATTATAAAGTTTATCGTGCAAAAAACAGGAAAAGAAATCGATATAAGAAATTTACCACTTCAAGATGAAAAGACATTCCAATTGTTAGGTAGAGGGGATACAACAGGTGTATTCCAGCTTGAATCAGGTGGTATGCGAAATGTACTTCGCGGGTTAAAGCCGAATGAATTTGAAGATATTGTTGCTGTTAACTCGTTATATAGACCAGGACCGATGGAACAAATTCCAACCTTTATTGAATCAAAACACGGAAAAAGACAAATTGAATATTTACATCCGGACTTAAAGCCGATTTTAGAAAAAACATACGGTGTAATTGTATACCAAGAACAAATTATGCAAATCGCGTCGAAGTTGGCGGGCTTCTCGCTCGGAGAAGCCGATTTATTACGCCGTGCAGTGAGTAAAAAAAATCGTGATATTTTAGATCAGGAACGTAAGCATTTTGTGCAAGGGTGTTTACAAAATGGTTATGACGAGACATCTGCAGAGAAAATTTACGATTTAATTGTAAGATTCGCAAATTACGGTTTTAACCGAAGTCACGCTGTAGCCTACAGTATGATTGGGTATCAGCTTGCCTATTTAAAAGCGAATTATACGCTGGAATTTATGACGGCACTATTATCGAGTGCAATTGGAAATGAAGATAAGATTGTGCAATATATACGGGAAACGAAGCGAAAAGGTTTTCATGTTTTGCCGCCATCTCTTCAGAGAAGTGGTTACAATTTCCAAATAGAAGGAAATGCAATACGTTACAGTTTACTTTCCATTCGAAACATTGGAATGGCTACCGTGACAGCATTACTTGAAGAACGAGAGAAAAAAATGTTTGAAGATTTATTTGAATTTTGTTTGCGCATGCCATCAAAGTTTGTAACAGAGCGAAATTTAGAGGCGTTCGTCTGGTCTGGATGTTTTGACGATTTTGGTGTTTCGAGAACAAATTTATGGAAAAGTCTTAAAGGAGCGTTAGAGTATGCAAATCTTGCGCGTGATTTAGGAGATGCTGTTCCGAAATCAAAATACGTACAAGGAGAAGAGCTCTCCTTTATTGAACAGTTAAATAAAGAGAAGGAAGTACTAGGTTTTTATTTATCAAGCTATCCGACAGCGCAGTATGTGAAGTTAGCGAAAGAATTAGAAATTCCATCTCTCGCTCAGGCGATGCGACATAAGAAAAAAGTACAAAGAGCTATTGTGTATATAACAAGCGTGAGAGTGATTCGTACGAAAAAGTTGCAAAAGATGGCATTTATTACATTTTGTGATCAAAATGATGAAATGGAAGCAGTTCTTTTCCCCGAAACGTATATACATTTCTCAGATAAGTTACAAGAAGGAGCAATTGTTTTAGTTGACGGCACGATTGAGCTTAGAAATCATAAGTTGCAATGGATTGTAAATGGACTATATCCGTTAGAAGAAATGGATGTGTATGAGGAAAAGAAAGATGCGTCTGTTTACGTGAAATTGCCGTCTCAGTATGAGAAAAAGATTTTAAATCAGGTTACTAAAATATTGTTTGACTATTCGGGTTTTGCGAAAGTACTAATTTATTATGAAAAGGAACATAAAATGGTACAATTATCTCGAAGTTTATCGATTCACCCAAGTGAAGAATGTTTAGGAGCACTTCGTGAAATTGTCGGGGAAGAAAATGTGGTTGTGAAAATATAATGGACAATTTCCCTACACTTCGATTATTATAGTAGTAGTGTTCGTGGTCAGACCACTTGGAGAAATTGATATCAGCAAGAATAATTTGAGGAGAGTGGATAGTTTGTCAACACTTCGTGAAGAAGCACTTCACATGCATAAAGTGCATCAAGGAAAATTAGAAACTGTATCAAAAGTAAAAGTAGAAAATGCAAAAGATTTAAGTCTTGCATATTCTCCAGGGGTTGCAGAACCTTGTAAAGAAATTTATGACGATAAAAGTAAGGTATATGAATATACAATGAAGGGAAATATGGTAGCAGTTGTGACAGATGGAACGGCTGTACTTGGTCTTGGTAACATCGGACCTGAAGCATCTCTTCCAGTAATGGAAGGTAAAGCTGTATTATTCAAGAGCTTTGCTGGTGTAGATGCATTCCCAATTGCCTTAAATACAAACGATGTAGATAAAATTGTTGAAACTGTAAAATTAATGGAGCCAACTTTTGGCGGCGTTAACTTAGAGGATATCGCAGCACCAAACTGCTTCATTATTGAAGAACGTTTGAAAAAAGAAACAAATATTCCTATCTTCCATGATGATCAACACGGAACAGCTATCGTAACAGTAGCGGGTCTTGTGAACGCGCTAAAACTAGTTGGAAAGAAAATGTCTGACATTAAAGTTGTCGCAAATGGCGCAGGTGCAGCAGGTATTGCAATTATTAAACTTTTATATCGCTATGGCGTACGCGACATTATTATGTGTGACCGTAAAGGGGCAATCTATGATGGTCGTCCTACAGGTATGAATCCGGTGAAGGATGAAGTGGCAAAATATACAAATAAGAATCGTATCGAAGGTTCTTTAGCTGATGTTGTACAAGGTGCGGACGTATTCATTGGTGTATCTGCAGAAGGTGCATTAACAGAAGAGATGGTTCGTACAATGAATGACGATGCAATTATTTTTGCAATGGCGAATCCAGTTCCAGAAATTATGCCAGAATTGGCAAAAGCAGCGGGCGCAGCTGTTGTTGGAACGGGTCGTTCTGACTTCGCAAACCAAGTAAATAATGTACTAGCGTTCCCTGGTATTTTCCGCGGTGCACTTGACGTACATGCGACACAAATTAACGAAGAAATGAAGATGGCAGCTGTACAAGCTATTGCTGAGCTTGTAGCAGAAGATGAGTTAAATGCAGACTATATCATTCCAGCACCGTTTGACGCGCGTGTAGCGCCTCAAGTAGCAGCTTACGTTGCAAAAGCTGCAATGGAGACAGGAGTAGCTCGCCGTCAAGTAGATCCAAATGAAGTTGCTGAGAAAACAAAACAATTAGCGCTGATTGGTAAAGAATAAGCGAGGAATTTCCATTGACATCATCAAATACAAAAGTATATCTCGAAATTGTAAAAAAAATCCGTTCCATTATGGAAGAGGATGGATTGGTAGCGGGGGATCGTTTGCCGTCTGAGCGTGAGTTAAGTTCACGTTTAAACGTAGGACGTTCCTCTGTAAGAGAAGCGTTGCGTGCTTTAGAACTTGTAGGATTAATTGAAACGAGACGTGGTGAAGGGACGTTTATTCGAAACTTTTACGATAACGGTCTTGTACAATTGATTGCTCCGTTCTTGCTGCAAGATGAGAAAA
Source organism: Bacillus cereus group sp. BfR-BA-01350 (assembly GCF_022663775.1). NCBI lineage: Bacteria > Bacillati > Bacillota > Bacilli > Caryophanales > Bacillaceae > Bacillus > Bacillus cereus group sp. BfR-BA-01350. The sequence goes on from NZ_JAKUGD010000007.1 coordinate 80,464, forward strand.
CAATTCGTGATTTATTACAAACAAAACGATTGCTTGAGAAAGATATGATTCGAATTGTATGTAATTTACCGAAAGAAATGTTTTCTAAAGTGCTAAGTAAATTACATCAAGTGCTTGAAGGAAATGAAAACTCAGTTCCAATGCTTCACCAAACGTTCTTTAAAACACTTATTGAACAAGTCGATAATTATTTACTATATCGCATTTGGATGATCGTAAATGATTACGTATCAACGCTTTCTTGTAAAGTTTCAGGAGATTCTATCGATATGTATAGAAAGCTTTACGCTATTTTGGAAGAAAAACAAGAAAATGATGCACTAAAAATTTACGATGAATTAGTAGAGAATATACAGTTTTACTCGTAATGTATAAAATTTGTCGAAATGACCATGACACGTTATGACAAACATTCTATCGCGTAGCGGTTAAAGTTAAACGTAAAGAGTGAGGTTATTAGACAGATTGAGAAGATAAGGCTAACATCAAACTTTGGTGTTAGCCCAATTTTCTTCTTACGCTAACCTTAGCTCTCAACGAAGGGGGTCAAATTGTGCTAAGAGATTTATTCGTGAAAAAGAAAAAGTACGCTGCAATACCTTCAGAACAAGTACGAAAAGATGTACCAGACGGCGTTATGACAAAATGTCCGAAATGTAAAAAAATCATGTATACGAAAGAGCTTCTAAAAAATTTAAAAGTATGTGTGAATTGTGGATATCATCATCCTATGAATGCATGGGAACGTCTTGATAGTATATTGGACGAAGGGTCATTCCGTGAGTATGACAAAGAAATGGTTTCATTAAATCCACTCGAGTTTCCAGATTATGAAGAGAAACTAGAGAGCGATCGTAAGAAGACTGACTTGAACGAAGCGGTTGTAACTGGTGAAGGAACAATTGATGACATGCTTGTTGTTGTTGCAGTAATGGATTCTCGTTTTCGAATGGGGAGCATGGGCTCTGTTGTAGGAGAAAAAATTGCCCGTGCGGTTGAAAAGGCGTACGACTTACAAGTTCCATTTATTATCTTTACTGCTTCGGGTGGTGCCCGTATGCAAGAAGGGATATTAAGTTTAATGCAAATGGCAAAAACAAGCGTAGCTTTGAAAAAGCATAGTAATGCAGGAGGATTATTTATTTCTGTTATGACTCACCCAACGACGGGCGGGGTTTCAGCGAGTTTCGCTTCACTTGGTGATTATAATCTTGCAGAACCAGGGGCGCTGATCGGATTTGCTGGTAGACGTGTAATTGAACAAACGGTGCGTGAGAAACTACCGGAAGATTTCCAAACGGCAGAATTCTTACTAGAACATGGTCAATTAGATGCGGTGGTACATCGTGATGATATGAGAGAATCGCTTCGTAAGATTTTAGAAGTTCATCAAGGAGGGGAAATGGCTGTATGGCAGAGCTAGAATTTGAGAAACCAGTTGTTGAGCTAAGAAATAAGATTCGTGAACTGAAAGACTATACGAAAAACAGCCAGATGGACTTCAGTGAGGAGATTCGTATTTTGGAAGACAAGCTAGAAAATTTAGAGGAAGATATATACGGCAATATGAAAGTATGGGACCGTGTTCAAATTGCTCGTCATGCAGAACGACCGACAACGCTCGATTATATTGAGCACTTATTTACTGATTTTTTTGAATGTCATGGAGATCGTCTATTTGGCGATGATGCAGCGATTGTCGGCGGCATTGCGAAGTATAAAGGGATGCCTGTAACTGTAATCGGGCATCAACGCGGAAAAGATACGAAAGAAAATATTCGCCGTAATTTTGGGATGCCTCACCCAGAAGGATATCGAAAAGCATTGCGTTTAATGAAGCAGGCGGAAAAGTTCAATCGTCCAATTATTTGTTTTATTGATACGAAAGGAGCTTATCCTGGTAAAGCTGCTGAAGAACGTGGTCAAAGTGAAGCTATCGCCCGCAATTTATTTGAAATGGCAGGCTTAACGGTGCCTGTTATTTGTATCGTTATTGGCGAAGGTGGTAGTGGTGGTGCACTAGGTCTTGGAGTAGGAGATTACATTCATATGCTAGAAAATTCCACTTATTCTGTTATTACGCCAGAGGGTGCAGCGGCAATTCTTTGGAAAGATGCAGGAAAAGCAAAGGAAGCTGCAGAGGCGATGAGAATTACAGCAGCAGATTTGAAAGAATTAGGTGTAATTGACGAAATTATTCCAGAGACAAAGGGTGGAGCACACCGTAATATTTTGAAACAGTCAGAAAATATAGATTTAATGCTAGGGAAAACTTTTGAACAATTAAACGGAATTTCGAAAGATGAATTAATCGAAAAACGTTATGAAAAATATATGAAAATTGGGCAAGTTTCGTTTTCAAACGCTTCCATTTGGATAAAATAAGAAAAGCGTGCGTTCCACTTCGCGAATGCACGTTTTTATTATGAAAAGACACATCTTCTCCATTGTATTTTTATATTTTTTCGTGTTATTTTATTATAAGGCAAATAATCTTTATGAGGTGAGTACAAATGAAACGTATTGGTGTATTAACAAGTGGTGGAGATTCACCTGGTATGAATGCTGCCATTCGTGCAGTTGTTCGTAAAGCGATTTTCCATGATATTGAAGTATATGGTATTTACCATGGATACGCTGGATTAATTTCTGGTCACATTGAAAAATTAGAACTAGGTTCTGTTGGCGATATTATCCACCGCGGTGGTACGAAATTATATACAGCAAGATGTCCTGAGTTTAAAGACCCAGAAGTACGACTAAAAGGTATCGAGCAATTAAAGAAACACGGTATCGAAGGACTTGTTGTTATTGGTGGAGATGGTTCTTACCAAGGCGCTAAAAAATTAACTGAACAAGGATTCCCATGTGTTGGTGTACCAGGTACAATTGACAATGATATCCCTGGAACAGACTTCACAATTGGTTTCGATACAGCTTTAAACACTGTTATTGATGCAATTGATAAAATTCGTGACACAGCTACATCTCATGAACGTACATATGTTATCGAAGTAATGGGACGTCACGCTGGTGATATCGCATTATGGGCTGGTTTAGCTGATGGTGCGGAAACAATCTTAATTCCAGAAGAAGAGTATGACATGGAAGATGTTATCGCTCGTCTGAAGCGCGGTAGTGAACGTGGTAAAAAACACAGTATTATCGTTGTAGCTGAAGGTGTTGGAAGTGCAATTGACATCGGTAAGCACATTGAAGAAGCAACAAACTTTGATACTCGCGTAACTGTATTAGGTCACGTACAACGTGGTGGATCACCAAGTGCACAAGACCGTGTATTAGCAAGCCGTCTTGGTGCAAGAGCAGTTGAATTATTAATTGCTGGTAAAGGTGGACGTTGTGTAGGTATTCAAGATAACAAACTTGTTGATCATGATATTATCGAAGCGTTAGCTCAAAAGCATACAATCGATAAAGATATGTATCAATTATCTAAAGAATTATCCATCTAATCGGCGTAATGTCGGATATTTGGGAACGGTTTCATAATTTTCGGAGGTGCAATATGCGTAAAACTAAAATTGTATGTACTATAGGTCCTGCTAGTGAAAGTATTGAAAAATTAGAGCAATTAATCGAAGCAGGTATGAACGTTGCTCGTTTAAACTTCTCTCATGGTAGCCATGAAGAACACGGCGCTCGTATTAAAAACATTCGTGAAGCTTCAAAGAAAACTGGTAAAACAGTTGGTATCTTACTTGATACAAAAGGTCCAGAAATCCGTACTCACGACTTCGTAGACGGACAAGCTGAGCTTGTAACAGGTGCAGAAGTAGTTATTTCTACTGAGCAAGTATTAGGTACTGCAGAGAAGTTCTCTGTATCTTATGCTGGTCTTTATGACGATGTAAACCCAGGTTCTCGCATTCTAATCGATGACGGTCTTATCGAGCTAGAAGTAATCGAAAAAGCTGACGGAAACATCCGTACAAAAGTTCTTAACAGCGGAACTGTAAAAAATAAAAAAGGTGTTAACGTACCAAACGTAAGCATTAAGCTTCCTGGTATCACTGAAAAAGACGTAAAAGATATCATCTTCGGTATCGAGCAAAAAGTTGATTTCATCGCAGCTTCATTCGTGCGTAAAGCAGCTGACGTATTAGAAATCCGTGAATTACTAGAAGAGCATAACGCTCAATACATCCAAATCGTACCAAAAATCGAAAACCAAGAGGGTATCGACAACATCGATTCAATCTTAGAAGTTTCTGACGGTTTAATGGTAGCTCGTGGTGATATGGGTGTAGAAATTCCACCAGAAGAAGTACCATTAGTACAAAAACGTCTAATCAAAAAATGTAACGTGTTAGGTAAACCAGTTATTACTGCAACACAAATGTTAGATTCTATGCAACGTAACCCACGTCCAACTCGTGCGGAAGCAAGTGACGTAGCTAACGCAATCTTTGATGGTACAGATGCAATCATGCTTTCAGGTGAAACAGCTGCTGGACAATACCCAGTAGAAGCAGTAACAATGATGGCTAACATTGCAGTACGTGTTGAAAAATCATTACAATATGAAGATATGTTCAAAAAACGTATTAAAGAGTTCACTCCAACAATTACAGATGCAATTAGCCAATCTGTTGCGCATACAGCACTTGCTCTTGATGTAGCTGCAATTGTAGCTCCAACAGAAAGTGGATATACTGCGAAAATGATCTCTAAATACCGTCCTAAATCTCCAATCGTAGCTGTAACATCTGACGAGCAAGTAGGACGTCGTCTTGCGCTTGTTTGGGGTGTACAAGCATTTATGGCTGAGAAGCGTGCAGCTTCTACTGACGAAATGTTAGATACAGCGATTCAAACAGGTATGGATGCAGGTCTAATCGGACTTGGAGACACTGTAGTAATCACTGCTGGTGTTCCAGTTGCTGAAACTGGTACAACAAACTTAATGAAAATCCACGTTGTTGGTGAAGAAGTTGCTAAAGGACAAGGAATCGGTCGTAAAGCTGCAAAAGGTAAAGTAGTTGTAGCGAAAACAGCTGCTGAAGCTGTAGCGAACGTAAACGAAGGTGATATCCTTGTTACAACAAGCACTGATAAAGATATGATTCCTGCAATCGAAAAAGCTGCTGCTCTAGTTGTAGAAGAAGGCGGCCTAACAAGCCATGCGGCTGTTGTAGGTGTATCAATCGGTATTCCTGTTATCGTTGGTGTAAACGGCGTAACAGCAACTTTAAAAAATGGCCAAGAAGTAACAGTTGATGCAGCACGCGGAATTGTTTATAATGGACATGCGGAAGTGCTATAAGTAATACGGAGAGAAGGATCGGAGTCCTTCTCTTTTTTTTTACACAAAAATGAGGTGAAACTAGCTTAAAACGTCTGAAATTGCTTTTAAAAGCTGTTTATTATGAAGTTTGATGGGAAAGTGCGTTTAGCTTTTATATGGTGTATATGGACGTTGTGAGAGTGTTTAAAGTGATAGGATATGAAAGGAGTGTAGAACTATGAAGTGGTTACTATTCTTGTTTATATTAATACCGGCTATTGAGATTACAGTCTTAATTGGATCGAGTCATGTAATAGGTTTGTGGTCTACGTTCGCTATGATCGTATTTACAGGCGTTGTAGGTGTGTATTTGGCGAAAAGACAAGGGTTTAAAGTACTTGGAGAGATTCAATCTAAGTTGAATAGAGGAGAAATGCCAGGAGCAGCGGTTTTAGATGGTATTTTTATCTTTGTAGGGGGTATTCTTTTAGTGCTTCCTGGATATGTAACGGATATAATAGGTTTCATCTTTGTTGTCCCTATGACGAGGGCTTTATTGAAGCCGTTTGTTATGAAGTGGATGGAATGGAAGTTTAGAAAAAACTCAACTATTATTGTGCAGAAATAGTGCTTAGATTATAGCGATCTAAGCACTATTTTTTTGTCTGTAAAAGGATGAGAGGGTGGTTAAAGTTCAGTTAATGAAAGATGTGTTTTAATATGCGGCGAATGTGATGGTTGATAATCGATGGGGATAGGACCCTTGTAGATTAAAGTTTTACTTTGTTGTATTTGTTGTGTATTTTTTCGATTGGATATGTGATTTGGGGAGTTATTAGCTCTGAATCAGTGTGTTTAAAGTGGGAATCTGAACTTAAGATTGTTTTTGTATGTAAAAAAGAATGAATTGGAATGAAAAAAGTTAAATAAGAATAGGAAAATGGTCAGTTTAAGTCTCATTCTATGCCGATTTGTATATTTATTCATTTACATAAAAAGTAATAAATGTAAGTAATAAATATAAAGTTATTAGAATAAATATGTAAAAATACCACGAAATATGCGTTTTTTATGCGAAAAACAAGAGAATTATCCTGTTTTTAGGGTAATTCTCTTGTTGTGTGTAATGAGTATGAAAAATAAGTACAAGGAATAATCAGTGGGGAATTTCCACTGATTATATGTAAGTTTTTTGTTGTGTATGAATTAGAAACTATTATTTTGAAGGTGAGCCTTTAATATATTTCCACAAATCATGGAATACACGAGCTTTGTGTAATGTATTAAGTAGTACTAAGGTGACTGGACCGATGATTAATCCTAAGAAGCCAAAGAGCTTAAAGCCGACAAATAGAGCAATCAGTGTTGCTAATGGATCAAGGCCGATATTAGATGAAAGTACCTTTGGCTCCATAATTTGCCTTTGGACAATCACGACGATGTATAAAATGAGAAGACCGATGGCGAAAGCAGTGTCGCCAGTGAAAAATACGTATATAACCCAAGGAACGAAGACAGCTCCTGTTCCTAAATACGGGAGTAAATCTACAACCCCTGTAATAATCGCGATAGTAATGGCGTATGGTACGCGTAATATTAAAAGTCCGATTAGTACAATAACAGTTGTCATAGATACGAGTGTAAGTTGTGCTTTAACAAAACCGAATAAAGCTTTTCTTAAATCCACAAAAATAGTTTTTCCATAGCCATGAACACGGTTGGGCAAAAACTTTCTTACTTTCTGAGCAAGACGATGCCAATCGTAACTAATGAAGAAAGTGGCTAATAAAACGAATACAAGTACAGTTAAAGTAGTTGGTAGTGCACTAATAAAATTTGTTAACCCGCTTATAATAGCGGTTAAAAGTTCTTTCATTTGCGTCGTTGCTTCGGTTCCTAAGTTTTGAATGTTTTGTGTAATCGTATAGCGCTGCGGTTCCCCAAGATGATTAAATTTAGAGATTAAATCATCGTAGAGAGGCATAATATGATTAAGTGCAAACTGCTGAGCGAATGCAACGATATCCGGAAATTTTACTGTAACAAGTTGTAGTAAGTATGTTGTGGCAGATATTGCTTCTGTTACAAGATATGTAACGAGTCCGACGATAGCTCCAAATACGAGAATTAAGCTAACGAGTACTGCGAGTGCGCGAGGAAATTGTAGTTTTTGATTCAGGAAATTGACGACAGGATTAATTAAATAAGCAAATGCGAAAGCGATAATAAAAGGATAGATAAGCCCTGACATATATAGTAATGCATAGAACCCGGCTACCGTCGCTATAATGACAAATACGAGTCGCAATATCATATATAGTAAGTTTCGATTCAAAGATGTATACCTCCCATTCCAATTTGGATTATCCTAATTCGTTCAACTTATAACGAGTGTGCCCCACTGATTAAAGTTTCACTTTATGTTATAGTGGAATGATGGATTTTCCTGCTTTTTCGGTACGTGAGTGACTGTGAAAGCTTGGTGTTGATGCTTCTACTATATGGTAAAAACTTCATTTTCTCTTCTTTTTATTTTACCTGTTTCTAATTAGAAAAGAAAGGAGAGACGCCCGTTTTTTAAAATGTATACATGCTTACATTTGGATGGTGAAAGTCTCAGTTTGGCATTTTAAAATGCGTAAAAAAATGAAGTGATTCATGTTGAATAGGCATCGATATAGCATGTATAACGATAGGTTTAAAGGTATTTTTGTTTGGAAATGAGTTCATTATTTTCAGAAAGGAAGTGCAAACATGATTAGTCAGTCAACGTTATTTTTATTCATACTACTTATTATAGGACTTATTGCGAAAAACCAATCGCTTACTGTAGCTATTGGTGTGTTATTTCTATTAAAATTTACATTTCTAGGGGATAAAGTCTTTCCTTATCTACAAACGAAAGGGATTAACCTCGGTGTTACGGTTATTACAATAGCAGTACTCGTACCGATTGCGACGGGGGAAATAGGGTTTAAGCAACTTGGAGAAGCAGCGAAATCGTATTATGCATGGATTGCTTTAGCTTCAGGGGTAGCAGTTGCTTTGTTAGCAAAAGGTGGCGTACAATTATTAACGACAGATCCTCATATTACAACTGCGCTCGTTTTCGGGACAATTATAGCAGTTGCTTTATTTAATGGGGTCGCTGTAGGTCCATTAATTGGGGCTGGAATTGCCTATGCAGTAATGAGTATTATACAGATGTTTAAATAAGGAATTTTATAGTAATATAAAATTTTTGAATTCTTTCTGTTCACAAAAGTCAGATAATTGTTTATAATAGGATTAGAAACTTTGAAAAGTTACATAACAGCAGAGACTTTACACCAGATAAAATAAAAACAACATAAAACAATTTTATAATGATATTGTTTTATGTTGTTTTTATCATAAAACTCTTCGGAATTCATTTTCCTCACTAACTTGTTGTTTTGAGCGTGAGGATTCGGGGAGACATTCACGCTCATGCTTTCCATGTAGACAATGGACAATAAGAGGGGAACATCGCAACAAATTTGCATGATCGTGCATTTTGCTTGCCTAAAGAGTGAACGGGCGTTCATAATTCAAAAGGGGAGCAAATAGATATAAGGAGCAAGGTTGGGAGAATTTTCAGGAAAAGGAGAGAATGTCATGACTGTTATTCGAGGTTTAGAAGGGGTAGTAGCAACAACATCATCTGTGAGCTCTATTATTGATGATACATTAACTTATGTTGGGTATAATATTGATGATTTAGCTGAGAATGCTACATTTGAAGAAGTAGTGTACTTATTATGGCATCGCAAGCTTCCTAACGAGCAAGAACTAGCGAAATTTAATGAGATTGTATCGGAATACTATAAAGTTCCAGGTGAGATTTTAGCATATTTGAAACAAGTAGATTTAAAAATCGCACATCCGATGTCTGTTTTACGAACTGCAATTTCCATGCTATCATTATACGATGAGAGCGCTGAAATTATGGATGAAAAGTCCAATTATTTGAAAGCGGTTAAATTACAGGCTCAAGTGGGTACTTTAGTTGCTGCTTATGCAAGAATCCGTAAAGGTTTAGATGTTGTTGAGCCTAGAAATGATTTATCATTAGCTGCAAACTTCTTGTACATGTTAAATGATCGCGAGCCAAATGAAGTTGAAATTGAAGCTTTTGATAAGGCGCTTGTACTTCACGCAGATCATGAGTTAAACGCTTCTACATTTACTGCACGCGTTTGTGTAGCTACACTTTCAGATGTATATTCTGGCATTACAGCAGCAATCGGTGCGTTAAAAGGTCCTCTTCACGGTGGGGCAAATGAAAATGTAATGAAGATGTTAACTGAAATTGGCGAAGAAGAAAATGTAGAATCATATATTCATAATGCTCTTCAAAATAAAGTGAAAATCATGGGCTTTGGCCACCGTGTATATGAGCAGGGTGATCCGCGTGCAAAACATTTACGCGAAATGTCTAAGAGATTATGCGTGCTTTTAGGAGAAGAGAAATGGTATAATATGTCTATCAAAATTGAAGACATTGTAACAAAAGAAAAAGGTCTTCCACCAAATGTTGATTTCTATTCAGCTTCTGTATACCATTGTTTAGGAATTGACCATGACTTATTTACACCTATTTTTGCAATTAGCCGTATGTCAGGCTGGTTAGCTCATATTCTAGAACAATATGAAAATAACCGTTTAATCCGTCCGCGTGCTGATTATAATGGACCAACACATCAAGTGTATGTTCCAATTGCACAACGATAAGCGAATAACACTATTTTGATAGTGAAAATACGCTTTCAAAAGTCTGATTTTTTCGGAAAGATGTAATGATTAGAATATTTTAATTTGACTAACGGTTTGAACTGAGGGGTTATTCCCTCAGTTTCATACATATGAAATTTCAAACATGGGGGTTATCACATTGACGACAGGTGAAAAAATTACTGTAACTAATGGTGTTATGAATGTACCAAACAATCCGATTATTCCATTTATCGAAGGAGATGGAATTGGTCCTGATATTTGGGCAGCTGCATCTCGTGTACTAGAAGCAGCAGTTGAAAAAGCTTATGATGGTGAGAAGAAAATCGTTTGGAAAGAAGTGCTTGCAGGGGAAAAAGCATTCAACCAAACAGGCGAGTGGTTACCAGAAGAAACTTTAAATTTAATTCGTGAATATTTAATCGCGATTAAAGGTCCACTTACAACTCCAGTTGGCGGTGGTATTCGTTCTCTAAACGTAGCACTTCGTCAAGAATTAGATTTATATGTATGTCTACGTCCAGTTCGTTATTTTGAAGGTGTTCCTTCACCTGTAAAACGTCCGGAAGATACTGATATGGTTATTTTCCGTGAAAATACAGAAGACATTTATGCTGGAATTGAATATGCGCAAGGATCTCCAGAAGCAGAAAAAGTTCTTGCTTTCTTAAAAGAAGCAATGGGTGTTAATAAAATCCGCTTCCCAGAAACATCTGGTATTGGTATTAAACCAATCTCAGAAGAAGGGACAAAGCGTCTTGTTCGTGCTGCAATTCAATATGCAATTAACGAAAAACGCTCTTCTGTTACATTAGTTCATAAAGGAAACATTATGAAATTTACAGAAGGTGCTTTCAAAAACTGGGGTTACGAAGTAGCGGAACAAGAATTCGGCGACAAAGTATTTACTTGGGCTGAATATGATCGTATCGTTGAGAAAGATGGTAAAGATGCAGCGAATAAAGCGATGGCAGACGCTGAAGTGGCTGGAAAAATCATCGTAAAAGATTCTATTGCAGACATCTTCTTACAACAAATTTTAACTCGTCCACGTGAGTTCGATGTTGTTGCAACAATGAACTTAAACGGTGACTACATCTCTGATGCACTTGCTGCACAAGTAGGTGGAATTGGTATTGCACCTGGTGCAAACATTAACTATGTAACTGGACATGCTATCTTTGAAGCTACGCACGGTACAGCTCCAAAATATGCAGGTTTAGATAAAGTAAACCCATCTTCAGTTCTTCTTTCTGGTGTATTATTATTAGAACACTTAGGATGGAACGAAGCTGCGAAATTAGTAACTGCTTCAGTTGAGAAGACAATTGCTTCAAAAGTAGTAACTTATGATTTCGCACGCTTAATGGAAGGTGCAACAGAAGTGAAATGTTCTGAGTTCGCTAATGAACTTATTAAAAACATGGATGTAGCGATAATCAAAAACGCATGATTAAAGTGGGGGGTAAATTATGACAATCAAACGCAAGAAAGTTTCAGTCATCGGTGCAGGATTTACAGGAGCAACAACAGCATTCTTATTAGCACAAAAAGAACTTGCAGATGTTGTATTAGTGGACATTCCACAGCTGGAAAATCCAACAAAAGGGAAAGCGTTAGATATGTTAGAAGCGAGCCCAGTACAAGGTTTTGATGCTAACATTATTGGAACATCTGATTACGCAGATACTGCTGATTCTGACGTTGTTGTGATTACAGCAGGTATTGCGCGTAAGCCTGGTATGAGCCGTGATGATTTAGTAGCAACAAACTCCAAAATTATGAAAAGTATTACGCGCGACATTGCAAAACATTCACCAAATGCAATTATTGTTGTGTTAACAAATCCAGTTGATGCAATGACATATTCTGTATTTAAAGAAGCTGGATTCCCGAAAGAGCGTGTTATCGGTCAATCGGGCGTATTAGATACAGCTCGTTTCCGTACATTCATCGCACAAGAATTAAATCTTTCTGTGAAAGACATTACAGGATTTGTTCTTGGTGGACACGGTGACGATATGGTACCTCTTGTACGTTATTCATATGCAGGTGGCATTCCGTTAGAAACGTTAATTCCGAAAGAGCGTTTAGAAGCAATCGTAGAACGTACCCGTAAAGGTGGCGGCGAGATTGTAGGCTTATTAGGAAACGGTAGTGCATATTACGCACCAGCTGCTTCTTTAGTTGAAATGACAGAAGCAATCTTAAAAGATCAACGCCGTGTATTACCGGCTATTGCGTACCTTGAAGGTGAATACGGTTATAGTGACCTTTACTTAGGGGTACCAGTAATTCTAGGTGGTAACGGAATTGAAAAAATTATTGAATTAGAACTTCTTGCAGATGAAAAAGAAGCGTTAGATCGCTCTGTAGAATCTGTACGTAATGTTATGAAGGTTCTTGTTTAATCATTAAATATAAGTAGAAAAAGATTCGGGGCCCCGAATCTTTTTCTACTATTTATACAAATGTTTTTTTGAAATAACATGAAAACGCTATCATTTGTAATATCCTATAATGAAACTGTAGATTTATACTATACATTGCCCTCATCATAGTAAATGTCGGATCAAGTATCGCTTTTAGTAGGATAATAAGGTGAAAAAATCGGAGGGGGTTGTAACATGTTAAAGAAAAAAGTTCAAATTGGTCGTAAAATGGATGAAATTACAGTAGGAGAGAAATTATCTATCACTGAAAAAATTGAGGATAAAGATTTGTTATTGTACTTAGGGTTAACGAATGATGCCAATCCATTATATATTCAGCATGATTACGCATCCCAAACTCCGTATGAAAAGCCGATTGTACCAAGCATTATGCTAACTGGAATGATTACAACGGCAGTTACGAAATATTTACCAGGTCCAGGTAGTCATATTACGAGAAAGGACCTTACGTTCGTGAAGCATGTTCACCATTATGAAACGTTACAAATCCACTTTGAAGTTGTGGCTGTTTCTGAGGAGGAACATACAATTGATATGCTTGTATCTGCTCATGATGAAAAAGGGGATACTGTTGTGAAAGGCTCATTAACAGTAACGCCACCTTACAAATCAGTCTCTATTATGGAAAAAGCATTAGATAATTTTTAAAACATGAAAATGTGAATAGCGCTAGCATACCTTTCATAAGGGGGCTAGCGCTATTTTTAGTTGAAGAATCCCTCTTTGAACCCTTCAGCAAAATCTGAACACCCCGTTTTAATCGTATTCCAGCTCGGTACGTTAAAAGTAAGGAAACATGTTACTACTAAAGTTAAAATAGGTAGTAATATTCGCATAATAGCTCCTTTATTGCATTTATTTATATATTAAAATTAATAATATATAAATTGATAATTAAAGTCAATTAAAGGGGTTTTTTAAGATGAAGTGGAAGAGAGAAGACGTTATTTTTGAAACGATAAGAGAAGCTGAAGTGTGGGCGGACGGGGTTGCGAATGAAATGCATGGAAGAGTATTTGATGGGTATGAAACACTAGATTATAAAATAGCGTACGCTGTATCTTTTTCTTAGCGCAAAGTCGAGAATATCATATCCATACGAGTATTGAATTTAATAAAGATATAGAAGTGTATAAAGGATGGATCACTACAAGTTAATTGCGCAATCCGAATCCATGAATAGACAATTATATTGAGAGGGACCTTGTTTTCTAGTATGATGAGAATAACGGGGAAAATACTAGGATGAAGAAGGTTTCAAGTCTATAACTTGGAGGAAAAGAATGAACAATCGTATTTTAGTAGTTGATGATGAGGAGTTTATCTTAACTTTAATCGAATTTAATTTACAACAAGCTGGTTTTGAAGTGATAACAGCGATGGATGGAGAAATGGCGCTTCAAAAAGCGACAACAGAACGTCCAGATTTAATTATATTAGATTTAATGCTTCCAAAAATGGATGGTATGGAAGTATGTAAAGAATTACGATTGCAGCGCGTTATGACGCCGATTTTAATGTTGACAGCAAAAGATGATGAGTTTGATAAGGTGCTAGGTCTTGAACTTGGGGCGGATGATTATATGACGAAGCCATTTAGCCCAAGGGAAGTTGTTGCGCGTGTGAAGGCAATTTTACGCCGTACGAAATTACAACAAGAAGAGCAAGTTACAGAATCGTCAGATGAAGAGAGCATTACAATTGCTGAACTTAAAATTTTACCGGAGTTTTATGAGGCTTATTTCCAAGGAAGAAAGCTTGAATTAACACCAAAAGAATTTGAACTACTTGTTTATCTTGCGAAAAATAAAAGTCGCGTATTAACGCGTGATCAATTATTAAGTGCTGTATGGAATTATGATTTCGCTGGTGATACACGAATTGTTGACGTTCATATTAGCCATTTGCGCGATAAAATTGAACAAAATACGAAAAAACCGACGTACATTAAAACGATACGTGGTTTAGGATATAAATTAGAGGAGCCAAAAGGGGATGAATAAATTTCGTTCCAGGCTTCTTTTTACATTTGTTTCTCTTATTGTTTTTATTTTAGTCGGACTCGGTTTATTGCTGGAAACCGTGTTTGAAAACTATTATATAGATCATGCGAAAGAGAGAATGGTAAAAGAGACAGAGTATGTTGCGGTATTAGCAGAAGAACAAGGTTTTGATGATGTTTTAAAAAATCCATATATATTTAAAAAGCTAGAAGAAAAAATTCAGGCTTCTATTGCTTTTGTAGATGAGAAAAAGAAAGTTCAATATAGCGGGGGAGAACCGTCTGCTTTTAGCCAAGGGACAATAAAAGAACTTTCCTCTGAAACAACGAAACAAAGAAATAAAGTCATTACGAAAGAAACAGATCAAAATAATGAATTTTACCATGCGGTGTTCGTGCAAGATGTAGCAGGGAAACAAGGATACATTTTGGTGAAGAGCACAATCGAGCCTTTGAAAGACGTTCATCAAAAAACGTGGGGATTATTAATTATCGGATTTGTTATTGCGTGTCTTGTAGTCGTATTTTTAGGTATGAAAATTACAGGGCAATATATTAGGCCGATTGAGTCCGTTACGAAAGTTGCCATCGAATTAGCGAAGGGTAATTATAAAGCACGCGCTTATGAAAGTCATTCGGATGAAACGGGAATGTTAAGTAAAGCGATTAATATTTTAGCTCGTAATTTACAAGAGATGACACTTGAGCAAGAAATGCAACAAGATCGTCTGCATACGTTAATTGAAAATATGGGAAGCGGAATGATTTTAATTGATAGCCGCGGTTATATCAACCTTGTAAACCGTTCGTATAAGGAAACTTTCCACGTCACAGATGAAGAATATTTAGATCGTTTATATTATGAGTCGTTTCATCATCCGGAAATTATAGAGCTTGTGGAAGAAATCTTTATGACAGAAGTGAAAGTGCGCAAACAAATGTTATTGCCACTTGGAATTGAGCGAAAGCATTTCGAGGTATATGGAGCACCGATTATCGGGACGAACCATGAATGGAAAGGGATTGTCCTTGTATTCCATGACATTACTGAGCTGAAAAAGTTAGAACAAATGAGAAAAGACTTTTTAGCGAATGTTTCTCATGAACTAAAAACGCCGATTACTTCTATTAAAGGTTTTTCAGAAACACTTTTAGACGGTGCTATGGATAATAAAAAATTCTGCGAACATTTCTTGCATATTATTTTAAAAGAAAGTGAACGTATGCAAGGATTAATTGAAGATTTATTAGATTTATCAAAGATTGAGCAACAAGGATTTAAATTGAATATGGGTACCGTTGATATGAAGGGACTTCTTGAAGATATTCATATGGTGCTTGATAATAAAGCGGGAGAAAAAGAAATCTCTTTACAAGTAAATGCATTAAAACGTGTCTCTGTCATTGGAGATCCAAGTCGCTTGCAGCAAATCTTTATTAATTTAATGAATAACGCAATCGTATATACACCGGCTGGAGGCGTTGTTTCTGTAGAATTAGCAGAAGATAAATATAATGCTTATATAAAAGTGTCGGATACTGGAATTGGTATTAGTAAAGATGAAATTCCGCGTATTTTCGAACGCTTTTACCGAGTTGATAAAGCGAGAAGTAGAAATACTGGTGGTACAGGTCTTGGGTTATCAATCGTAAAGCATTTAGTCGAGGCCCATCACGGTACGATTACAGTGGATAGTGAAGTAGGAGAAGGGACAACGTTTACAGTTGTTTTACCAAAATCAGCAACTGAAAAATAGGATGAAGGATGTTTACAATATATTAACAATGGCTTAATTAAATATTAATAAAGCTCTGTTAATATAATACATGAAAACCCCTTCATCCAAGGAGTAATTTTGGACGAGAATAGTTAAGCTGTTCTCGTCACTTCCCTTTATGCCAATATAAGTCTGTTTTATATATGAAAGAAAATAACCGTTATTTTTCTTCTCTCTATTAGTCATGTTAATATAGAGAGAGGAAAGAAACGGTTTTTTTCTGTGAAAAAAATCATTTCAAATTTGTATGGGGAGGTTTCTGATTTGGAAAAAAAGGTCGTATTAGTAGATGGTAATAATATCGCGTATCGTGCTTTCTTTGCACTACCGCTTTTAAATAACGACAAAGGTATACATACGAACGCAATTTACGGTTTTACAATGATGTTAATGAGAATATTAGAGGAAGAAAAACCGACGCATATGTTAGTAGCATTTGATGCTGGGAAAACGACATTCCGTCATAAAACATATAGTGAGTATAAAGGAGGACGTCAAAAGACTCCGCCTGAGTTATCAGAGCAATTTCCATTTATTCGTGAGATGCTTGATGCATTCAATGTACCGCGTTATGAATTAGAAAATTATGAAGCGGATGACATTATGGGAACGCTAGCGAAAGAAGCGAGTGAACAAGGCGCAAGTGTAAAAGTTATTTCAGGAGATAAAGACTTACTTCAACTTGTTTCTGATAACACGCTTGTATGTATTCCTCGAAAAGGGATTACGGAAGTAGACGAATATACGAAAGAAGCTTTATTTGAAAAATACAGCTTATCACCAAAGCAAATTATCGATATGAAAGGTTTAATGGGAGACCAATCAGATAATATTCCAGGTGTACCAGGAGTTGGTGAAAAAACTGCGATTAAATTGTTAACACAGTTTGGAACGGTTGAAGAAGTGTATGAAAATATAGATCAAGTAAGCGGGAAGAAATTAAAGGAAAAGCTGGAAGCAAATAAAGACCAAGCTCTTATGAGTAAAGATCTTGCAACCATTATTACAGACGCACCGATTACTGTGCATGTGGATGATATGGAGTATAAAGGATATGAGCCAAGTGATGTCATTCCAATGTTCGAGAATTTAGGATTTACATCTCTTTTAAACAAATTAGGTGTTACGCCAGAAGAAACGGCTCCAGCTGAATTAGATGATATTACATTTGATATTGTAGAAGAAGTTACAGAAGAAATGCTTCAGCAAGATAGTGCGCTTATCGTTGAAGTACAAGAAGATAATTATCATAAAGCAGACATTCAAGGTTTCGGTATTCAAAATGAAAATGGATGTTACTTTATTCAGACAGACATTGCACTTAAATCAGATGCTTTTAAAGAGTGGCTTGCAGATGGAGAAATGAGAAAGTATACATTTGATGCGAAGCGTGCGATCGTTGCGCTGAAATGGAACGGTATAGATATGCAAGGGATTGACTTTGATCTATTAATCGCTGCTTACTTACTTGACCCGGCTGATACAGATAAAGATTTCCGTACTGTAGCGAAAATGAAAGAAACGCATGCTGTGAAATCTGATGAAGAAGTTTACGGAAAAGGTGCGAAGCGTGCTGTTCCAGAGTTAGAGATAGTAGCGGAGCATGTAGCTCGTAAAGTGCATGTATTATATGATGTAAAGCAAACATTCGTTGAAGAGTTAGAAAAGAATGAGCAATATGAACTGTTTACAGAGTTAGAATTACCACTTGCACGTGTATTAGCTGATATGGAAGTAAAAGGTGTAAAAGTTGATACAGAACGTCTTCGTAATATGGGAGAAGAACTTGCAGGTAGATTAAAGGAAATGGAACAGGAAATTTATAAGCTGGCGGGAACAGAATTTAATATAAATTCACCGAAGCAGCTTGGTGTGATTCTGTTTGAGAATTTAAACTTACCGGTTATTAAGAAGACGAAAACAGGTTATTCTACGTCAGCAGATGTATTAGACAAGCTGATGGATCACCATGAAATTATTCCAAACATTTTACATTACCGTCAATTAGGGAAACTAAATTCAACTTATATTGAAGGTTTATTAAAAGTTGTACATGAAGATTCATCTAAAATCCATACTCGTTTCAATCAAGTATTAACGCAAACGGGCCGATTAAGTTCAACGGATCCTAACTTACAAAATATCCCAATTCGATTAGAAGAAGGAAGAAAGATTCGTCAGGCATTCGTTCCATCAGAAGAAGGATGGATTATGTACGCAGCGGATTATTCACAAATTGAACTTCGTGTATTAGCTCATATTGCAAATGATAAAGGGCTAGTCGACGCGTTCCAACATGACATGGATATTCATACGAAAACAGCTATGGATGTATTTGGCGTTGAAAAAGATGAAGTAACTTCAAATATGAGACGACAAGCGAAAGCTGTTAACTTCGGAATTGTGTATGGTATTAGTGATTATGGTCTTTCACAAAACTTAGGAATTACAAGAAAAGCAGCAGCGGAATTTATTGAAAAGTATTTAGAAAGTTTCCCTGGTGTACAAGAATACATGGATGACATCGTAAAAGATGCGAAACAAAAAGGATATGTAGCTACATTATTAAATCGCCGCCGTTACATTCCGGAAATTACGAGTCGTAATTTCAACTTGCGTAGCTTTGCTGAGCGTACAGCTATGAATACACCAATTCAAGGTACTGCAGCAGATATTATTAAAAAAGCGATGATTATTATGGCAGATCGTTTAGAAGAAGAAGGATTACAAGCGCGTCTTCTATTGCAAGTACACGATGAATTAATATTTGAAGCACCAAAAGAAGAAATTGAAAAATTAGAGAAGCTTGTACCAGAAGTAATGGAGCATGCAATTGAACTTGCAGTTCCGTTGAAAGTTGATTATTCTTACGGTCCAACTTGGTACGACGCAAAATAAGGAAGTGATGAAATGCCTGAATTACCAGAGGTTGAAAACGTCAGACGGACACTTGAAAATCTTGTAACAGGAAAAACGATTGAAGATGTTATTGTTACTTATCCGAAAATAGTGAAACGACCGGATGATGCAGAAATCTTTAAAGAAATGCTAAAAGGCGAGACGATTGAAAATATAAAGCGAAGAGGAAAGTTTTTGCTTTTATATGTAACGAATTATGTCATTGTTTCACATTTGCGTATGGAAGGTAAGTTTTTACTGCATCAAGAGGATGAACCAATTGATAAGCATACGCACGTCCGTTTCTTATTTACAGATGGAACTGAATTACATTATAAAGATGTGAGAAAGTTTGGTACGATGCATCTCTTTAAAAAAGGTGAGGAAATGAATCAAATGCCTCTTGCTGACTTAGGTCCAGAGCCATTTGATGCTGAATTGACACCACAGTATTTACAAGAGAGATTGCGAAAGACAAATCGTAAAATAAAAGTTGTATTGTTAGACCAGCGTCTTTTAGTAGGACTTGGAAATATATATGTAGATGAAGTTTTATTCCGTTCTCAAATTCATCCAGAACGAGAAGCGTCGTCTTTAACAGTAGAAGAAATTGAGCGAATTTATGAGGCGACCGTTACAACGTTAGGTGAAGCAGTGAAGCGTGGCGGAAGTACAATTCGAACGTATATCAACTCACAAGGGCAAATTGGTTCGTTCCAAGAACTGCTAAATGTATATGGAAAAAAAGGAGAACCGTGTGTGACTTGCGGTACGATATTAGAAAAAACAGTTGTTGGCGGAAGAGGAACGCATTATTGCCCGATTTGTCAGCCAAGAATATAGAAAAGAGATAACATCGGATAGGCATTTGTCATATACATACAGCAGAGCTATGTATAAGGGAGGAGCTTACCGATGTACCTTTATTTATCTCTTATTTTATTAGCTTTTACATTAAGCTTAGATAGCTGTAGTGTAGGGCTAACATATGGTTTAAGAAGCGTAAGAATTCCACTAAGATCAATTGTAATTATCGGAATGTGTTCAGCGGCTGTTATGCTTGTTTCAATGGGAATTGGACATATGATCGCGAAAGTATTTTCACCTGTTATCGCAACGCGTATCGGTGGGCTTGTTCTTATTGGAATAGGGATTTGGGTATTATATCAATTTTTTCGAAGTGAGAAAAAAGAAGAACCGAAGCAAGAGGAGAAGGTCTGGAAATTAGAGATTGCCTCGCTTGGGTTAGTCATTCAAATTTTACGGAAACCGACTGTAGCAGATTTCGATAAATCAGGCACCATTTCTGCAGGAGAAGCATTGCTTCTTGGTATCGCTCTTTCTGTAGATTCATTCGGTGCTGGAATTGGTGCGTCTTTATTAGGGTATGCACCTGCTATGATGGCGATATTAGTTGCAGTGATGAGTTCTTTGTTTTTATTTATTGGAATGAAACTTGGAACGGTTTTATCAAATATGAAATGGTTGCAAAAATTTACATTCCTGCCTGGGGTATTACTCATTATTATTGGAATTTGGAAAATGTAAGTACGGGCGTGGAACATTAGTTTCGCGCCTTTTATTATGAGGAGGATTATGATGACAGTAGTAATTGGATTAACGGGAGGTATTGCAAGCGGAAAAAGTACAGTATCTCAAATGTTTCGCGAGCTCAGTATACCAGTTATTGATGCAGATATTATCGCAAGAGAAGTTGTAGAAAAAGGAAAACCAGCATATAACAAAATTGTAGAAGTGTTTGGAACGGAAGTGTTACAAGAAGATGGAGAACTAGATCGGCCGAAATTAGGAAGTGTCGTTTTCTATAATGAAGAGAAACGATTGCAGTTAAACAAAATTGTTCATCCTGCAGTGCGTGAGGAAATGAATAGGCAAAAGGAAATGTACATAAAAGAAGGTATGCAAGCGGTTGTGTTAGATATTCCTCTCTTATTTGAAAGTAAATTAACAAGTCTCGTTGACCGCGTTTTAGTTGTAGCAGTTAAGCCACATACGCAATTAGAACGTTTAATGAAGCGAAATAATTTTTCAGAAGAAGAAGCAACAGCTCGTATTCAATCTCAAATGCCGT
This sequence comes from Bacillus cereus group sp. BfR-BA-01350, assembly GCF_022663775.1. Lineage (NCBI taxonomy): Bacteria > Bacillati > Bacillota > Bacilli > Caryophanales > Bacillaceae > Bacillus > Bacillus cereus group sp. BfR-BA-01350. The sequence continues at coordinate 101,684 of NZ_JAKUGD010000007.1, forward strand.
TAGAAGAAAAAGTGAAACATGCAGATGAAGTGATAAATAATGATGGCACAATTATGGGAACGAAAACACAATTACAGGGGATTTTAAAGAAATGGAACATTATTGACTAAAAAATTGTGAAATTAATGAAAATGCTTAGTGACATATCCTCTTTTTGTGTTATACTATTATTGGGATTGGAGATAAATAGTATAACGCATTCAAGGGGGATAACATATTATGACTCGTGTGGCAATTAATGGATTTGGACGTATTGGGAGAATGGTATTTCGTCAGGCAATAAAAGAAAGCGCATTCGAAATTGTAGCAATCAATGCAAGCTATCCATCTGAAACGTTAGCACATTTAATTAAATATGATACAGTTCACGGCAAGTTTGACGGAACAGTAGAAGCATTTGAAGATCACTTATTAGTTGATGGGAAAATGATTCGCCTTTTAAACAACCGCGATCCAAAGGAATTGCCTTGGACAGATTTAGGTGTTGAAGTTGTAATTGAAGCAACTGGTAAATTTAATTCAAAAGAAAAAGCAATTCTTCACGTTGAAGCTGGAGCGAAAAAAGTTATTTTAACTGCGCCTGGTAAAAATGAAGATGTAACAATTGTAGTAGGTGTGAACGAAGACCAATTAGATATTACAAAACATACTGTTATTTCAAATGCATCTTGTACAACAAACTGTTTAGCGCCTGTTGTGAAGGTGTTAGATGAGCAGTTTGGAATTGAAAACGGTTTAATGACGACAGTTCACGCTTATACAAATGACCAAAAAAATATTGATAATCCACATAAAGATTTAAGAAGAGCACGTGCTTGCGGACAATCAATTATTCCGACAACGACAGGTGCTGCGAAAGCGCTAGCAAAAGTTCTTCCACATTTAAATGGGAAACTTCATGGTATGGCACTTCGTGTACCAACGCCAAACGTGTCTCTTGTTGACTTAGTAGTAGATGTAAAACGTGATGTGACAGTGGAAGCTATTAACGATGCATTCAAAACTGTTGCAAACGGTGCGTTAAAAGGCATTGTAGAATTCAGCGAAGAGCCTTTAGTATCTATTGACTTTAATACAAATACACACTCAGCTATCATTGATGGTTTATCTACAATGGTAATGGGTGATCGTAAAGTGAAAGTGCTGGCTTGGTATGATAACGAGTGGGGCTACTCTCGTCGTGTTGTAGATCTTGTAACGTTAGTTGTTGACGAATTAGCGAAGCAAGAAAATGTGCAACATATTTAAGTGAATAAGGGAGAGGGCAAGTGGAATATTTGCCCTCTTTTTTTTATTTTTTTCTGAAAAGGAAAAAAATTATAGGAGTATATTTTTGATAGTGGACATACCACGAAACGTTGGGGTTACTGTATTTGTGAATCATTTATTTTTTTTAGGGAAAAGTAAAGAGGAAAATATGACAGAAAATCGAAAAAACTGTTGTTGCAAAATGAAAATAAACAAAGTATACTAACACTCGTAAACTTAAGAGCTGAGGTACGTAGTCACTACTTAAAGGGTTAGGACCTCTCTGGACTAACTTTCCCCCGTGGTAGTGGAGCAAGCCAAATTGCAAATTAGTTTTCAATTCGAACAGTTAGAATAAATTTACAAGGGGGAACTGTAGAATGGATACTATGGATACGATGGGTCGTCACGTGATCGCTGAACTTTGGGATTGCGATTTCGACAAGCTTAATGACATGCCGTATATTGAACAATTATTTGTGGATGCAGCACTAAGAGCTGGTGCTGAAGTGCGTGAGGTTGCTTTCCATAAATTTGCACCACAAGGTGTAAGTGGAGTAGTAATTATCTCGGAATCACATTTAACAATTCATAGCTTTCCGGAGCACGGTTACGCAAGTATTGATGTTTATACTTGTGGGGATCGTATTGATCCAAATGTTGCTGCAGAATATATTGCAGAAGGTTTAAACGCGAAAACGCGTGAGAGCATCGAGCTTCCTCGAGGCACTGGTAGCTTCGAAATTAAGCAGAGAGAAACAAAAGCTCTTTAAAAAAGAACATAATTGATTTAAAATGTAAAGAGGTGTATAATGCACCTCTTTTTTAGTTTATAAAAAAGGAAAAATATGATGTACTCGTTAGTTGAATAAATGGAGCTCTTACGAATAAGTTAACAACGCATCTATCATCGTATTCTTAAAAACGAGATGATAAAATAATGCGCTTAAACTTAAAGTGGTAAGAGAGTTAAAATGAGTTATATAATAATGTATATATATTGTCAGATGAAGTAAGTAGAGAAAAATAAAGAGTATAGTGTAAAGGAGTGAATATATTGCGTTGTCCATCCTGTTCTCATAATGGTACAAGAGTGTTAGATTCGCGTCCGGTAGACGAGGGGCGCTCTATTCGAAGAAGGAGAGAGTGTGAAAGCTGTTTAAGCCGCTTTACGACATTTGAAAGAGTGGAAGAGTCACCTCTTATCGTTGTAAAAAAAGAAGGAACACGAGAAGAGTTTAATAAAGAAAAGATTTTACGTGGCTTAATTAAAGCGTGTGAAAAAAGACCAGTATCTTTAAGACAATTAGAAGAAGTAACTCAAAGTGTGGAACGTGAACTTCGTAATTTAGGTATATCAGAAGTGAAAAGTGATATGATTGGTGAAATTGTTATGGAAGAACTGCGTGATATCGATGATGTTGCTTACGTGCGTTTTGCTTCTGTATATCGCCAATTTAAAGATTTAAATGTATTTATTGAAGAATTAAAAGATATACTGCAAAAAGAAAGAGAGTAGAATCTGTATCGTATTCTCTTTACATACCGTAAGTAATGAGATAAGAGAGCTAGAAGCGAAAGCTAATAGCTCTTTTTCGCTAATAAATTATATAGTGAAGATTGGATGAGAGAAAGGAAAGCAAGAATGGAAAAACAGTCATGGATGGAGCTATTGCCGATTGATCGTTATAAAGTAAGTGCGAAAGGGTTATTGCATAATTACGACCGAAAAGTGTTAACGATGTTATATCAGCCGTTAATAGGTAGTAGAGCTTTTAGCTTGTACATGACGCTATGGGGAGAGTTAGAACAAGATCGTGTATTTGGAAAAGAGAATACGCATCATTCCCTTATGGTGACCATGCAAATGCAGCTTCCCGAAGTATATGAGGAACGAGTAAAGTTAGAGGCAATTGGACTTTTGAAAGTATATATTAAGAAAGAAAAAGATATTCGAATGTTTATATATGAGCTGCAACCACCTTTATCTCCAAAGCAGTTTTTTGATGATATTGTTTTAAGTATCTTTTTATACAATCGATTGAGTCGGACAAAATATAATCAAGTAAAGCATTATTTCTTAGAAGAAGAATTTGATTTTGCATCTTATGAAAATGTTACGCGTTCTTTTAATGATGTGTTTGGTTCGTTTAATCCAGGTCAGCTTGAGCATGCGCAAGAAGACCTTCGTATTCCAAAAACGACAGCTATGCCAAGTAATGAAAAGGGAGACGCTCCGAAAGTTTGGAATGATTTCTTTGATTTCTCCTTATTTGTAGATGGCTTGTCCGCTCTTGTCCCTAAAAAGGCGATTACAGATCAAGTGCGAGAATGTGTCATTACACTTGCTTACGTGTATGATGTAGATGTGTTATCGATGCAAAATATCGTTCTTGGTGCGGTGACAGAGCTGCAGACAATTGATATCGAAAGGCTTAGAAAAGGAGCGCGTGATTGGTATCAGTTCGAAAACGGCCAAGCGTTACCTGTATTAAGTGAAAGAGTACAGCCTCACGCTGCACGTATGATGAAAGAAAAAGAGCCTTCTACGCAAGAAGAGATGTTAATCAAACAGCTAGAGGAAATCTCACCAAAGCAACTATTGAAAGAAATCTCTGGCGGTGCAGAGGCAACGAAGGCTGACTTGCAAATCGTTGAAGATGTAATGATCAATCAAAAATTAACGCCAGGTGTTGTGAATGTACTTATTTATTACGTTATGCTACGCTCAGATATGAAACTTGCGAAAACGTATGTGGAGAAGATTGCTGGACATTGGGCACGTAAAAAGGTCGGCACAGTAGCTGAAGCAATGGCGTTAGCGAAAGAAGAAAACCGTCAATATCAAGAATGGGCTGAGACGAAGAAGAAAGGCCGTACGTCGAAGAAAACGGTACGAAAAGAAATGGTACCAGATTGGCTGAAAGAAGAGCCGAAAGAACAAGAGAAAGAAACTGTGAAAAAAGATGTAAGTGCTGAAAAAGGTGCAAGTACGTTAGAGGACGAACGAAAACGATTAGAAGAAGTGTTAAAAAAATATAAGCGTGATTAATAGAAGAGAATGAACGCTCTTTGAGGTGAGAAAATGGAGCATATTCAAAATTCATTTGCAAAGTTAATGGAAAATGAAAATTTTAAAAATAGATATGAAATATTAAAGGCGGAAGTAATGGCACATCCGCGTGTGAAAGAATTTATAGACGAACATAAAGGGGAAGTAACAACGTCTATGATTGAACGCAGTCTTGTGAAATTATACGAATATATTGGACAAAGTGTAGGTTGCGCGGATTGTCCGGATCTAGGTTCGTGTAAAAACATGCTGCAAGGGTATGAGCCAAAGCTCGTTATCCAAGGGAAGATGATTGATATTCAATACGATCGTTGCGTGAGAAAAGTAGCCTATGACGAAAGAAAGAAATATGAAAAGCTCGTTCAGAGTGTATATATGCCGACTGATATTTTACAAGCAACGATGGAAAACTTAGACCCTTCAGATTTAGATGCGCGTATTGATGCAATTGGTGCAGCCAATGAATTTTTAAGTACATATGAACCTGGTAAAAAAGTACAAGGTTTATATTTGTACGGTAAATTTGGTGTAGGGAAAACGTATTTATTAGGAGCAATTGCGAATGAGCTTGCTCGAAAGAAAATAAGTTCAATGCTCGTATATTTCCCTGAATTTTTACGTGAAATTAAAAGTTCAATTCAAGATAATTCGATTGGGGAAAAGATTGATGCGGTGAAACGCGTACAAGTTTTAATGTTAGATGATATTGGAGCAGAAGCGATGTCAAGCTTTGTGCGTGATGATGTACTCGGTGCAATTTTGCAATTCCGTATGTTAGAAAACTTACCGACGTTCTTTACGTCTAACTTTGATTTTAAACAACTAGAACATCATTTAACATATACGCAGCGCGGTGAAGCGGAAGAAATGAAAGCAGCTCGTATTATGGAACGCATTAAATATTTGGCGAAACCAATTCCGATTGGCGGGAAAAACCGTCGTCATAAGTAAAGAGCAAGCTGAGAAGCTTGCTCTTCTTTTGTAGTTAAACGCTTTTTAAAGTAGCCGAATTATAAAATGAAAAGTTCTTATTGAAAATTCCTAGTAGCTTGTATCATTTTTTTCTCCCTCCCTTAATATATATAAAATTAGCAAGCCATATCGAGTGGATTTTCTAACGATAAGAAATGTAATTCTACTAAGAGTGAACTTTCACGCGGGACGGACTCTTATAGGATTTGTAACGTATAGATACAGTCCTTTAGAGCAGGGATAAAAGGGGGGACAAAAGTGATTGAAATTTGCTTCGAAGAAAAAAATGATGCTATGCACGTATATAGACAACTACTGAAAAGAGCGGAACTGTTATATAAGGAAACGAGTGTGTATTTACAGGAACAAAAAGTGGTGATTCACATACCAGTATGTGAATCAAATTATATTGAAAAGATTTTATTACCAGTCATGGTATATTTCATTGTGAATGTGAAACAAAATGAGTGGATATATACAATCTTAAAAGAGAAGTTTTTTTATGAAGAAGAGGAAGAGTGTCATCAAATATTGCATATGGCACAAGAGATTTTAAAAGGAAGAAGAAAAGGAATTGCTCGTGAATTAACGCGTCACACATTTGAATCATATATTAAATCTTCTTTAAATAACTGGCTTTGTGATCCGCTTTCATTCTCGTTTTCATCATATGTTCGTTTTCGTCTTCGTACATATAGGGAAATGGTAGCTAAGCTTGCCGAAGTGGCGATTGATGAGTATAAGTTGGAACAAGAATATCAAATGTTTATTGAGTCGCTAAGGCAACAAGTGCGTAGTCGGAAATCACGTTTGTCCTGTGTGCATCTTATTTTTGATGAGAGTTTTATTTTCTACGATGATAAAGGTAGACGTTTAAAACAGGAGAAATTGGTTCAATATATAGATGAGGAATTATTGAAGCAAAAGGATGTATATATTGATACGAAAGTAATTGCGCCACTTCTTTCTATTTCGCCGAAAAAAATTTATTTATATACGAAAGAACAAGACCATAATATGATTATTACTTTGCGAAATGTATTTCAAGAACGGGTACAATTACATGGATTACATGAGTTTGAGCGCAATGTGAAAAATTTAAAAAATAAAGGTAACGCCCTTGATTTTCTAAGTTTTTGAGCATATAATTACCTACATAAATGAAATATATTGAAATGTCATGATGAGGACATGAGTAGTTTTCTACGATTTTCAGAGAGGGAAGCCTTAGGGTGTGAGCTTCCTAGTACGGGATTATTACTTACCACCTCTAAACTTTAGCAGTGAACGATTCTTCTAGTAATTGCTAACGGACAACACCGTTATGTTGAACTTGAGCAATTAACAATAAGGTTAATTGGAACAAGGGTGGAACCACGAATTCAACACTCGTCCCTTTTTACGGGATGAGTGTTTTTTATTTTGAGAAAAAGAGGAGTGACCAGTGATGGCAGATGTAGTTAAAATTACTTTCCCTGATGGAGCTGTGAAGGAGTTTCCAAAAGGCGTAACAACTGAAGAAATCGCAGCTTCTATTAGCCCAGGCTTAAAGAAAAAAGCTGTGGCTGGAAAATTAAACGATGAGATGATTGATCTTGTTACACCAATCGAAGAAGATGGTGCAGTTTCTATCATTACATTAGATTCTGAAGATGGCTTATATATTTTACGCCACTCAACAGCTCACCTTTTAGCACAAGCGTTAAAACGTTTATATAAAGATGTTAAGGTTGAGCTTGGCATTGGTCCGGTAATTGAAAATGGCTTCTACTACGATATTGATATGGAAGAAGCAATTACAGTTGAAGACTTCAAGAAAATCGAAAAAGAAATGCAAAAAATTGTGAACGAGAACTTAGAAATCGTTCGTCATGAAGTACCACGTGCAGAAGCAATTCGTCGTTTTGAAGAAATCGGCGATGAGTTAAAATTAGATTTAATTAACGATCTTCCAGAAGATGCAGTTATTTCAATTTATGAGCAAGGCGAATTCTTCGACCTTTGCCGTGGTGTTCACCTTCCATCTACAGGAAAAATTAAAGTATTCAAATTATTAAGCGTTGCAGGTGCTTACTGGCGCGGCGATAGCAATAATAAAATGCTACAACGTATTTACGGTACTGCATTCGTTAAAAAAGCAGAATTAGATGAGCACTTACGTATGCTTGAAGAAGCGAAAGAGCGCGATCACCGTAAATTAGGTAAAGAATTAAAACTATTTACTAATAGCCAAAAAGTAGGACAAGGTTTACCACTTTGGTTACCAAAGGGTGCAACAATCCGCCGCATTATCGAGCGTTACATCGTTGATAAAGAAGCGAGCTTAGGCTATGATCACGTATACACTCCAGTACTAGGAAGCAGAGAGCTTTATGAAACTTCTGGACACTGGAACCACTACCGTGATGGTATGTTCCCATCAATGGAAATGGATAATGAAGAGTTAGTTCTTCGTCCAATGAACTGCCCTCACCACATGATGGTTTATAAAAACGATATTCACAGCTATCGTGAATTACCAATCCGTATTGCGGAACTTGGAACAATGCACCGTTATGAAATGTCAGGTGCGTTATCTGGCTTACAACGTGTACGCGGAATGACTTTAAACGATGCGCACATTTTCGTTCGCCCAGATCAAATTAAAGAAGAGTTAAAACGTGTTGTAAACTTAACTCTAGAAGTGTACAAAGATTTCGGTTTAGAGAACTATTCATTCCGTCTATCTTATCGTGACCCAGCAGATACTAAAAAGTATTATGCTGATGATGAGATGTGGGAAAAAGCACAAGGTATGTTAAAAGAAGCTATGGATGAAATGGGTCTTGATTACTATGAAGCTGAAGGTGAAGCGGCATTCTACGGTCCAAAACTTGACGTTCAAGTTCGTACTGCTCTTGGAAAAGACGAAACACTTTCAACTGTACAATTAGACTTCTTACTTCCAGAACGCTTTGAACTATCTTACGTTGGTGAAGACGGTAAACAACACCGTCCAGTTGTAATTCACCGTGGTGTTGTATCAACTATGGAACGTTTCGTAGCATTCTTAATTGAAGAATACAAAGGTGCATTCCCAACTTGGTTAGCTCCAGTTCAAGTACAAGTAATTCCAGTTTCTCCGCAAGTACATTTAGACTATGCGAAGAAAGTACAAGACGAATTGCGCCGTGCTGGTATCCGTGTTGAATTAGATACTCGTGAAGAGAAAATTGGTTACAAAATCCGTGAAGCACAAATGCAAAAAATTCCGTACATGCTTGTAGTAGGTGACAATGAAGTAACTGAAAACGGCGTAAACGTACGTAAATACGGTGAACAAAAATCAGAAACAATCGCATTAGATGCTTTTGTTGATATGATTAAAGTAGAAGGAAAACGATAAGAAAAAGCCGCGGTATACCGCGGCTTTTCTATGTAATATAAGTAAGAGAAATTAGAAAAAAAAACCATGTAATACTTATCGTAAAAAAGTATTGCAAGTATGTTAGTTGTTTGTTACAATATTTCTTGTTGTTAGTAAAACACATCGCGTCTTCTTGACAGACGTCATGTCCTATGATAAACTCATCAAGGATAATAGAATATTGTTTTGTGGAACAAGTAGAAGCACCCGCTTCTCACCTGATGGACGCATTCGCAGTTTACAGGTAAATGTATTTCTTACTTAAGATTTTACAAGTGTGGGTGTCGTATGCCCGCACTTTTTTTGTCGGGTTCTATGACTACAAACTATGTTCTGAGAAAACCTTGGAGGTGGCTTACTATTAGCAAGGATATGATGATTAACGAGCAAATTCGTGCACGTGAAGTACGTTTAGTTGGTGCAAATGGCGATCAACTTGGAATCAAGTCTCGTAATGACGCTTTAGACTTAGCTGCAAATCTTAATCTTGATTTAGTATTAGTTGCTCCAAATGCGAAACCGCCAGTATGCCGCATTATGGACTACGGTAAATTCCGCTTTGAGCAACAGAAGAAAGAAAAAGAACAGCGCAAAAATCAAAAAGTAATTAGCATGAAAGAAGTTCGTTTAAGTCCAACAATTGATGAACACGACTTTAACACAAAACTTCGTAATGCTATCAAGTTTTTAGAGAAAGGCGACAAGGTTAAAGCGTCAATTCGCTTTAAAGGACGTGCCATTACTCATAAAGAAATCGGTCAACGTGTTTTAGATCGCTTCTCAGAAGCTTGTGCTGAAGTTAGTACAATCGAATCTAAGCCTAAAATGGAAGGACGCAGTATGTTCTTAGTTTTAGCACCGAAAAACGATAAGTAATAGATAGAGGAGGAAATACCTATGCCTAAACAAAAAACTCATCGCGGCGCTGCAAAGCGTTTCAAAAAGACTGGATCAGGTAAACTGAAACGTTCTCACGCTTACACAAGCCATTTATTCGCTAACAAATCTACAAAAGCTAAACGTAAACTACGTAAAGCTGGTGTAGTAAGCGCTGGTGACTTCAAACGCATTCGTCAAATGCTTGACAACTTAAAATAAGTTCGGCTGATATATAGAACAATTAGGAGGTAATATTATGCCAAGAGTAAAAGGTGGTACAGTTACTCGTCAACGTCGTAAAAAAGTAATTAAATTAGCAAAAGGTTACTACGGTTCAAAAAATACATTATTCAAGGTTGCTAACCAACAGGTTATGAAATCTCTAATGTATGCATTCCGTGACCGCCGTCAAAAGAAACGTGACTTCCGTAAATTATGGATTACACGTATCAACGCAGCAGCTCGTATGAATGGTCTTTCTTACAGCCGCTTAATGCACGGTCTTAAAAATGCTGGCATCGAAGTTAACCGCAAGATGCTTGCTGACTTAGCTGTTCATGACGAAAAAGCTTTCGCTGAATTAGCAACAGTTGCAAAAAACAACATTAACTAATTAATTAGTTGAAACCTTAGAAGATTTTTCTTCTAAGGTTTTTTTATTTGTATGCAAAGAGAAGTATGTCGTTATCGATATGACAAAATCAATATAAAAGTTATAGCAATATAGAAGAATATGCATATGAAGTCAGGAGAATCCTCCTGGCTTCTTTTAATTATCATCCTCTGGAAAGAAGAGTATCTTTCCTACCTGAAACGACACTGCTATAATGGAAAGATGATATGGAACTTTCATCAGATAAAATAATATTTTTAATAGTGGGTAATTCCTGGATAATTATTAACTATCACCAATCGGAGTGAACAATCTAATCGTGATGATTGAAACGTATTTGTAAATTAAGGACAAGCTATTTTGTAAAGAGGTAAATGGCTGACTTATTAATAAGAAACGAAAAATAATAATGAACTTTGAGATGAAACAACATTGTTGCGTAAAATGCGATGTTGGAGGAGGGCAATAGAGTGGACTTACTACAACTATTTAAATTACAAAAAGAATTAGATGACCGTATTGCGAAAGAACATGACTTACAACCGAAAAAATTGTTAAAAGAGAAAATGTTAGCTCTTCTTGTAGAAATTGGAGAACTTGCAAATGAAACACGTTGTTTTAAATATTGGAGCAATAAACCAGCATCAGAACGTGAAGTCATACTAGAAGAATACGTAGATGGTTTGCATTTTATTTTATCAATCGGAATTGATTTAGGTATTGATAAAAACTTCTTATTCTATAAGTGTGCACAGACGAATAAAACACAAGTAGAAATTTTCTTAGACACATATGCGAAGGTGATTCGTTTTACAGATCAACCATCTATTACGAACTATATTGAATTATTTACAAGTTATCTTCGACTTGGACAAGCGCTTGAGTTTGAACAAGAAGAGATTGAAAAGGCATATTTAGATAAAAACGAAGTAAATCATCAGCGTCAAACACAAGGATACTAAGTTAATTTTTGAATATTTCAATTTCCTTTTGTATAATGAAGTGACTGAAGAAAAAGGAGGGTGTTGGCAATGACAAAATTAGACGAGACATTGACAATGCTAAAAGAATTAACAGATGCACGTGGTATTGCGGGTAACGAGCGTGAACCACGCGAAGTAATGAAGAAATATATTGAGCCGTTTGCGGACGAACTTTCTACTGATAATTTAGGAAGTTTAGTTGCGAAAAAAGTAGGGGAAGAAAACGGCCCGAAAATTATGGTTGCAGGTCATTTAGATGAAGTTGGCTTTATGATTACGCAAATTGATGACAAAGGTTTCCTTCGTTTCCAAACAGTTGGTGGCTGGTGGTCACAAGTTATGCTTGCACAGCGCGTAACAATTGTAACGCGTAAAGGAGATGTAACAGGTGTTATCGGTTCAAAACCACCGCATATCTTACCTCCAGAAGCGCGTAAAAAGCCAGTTGAAATTAAAGACATGTTCATCGATATTGGTGCTTCTAGCCAAGAAGAAGCAATGGAGTGGGGCGTACGACCAGGAGATCAAGTTGTACCTTACTTTGAATTCCAAGTGATGAAGAACGAAAAAATGTTACTTGCAAAAGCATGGGATAACCGAATTGGTTGTGCAATTGCAATTGACGTATTAAAACAATTAAAAGATGAAAAGCATCCAAACGTTGTATACGGCGTAGGGACTGTACAAGAAGAAGTTGGTCTTCGTGGTGCAAAAACATCTGCAAACTATATTAAACCAGATATCGCGTTCGCGGTAGATGTTGGTATTGCTGGTGACACACCTGGTGTAACGTCAAAAGAAGCGCAAAGTAAAATGGGTGATGGACCACAGATCATTTTATATGATGCTTCTGTTATCGGTCATACCGGTTTACGTGACTTTGTAGTTGATGTTGCTGATGAATTACAAATTCCATACCAATATGATTCAGTAGCGGGCGGAGGAACGGATGCAGGTGCAATTCATATTGCTGTAAATGGTATTCCGTCTATGGCAATTACGATTGCAACTCGTTACATTCATTCTCACGCGGCAATGTTACACCGTGACGACTATGAAAATGCAGTGAAGTTAATTGTAGAAGTTATTAAACGTCTTGATAAAGAGGCTGTACATAACATTACATTTAATTAATAAAAAAAGCGAAGGAGCCTCTCCTTCGCTTTTTTATGTTTTAAAAAGGTCGTTCTAATCCCGCTGCAGTATGAGCCCCTAAAATGATTAAACGAGTTAATTGCATGGCCATAAAATGCGGGGTATATATCATTCCTCTCTTTAGCCATGACATAATCATGCCGAGGTGGGCACCGGTAACATAACTAATGAGAATATCACGCGGAACCATTAGTTTTTCATCGTTAGGTTGTGAAATAGAGAGGCTTAATGTTAAATGTGTTTGAATGGCTTTCATCATTTTATACGTATAGTTTCCGGCAGCTTTATCACCAAGCATGACGTTATAGAAATTCGCATTTTCTGCAATATGTTCAAACAATGCTAAGAAATTTGGATGTGGTGAATCAAATGCAAGTTGAAAATCTTCTTTATTTCTATTTTTCGGTTTAATAACTTCTGTTAGCTTCTCTAACATTTCTTCAATGCTTTTGTCCAATAAGTCATATTTATCGTGGTAATGGCTATAAAACGTAGCACGATTTACAGGAGCACGTTCTGCAATATGTTGAACAGTTACATTTTCAAACCCTTTTTCGCCTACTAAAGCGACAAAAGCATCCTGTATGAGTTGTCTCGTCCGTTTTACACGTGGATCATTTGTATTTTTAATAGACATTTTTATTTCCCCTCGTTTAATTTTCTGTACTTAAGCAACATATTGGTATTATATTGTTGTTTAAGCGACATTTCATACGTAAATTGTCGGTTGTAGATTTAAAATAATTATTTATAATTATAAACGATAGTCCTTCAGAAATCAGCACCGCTCGCAGGTAGATAAATTTCGATTTACACCGCAGATGGTGTGATTTTTTTGTTTAAAAGTTAATATAATTAACAATTAAACAATCTAAACAATAAGGACGTAAATAGTTTAGAAAAAAATTATATGCGATATAAGGAGAGGAATGCAATGAATCAGTTTCGAAGAATGGTGATTATCAACATTATCACATTAATTGTACTAGTTGGCGGCGGTATTGGCGGTTATTACTATTACAATCAAGCGGAAAATTACTTAAAAACAGACAATGCAAAAATTGATGGAAAGGTAATTCCGATTGCATCACCAGTAGCAGGGAAATTAACTGACTGGAAAGCTGAAGTAGGTAAGAACTACAACGAGAATGATAAATTAGGTGCTGTCACTGTAGCAGCAGCGAATGGAGAACAAACAGTAGATGTAACAATTCCACAAAATGCAACAGTTGTACAATCAAACGCGACAACAAATGCTTTCGTTGGAGCAGGTAGCCCGATTGCTTATGCATTTGATATGAACAATTTATGGGTAACAGCAAACATTGAAGAAACAGATGTTGATGATGTTCAAAAAGGTCAAGATGTAGATGTGTATGTAGATGCATACCCAGATACAACGTTAACAGGAAAAGTAGAACAAGTGGGCTTAACAACAGCGAACACATTCTCTATGTTACCATCAAGCAACGCAACAGCGAACTATACGAAAGTAACACAAGTAGTACCAGTTAAAATTTCTTTAGATCATAGCAAATCAGTAAATATTGTTCCTGGCATGAATGTGACAGTTCGTATTCATAAGTAAGGGGGAGATGAGATGTCCTCAATCGTAATTGCAGGATATGCACTATTTTGTATAATCGTCTTCTTCCTTGTAAATCGTCTTTTACGAAAGAAAAAAACGAAAATGGGAGAAGAACAAGTCCCAGCCGTAAGTAAAATAGAAGTAAGTAAGGTAGAAACAGAAGAGAAAGACATTGAACGAAAGCAAGAACCAGAAATTTCTAATGTAGTTGAGTTGGAAACAGGAAAGCAAGAAGAAGTAAAACAAGAAAAAGAAGTGCCGAAAAAACAAATGTCTATGCCTGTAGAGAATGTGAACGTAAAAGCAGTGGTAGCTGTATTAATTCTCGGCATGTTCGTTTCTATTTTAAACCAAACAATCATTAACGTTGCATTGCCTCCGTTAATGAATGAATTTAACGTATCAACTTCAACAGCACAATGGTTAATTACAGGCTTCATGCTTGTAAATGGTATTTTAGTACCGATTAGTGCCTTTTTAGTTTCACGATTTACGTATCGTAAATTATTCGTAGCCGCAATGTTATTCTTCACGGTAGGATCTATCATTTGTGCTACTTCAGGAAACTTTACAATGATGATGACGGGCCGTGTTATTCAAGCGGTTGGCGCGGGTATTTTAATGCCGGTTGGTATGAATATCTTCATGACACTATTCCCGCCTCATAAGCGCGGAGCAGCGATGGGATTACTAGGTGTAGCAATGATTTTAGCACCAGCTATCGGACCAACTGTAACAGGTTGGGTAATTGAAAATTACAGCTGGAACTTAATGTTCTATGCGATGTTTATTATCGGTTTAATTATTACGTTCCTATCTTTAAAATTCTTTACACTAGCTCAGCCAGTGTCTAAAACAAAATTAGATATATTTGGTGTTGTTAGTTCAAGTATTGGACTAGGAAGCTTATTGTACGGATTTAGTGAAGCTGGAAATAATAGTTGGACTAGTGCAGAAGTTGTTATTTCACTTATTATCGGTGTAATTGGTTTAGCGTTATTTATTTGGAGAGAGTTAACAACGGACAATAAAATGCTTGATTTACAAGTATTTAAATATCCAGTATTTACTTTTACTTTAGTAATTAATGCAATCGTTACGATGGCATTATTCGGAGGTATGTTATTACTTCCGGTATATCTGCAAAACATTCGTGGCTTTACGCCAATTGAATCTGGTTTACTACTTCTTCCAGGATCATTAATTATGGGAATCATGGGGCCAGTAGCGGGTAAATTATTCGATAAATATGGCATTCGTCCATTAGCGATAATTGGATTGGCAATTACGACGTATGCGACATATGAATTTACAAAATTATCGATGGATACACCGTATAGCGTTATTATGACGGATTATATTATACGCTCAATTGGTATGTCATTCATTATGATGCCAATTATGACAGCTGGTATGAACGCGCTACCGATGAAATTAATTTCTCACGGTACAGCAACGCAAAATACGTCAAGACAAGTAGCTGGTTCAATTGGAACAGCGATATTAATCACGCTTATGACGCAACAAACGACTGCGCACGTAGCAGATTATGGAAATATGTTAACAACGTCAAACCCAATTTTAGTTGATAAAGTACACGGCATGGGGCAAAGCTTAGCGGCCTTAGCCGGCTCAGCGCAAGCAGGAGATGCGATGAGCACGCAGCTATTATATGGACAAATTTCAAAGCTATCTGCAATTAACGGTATTAACGATGCCTTCTTAATCGCGACAATACTCGCAGGGATTGCTTGGGTGTTATCGTTCTTCTTACCATCAGGCAATAAACCAAATAGAAAAGCAGGGAATTAATTTCCCTGCTTTTTTGTGCTTTTTATGCAGTTACATATAAAAGATGATAACCAGTTACGGAGCAAAGCCCTGCTATAAACAAAATCGTCCCCATAGAACGAATACTCGATATTTGTCTTCCGCTTATAATAGCTAATAGTCCAGCTAAAGAGAAGAAGCACCAATATAAAGTTCCCGAAATTGGAACCATCCCCTCTAAATCTATTCCAGAACCTATACAAATGATAGGAACAATGATAAGGGATATGCTAATGAAACCAGCTATAGTGGTAAGTGATTTCCGATGTTTCATGCCACCAATAATTAAAAAAATACCGACAATGAATTCGCATAACATCAAAGTAAGAGCTAAAATCATCCAAGTTAATATTCCGAACACTTCTGTACTACCTCCGATTTGTGAGTTTCAAAAAATATTATATATAGTATGAATCACCCACAGTCATGAGTAACCAGAAGATAACCCCTAATATACCAGCGATAAAAATAATGAATCCCATATTACGGATACTTTTAATCTTTGCTTGTAATCCACTTAATCCAGCTAATAATCCAGTTAAAGAAAACAGTACCCAATATAAAGTAGTTGAAATAGGGATGATTGTATTGCTCTCCACTCCCATGCCCCAAAAAACAAAAGGTAGTGTGACAAAGGAAAAGCTAAGTAGCCCCATTAAACCGACAAATAATTTACGGTGTTTCACGCTAGTAACAATTAAAAAAATACCACCGAAGAATCCGCATAAAACAAGAAGTGGCATATAAACAACCCAAAGTAAGCTCAACATATGTAATCTCCTTCTGTGTAATCAGTTATATTTTACTACATGAGGTTTATTTTGGATATTATATAATAAATATGTATAAATTGATAGAAATGAGTAGTACCGATACGAATTAATAGATGTAGAGCATGAGAGAGGGGAGGAGACGTATGAAAATTACAGAAGAAAATGTTGTAAATCAGCTAAGGAAAAGGAATGAAAAAGCATTGTATTTTATTATTGACCAATACGGCGGACTAATAAAAAGTATTATTCAGAAGCATTTAGCTTCGTTTGAAGATGTGCAAGAGGAATGTATGGATGATGTGTTATTGGCAATTTGGAATCATATTGAAAAGTATGATGAAGAGAAAAATACGCTAAAAAATTGGATTGCAGCTATTACAAAATATAAATCTATCGATTATGCGAGAAAATATACGAAGACAGTAAATGAAAAAGGAATAGATCAAATAGATGAAATAGCGGTACATACCGATACTACTAAAAAAGAGATTAGTAATGATATGGAACATATATTAAATCATTTAAAGAAGAACGATAAAGAAATTTTTATGAAGCATTACGTGGAAGAGGATAGTGTAGAAGATATTGCGGAGAAAATGGGGGTGAAAACTTCTTTTATATACAATCGTCTATCAAGAGGTCGAAAGAAGTTAAGGGCATTATTTTTACATAACCGGATGAAATAAATAAGAAAAGAGGTGAAGGAAATGAAAGATCCATATGAAATGTTAAATGATATAAAAATGGATGAGAATGAATATGAAGAGATTAACCTAACGCACATAGAGAAAAAGAAAATAAAAAAGCGAATTCACAAAAAAATAAACAAGAACAAAGCCCATACGAAACAGAATATAGCTATTGTAACAACGGCCGCGGCATTATTTATTATGATGATGACTGTAGATATGAGAAGGATGATTGCAGATATACCGTTAATCGGAAGTAAAATGGAAGACTACGTGAACAGTAGAGGAGAACCTTTAAAAGAATATAAAACGACAATAGGACAAACAGTTTATGATAATGGTGTAGAAGTACGATTAGACGAAGTGATGATAGATGAGGGACAGATTATTGTTAATAGTACGTTTAAGTCTAGTCAGGTCAATTTAGAGGACTCTTATCCTAGCCCTGATATTTATATAAATGGAAAACTGTTAAATGGCAGCGGTAGTGGCGGAGACAAAAAAATAAATGAATACACATATACATTTTTCTCAAATGTAGATTTAAAAGACGATGAAATGAATCCTCTAGAAATTCGTGGAGAATGTGATATACAAGTTGTGTATAGGGATATCTCTTTAAAAGAGGGGAAATCAACATGGAAAGGAGAATGGGGTTTTTCCTTTAAAGCATCTGGGGACAAATTAAAAGCTGAAACGAAAACAATTCCAATTCATAAGCATTTTAAATTAGAAAATGGTCAAAAAATAGAAGTGGAAGATTTGAAAGTGTCTCCTATATCTACAAAGTTGAACTATAAGATGTTGAATGGAACAAAGGTAGATGTAACATTTATTGGAAAAGATCAAGATGGTAAAGAGTTAATACCACATTCAGGTCTTACCTTATCGAAAAATAGTTATTGGCGTTTTGAAAAACTAGAAAATAGTGTAACGAAAATTATACTGACGCCTGTCCTAACTTCTGGTGAAGAGGGAGAAAAGAAAACGAATTATCGAAAAGTGTTAACGGAAGAAGAGTTTGAAGTTGTTATAAAAGAGTAAAGAGAGGTATCGTGATGATACCTCTCTTTATCCTAAAAAGGCTAACATATTATTCATAATATGAAGTAATATAGCTGGAATAATGGATTTTGTTTTTTTACATAAAATCGCCATAAATAGACCCATGATGAACATACTAAACATCACACCAGTTGAATATATATGACCTATTCCGAAGAGGAAACTAGACCCAAGTGCTGCAATCCAAAAGGGGAAGCGCTGTTGTAGGAAGTGAAGAATAATACCGCGGACTATAAGTTCTTCAAAAATAGGTACAAGTATAGCGCCACCTATCAGCAATAACAGTTTGTATTGTTTTAACATTTCTAGGTCTAAGGCGGATGACTGTTCATTTACCGCATCAGGAAAAATATTATTAATTATAAATATATCATTAACGATATGTATCCCGTAAAAAAGGATTATATAGATGTATGTGCTTACTTTTTTTAATGCTGTAAAGTTTAGTGTTGGGACAATTAAATTTCTTAACGGTTTATATGCATAAATTAAAATTAATAAAATGCACAATACAAATAAATGCCTTCCAAAAGTAGTAAGTGATTTTGCTAAAGCAATTTGTTTTGGATCGGTTAAACCTTCTGTATAAATAACGGTAGGAAGACCTATAAAGAGGTCAGCTAGAAATCCTGTTCCCCAAATCGCGAAAACAAGCGAAAATAGAAATTGCGAGAGTGACATAGGATGCTTTTGTGGGTAAGTTAGTTGCGTGGCTTGTATAATAGTGAATCACCTATCCTTTTATATTAAATAATTATATATAAAGATTATAGGATATTTGTACAAAAAAGTCATCATTGTAGTAAAAAAGATATGTTGAAGCTACTATTTACAGACAGTAATAATTTTATATTGATGTTCTGTACAAATGGTTTGTCTAAAAGTGTTAACAGAAGAGTTTATAATTGTGATACCTCTCTCTTAATGTAAAAAAGCGATTATGTTGGTTAAAATGTGTAATAGGATAGCTGGAATAATAGATTTAGTTTGTTTGTATAATAAACAAGCGAAAATTCCAGTAACAAATGCACTAAACATAACTCCCACAGAGTAGGCATGAGCAATACCGAAAATTAAACTTGAGAGGATTACAGCTATCCAAAAGGTAAACTTCTCTTCGAAAAAACGAAGAAGAATCCCTCTGCATACAAGCTCTTCAAAAATAGGGGCAAAAATCCCACTAGCTAGAAGTAAGAGAAGTGGATAGTGCTCTAGTGTTGAAAGTTGTAATGCATCAGACTGTTCTTGTACGGATGAAGGGAATAATTTATCTAGCACAAACATATCTACAAACAAGGTGATTACATAATAAATAAGAACATAGATGTACATCCGAAAAGATTTTAAAACTCGAAAATCGAATGTAGGTAATACTAGTTCTTTCAGTGGTCTATATTTCGTGATAAATGCAATTAGTAAAAGTAAGGCAACTAATTCATAACTTACATTTTTTATAGAATCAAGCAAAAATTTATTTGTATTTGGGTTAATGTATCCGTATAACTCAATAGGTAAAAATGTAAGAATTATATTTATTAATGAGAGACATGGAAAGAGAATGAATAGAACTCCAAGAAATTGTAACCATGACATAGAGTAGTTCTGTTCATTAGAAAGTTGTGTAGCAGATTGCATATGTAAAATCACCTCTTTATATTTGTATATTTAATTATAAAACATCTTGTTTTCGGGTGTAATATTTAAATATTACATATAAAGGTGTATTTTCCATAAAATAATAAAAGAGGTATCACCCTATAGTGATGCCTCTTTCTTATTGGTAACTATGTTCTGCTTTGTTATTTGATTTTGATTGCTCTATTTGTAATTCACGTTCTACCAATCGGTCTAACTGTTGAATTGCTTTTAGTGCTTTTTCATAAGAAATTGTTCGATAATGATGCGCTCCGCCCGGTTCTTCATCTGCTTCGTCTGCCCATTTAATAATGTTTTGCAGAGATGTTCTTTCGATTTCTTGCTGTACTAAGAAAGAATCTGTATGAAGAAGAATGGCGATAGAAATTTCTTTTGCTAGTTTAGGGTGCTCTCCTAATCTAATAAGCAATTTATGAGCTCTTTCTGCTCCTTTAATTGCGTGTATATCATTCTTTTTATATAAATCATAGTCCCATTCGCCGCCTGTGTACCACGTATGATGTCCGATATCATGAAGGAAACCGGCTTTTGTCGCAGCATCGACTGAGGCGTGATGCTTTTTAGCTAAGTGAAACGCATGGTAAGCGACAGCGATCGCGTGGACCATCCCAGAACGATTTACGTATTTTTGTGTAATGTGGTGTTTAAAAATTTGTTCAAGCGTAATACGGTGCATAAAACATTCACTCCTTTTATCTAATGGTGTCTATAAAGAAAATCGATCGGTTTAAATGTATTTTGAACATTGTACTCCATCATAGTTCGTTAGTAAAGTAGAAATGTTTAGGAGAAGAAAAAAATTTCCGCAAAAAAATCACCTTAGCTTATGCAAAGGTGATTTTTAAATTGCTTATTTTTTTAATCCTTGCTCTAGTGTTTCTAACATTTCATGCTTTTCATTTTCATCAGCGTTTTTCCAAATGACTTCGAATAAAACACCAAGACCTGGAAGCATTTTTTCTTCACCGCTTTGAATTGCATCGACAATTGTTTCTTGTAATTGGTCTTGTGTATTACCAGATACATTTGCTAATACAGCACCGCGTAAATTAAAACTCATTGTTTTCACCTCTTCTTCAGAATTGAAACTGACGTTAGTTTTTGTTCTTTTTTATGTAAATATGTATGAAAAATAGGCTATAATGATAAGACAAGAAGAGAGGGAAATACATATTATGAAAAACATTGATTCAGTACAAAATCCGCGTGTGAAGCAGTGGAAAAAGCTGCAGACGAAGAAAGAGCGCGATAAAAAAGGTTTATTTTTTGTAGAAGGATTCCATTTAGTGGAGGAAGCTTTAAAAGCAGGAGTTGTAACAGAACTTATCGTTTCAGATCAGACAGACCTTCCGAAAGATTGGACAGTTAATGATGTAGAAATGTATATCGTACCGGAAGCAATCGTAAAAGTACTTCGTGAAACAGAAACGACGCAAGGTGTATTTGCGGTTTGTGAAAAGCATGAGAAGGAAGTAGCTCTTGCTGATGGGAAGTTTCTTTTATTAGATGGCCTGCAAGACCCAGGTAACTTAGGGACAATTATTCGTACAGCTGATGCAGCTGGTATTCATGCCGTTGTGCTTGGAGAAGGTTGTGTTGATGCATATAATAGTAAAGTACTCCGCTCTACACAAGGCTCTATTTTTCACTTACCAATTGTAAAAGGAAACTTAGAAGAATGGGTAGACAAACTAAAAGAAAATAACGTTCCTGTATATGGAACAGCTCTTGAAAATGGAGTTCCGTACGGGGAAGTAACACCAGCTGGTAGTTTTGCATTAATTGTAGGAAATGAAGGAAACGGCGTACGCCAAGAAATTCTTGCGAAAACGGATCAAAACTTGTATATTCCGATTTACGGCGGGGCAGAATCATTAAATGTTGCAGTTGCAGCAGGGATTTTAACGTATTATTTGCAAAGCCCGGTTGCGAACAAATAAAAAACTTCTTATAATAAGTTGAAGTACATTATATTAAAAGTTAAATAACGAAAAACGTTGATAGAGAAGAGTAGCTTACAAAATCGCCATATAGGGAGAGAATGCCGTAGACTGAAAGCATTCTTATGGTAGACGGAAGTGAATTCACCTCTGGAGTTGACGCCAGGACCATGTATATGTAAAGGCGTTCCGGTCAGAATTGATCGTTATAACTAATGAGTGGGCAGACATGTTCTGTCAATTTAGGGTGGTACCGCGAATTTACCTCGTCCCTTTTTGGGAGCGAGGTTTTTTTATTTTTAAAATTAGGAGGGTTCCAAATGGAAGCACGTTTAAAAGAGCTAAAGCAAAAAGCGTTAGAGCTTATTGAAGAAGCGAAAGAGCTAAAAGGCTTAAACGACGTACGCGTAGCGTATTTAGGAAAAAAAGGTCCAATTACAGAAGTATTACGCGGCATGGGAAAATTATCAGCAGAAGAGCGTCCACGTATGGGAGCATTAGTAAATGAAGTACGTGAAGCGATTCAAACGCGTCTAGACGACAAAATCAGCAACTTAGAAAAAGCAGTAATTGAAGCGAAATTAGCAACTGAAACAATTGATGTTACATTGCCAGGTCGTCCTGTTGAAACAGGTTGTCACCATCCGTTAACAGCTGTTGTTGAACAAATTGAAGATGTATTCATCGGTATGGGTTATGAAGTAGCGGAAGGAACAGAAGTAGAAAAAGACTACTACAACTTCGAAGCATTAAACTTACCGAAAGATCACCCAGCACGCGATATGCAAGATACATTCTACATTACAGAAGAAACGTTACTACGTACACATACATCTTCTGTGCAAGCACGTACGATGGAAAATAATAAAGAAAAAGGCCCAATTAAAATTATTTGTCCTGGTAAAGTGTATCGCCGCGATGACGATGATGCGACTCATTCACACCAGTTCATGCAAATTGAAGGTCTTGTAATTGATAAGAACATTCGCATGAGTGACTTAAAAGGTACACTGCAAGTATTCGTGAAAAAGATGTTCGGTGAAGATCGTGAAATCCGTCTTCGTCCAAGTTTCTTCCCATTCACAGAGCCATCTGTAGAGATGGATATTTCTTGTATGATGTGTCACGGCAAAGGTTGCGGCACTTGTAAAGGAACTGGTTGGATCGAAATTTTAGGCGCAGGTATGGTTCACCCGAACGTACTTGAAATGGCTGGTTATGATTCAAAAGAATATCAAGGTTTCGCATTCGGTATGGGCGCAGAGCGTATCGCAATGTTGAAATACGGCGTAGATGACATTCGTCATTTCTATACAAATGATGTACGTTTCTTACAACAATTCAAACGAGCGTAAGGGAAGGAGAGGATAAGTATGTTCGTATCATATCGTTGGTTACAAGAGTATGTAGATATTAAAGATGTAACAGCACAAGAACTAGCAGACAAAATCACGAAAAGTGGTATTGAAGTAGAAGGTGTTGAAGTATTAAATAAAGGTGTAAAAGGTGTTGTAGTTGGTCACGTATTAGAATGTGAAAAACACCCAGAAGCTGATAAGTTAAGCAAATGTTTAATCGATATCGGTGAAGAAGAACCAGTTCAAATTATTTGTGGTGCTGCTAACATTGCAAAAGGTTTAAAAGTACCAGTTGCAAAAGTTGGCGCTGTACTTCCTGGTAATTTCAAAATTAAAAAAGCAAAACTACGTGGTGAAGCTTCTCACGGTATGGTTTGTGCTCTTCAAGAGCTTGGCATTGATGGAAAGTTAGTTTCAAAAGAATACGCAGATGGTATCTTCATCTTCCCAAGTGACGCTGAAGTTGGTGCAGATGCACTTGAAATTTTAAACTTACATGATGAAGTACTTGAGCTTGGTTTAACACCAAACCGTGCAGATTGCTTAAACATGTTAGGTGTTGCATATGAAGTAGCTGCTATTTACGGCCGCGAAGTAAAACTTCCAGCTATCGACTTACAAGAAACAGCAGAAAAAACTTCTGATTACATTTCTGTAAGTGTAGAAGCGAAAGAAGAAAACCCATTATATATTGCAAAAATGGTGAAGAACGTAAAAATTGGTCCATCACCAATGTGGATGCAAACTCGCCTAATGGCAGCTGGCATTCGTCCGATTAGCAATGTAGTTGATATTACAAACTACATTTTAATGGAATACGGTCAACCGTTACATGCATTCGATTACGATAAATTAGGTTCAAAAGAAATCGTTGTTCGTCTTGCAAAAGAAGGCGAAAAAATTGAAACATTAGATGATCAAGAACGTACGTTACAAAGCCACCACCTTGTTATTACAAACGGCACAAAAGCGTTAGCTGTTGCTGGTGTAATGGGCGGAGCGGATTCAGAAGTTACAAATGAGACAGTAAACGTTCTAATTGAGTCTGCATACTTTGCAGGTCAAACAGTGCGCCGTACATCAAAAGACTTAGGTCTTCGCAGTGAATCAAGTGCACGTTTCGAAAAAGGAATCGACCCAACACGTACATTTGAAGCAATTCAACATGCAGCTGCTTTAATGGCGAAATACGCTGGCGGTGAAGCACTTGAAGGAGTAGTAGAAGCTGACAACTTACAAGTACAAGAGCGTACAGTATCTGTTACTGCTGAAAAAGTAAACCGTGTATTAGGTACAAATATTTCTGCAAGTGAAATGGGTACAATGTTCACAAACTTAAAATTCCCATTTACAGAAGTAGAAGGAACATTCCACGTGAATGTACCAGCACGTCGTCCTGATATTACAATTTCAGAAGACTTAGTAGAAGAAGTGGGCCGTCTATACGGTTATGATCACATTCCAGTTACATTACCATCTGGAACAATGACACGTGGTAAATTAACAGCAGCGCAAACGAAACGTCGTAAAGTACGTCGCTTCTTAGAAGGTGCTGGTTTATATGAAGCAATCACGTATTCATTAACAAGCGCTGACAAAGCGAAACAATATATGGTGGAGCCAAACGAAAAAGCGCCTGTAGCTCTTGCACTTCCAATGAGTGAAGAACGCAGCCAACTTCGTTTAAGCTTAGTGCCACAATTGTTAGAAGCAGTTTCATACAATGTCGCTCGTAAAAACGATAGCGTTGCTTTATACGAAGTAGGTTCTATCTTCTTACCGACAGAAGAAGGAGAACTTCCGAAAGAAGAACAACATCTTGCGGGTGTTATGACAGGTCTTGCTCTTCACCATGCATGGCAAGGTGAGAAAAAAGTAGTAGACTTCTTCGTTGTGAAAGGTGTACTAGAAGGTCTATTTGACGTACTTGGCGTTTCAAACCAAATCACATATGCACCAGCAAAACGTGAAGGTATGCACCCAGGTCGTACAGCTGACATCGTATTAGAAGGCGAAGTAATTGGTTTCATCGGTCAATTGCACCCAGAAGCAGAAAAACAATTAGATGTGAAAAATACATTCGTATTCGAACTATCTCTTGTAAAAGTATTCGGTGCAGACGCTGAAGAAACTTACTACTCAGCAATTCCACGTTTCCCATCTATGACACGTGACATGGCTGTTGTCGTAACGAAAGAAACAAAAGCTGGCGAAATGAAGCAAGTTATTGCTGAAGCTGGTGGAGAACTTCTGAAAGACGTAACACTATTTGACTTATACGAAGGTGAAAAAATGGAAGAAGGCAAGAAATCACTTGCATTCTCTATGAACTACTTCGATCCAGAGCGTACGTTAACAGACGAAGAAGTAACAGAAGCACATAACCGCGTGTTAACAGCGGTAGAAGAGAAATTTGGTGCGGAGTTACGTAAGTAATAAGAAATTGCCGGATTTATTCCGGCAATTTTTTTAGTGGATTGGTTGTCGGAAAATGTCGGTAAGTCGATAAATTATAAAAATCGCCGATATATTTGGAGTTACGTTCGATATATTGTGAAAATCGCTGATATATTTTCTGGCACCTTGCATCTTTCTCACGAATGTAGTACATTAATTTTAGTTTAACAAAATGAAAGACGATGATAAGGAAAAGTAGTATATACTATAATCCAAAGCGAGTCAGGGATGGTGAGAGCCTGATGAGGCGGTATATGTGAAGAACACCTTGGAGTTGCTAACCGAAATTGAATCTTGTATTCAAGAGTAGACTTAGACGGGAATCCGGCCTGTTACAAACCGGGAAGTATGTATTACATACGAGTTAAAGTTGGTCTTTATGACAAATTGGGTGGTACCGCGAAGTTTAACCTTTCGTCCCTTTATGGATGAAAGGTTTTTTTGTATTTAAATATATCAGCAAAGGAGAATTTCACTATGGAAAACACATTAGTAAAAAGTCTGTATAGAGATACAGATAAATACGCAGGTCAAACAGTACAAGTATCAGGGTGGATTCGTAACTTACGTGATTCAAAAGCATTTGGCTTCATCGAATTAAACGACGGTAGCTTCTTCAAAAGCGTTCAAATCGTTTTCGATACAGAATTAGATAACTTCAAAGAAATTGCAAAACTTCCACTTAGCTCTTCAGTTAAAGTAGAAGGTAAAGTAATTGTAACGCCTGGAGCGAAACAACCATTTGAAATTAAAGCAGAAAAAATTGATATTGAGGGCTTATCAGATTCTGATTACCCACTTCAAAAGAAACGTCATACGTTTGAATACTTACGTACAATTGCTCACTTACGTCCAAGAACAAATGCATTCTCTGCAACGTTCCGCGTACGTTCTATCGCAGCATTTGCGATTCACCAATTCTTCCAAGAGCGTGGATTCGTACATGTTCATACACCTATCATCACTGGTAGTGATACAGAAGGTGCGG
Source organism: Bacillus cereus group sp. BfR-BA-01350 (assembly GCF_022663775.1). Taxonomy (NCBI): domain Bacteria; kingdom Bacillati; phylum Bacillota; class Bacilli; order Caryophanales; family Bacillaceae; genus Bacillus; species Bacillus cereus group sp. BfR-BA-01350. The sequence continues at coordinate 128,357 of NZ_JAKUGD010000007.1, forward strand.
GCGAAATGTTCCGCGTAACAACGCAAGATTTAAACAACGTACCAAAAGGCGAAGACGGACAAGTTGATGAATCAAAAGACTTCTTCGGCAAAGAAACAAACTTAACAGTAAGTGGACAGCTGAACGCTGAAGCTTATGCATTAGCATTCCGTGATGTATACACATTCGGACCTACATTCCGTGCAGAAAACTCAAACACAACTCGCCACGCTGCTGAGTTCTGGATGGTTGAGCCTGAGATTGCATTCGCTGAACTAGGTGACGTAATGAACCTTACAGAAGATATGCTGAAATATGCAATGAAATACGTATTAGAGCATGCACCAGAAGAAATGGAATTCTTCAACAGCTTCGTTGATAAAACAGTTCTAGAGCGCATGAACAACGTAATTAACTCTGACTTCGGTCGCATCACTTATACAGAAGCAATTAAAGTACTTCAAGAATCAGGTGCTGACTTCAAATACCCAGTAGAATGGGGTATTGACTTACAAACAGAGCATGAAAGATACTTATCAGAAGAAATCTTCAAACGCCCTGTATTCGTAACTGACTATCCGAAAGACATTAAAGCATTCTACATGCGCTTAAATGACGACGGTAAAACAGTAGCTGCTACTGACCTTCTAGTTCCTGGCATCGGCGAATTAATCGGCGGAAGCCAACGTGAAGAAAGAATGGACGTTTTAGTAGATAGAATTAAAGAATTAGGCATGAAAGAAGAGGACTACTGGTGGTACTTAGAACTTAGAAAATACGGCGGTACAAAACACGCTGGATTCGGTCTAGGTTTCGAGCGCTTCCTAATGTACATCACTGGCATGGCTAACATCCGTGACGTAATTCCATTCCCAAGAACTCCAGGTTCTTCTGAATTCTAAAATATGAAAAAAGCGAGAGGATTTCCTCTCGCTTTTTATTTTGTATAGTTTATTCTCCTGTAGCAAAAAGTAACGCGAAGGGGTGAATATAAATGAGTAAAAAAGTGAAAAAAGATCATTCGAGATCGGGCCTAGGTTCTCCAGAAGTAGAAGGACAAGGAACGACAACACATGAAACAGGTTCTCATAAAGTATCTTCATCTAATAAGAAGCAGAAACAAAGCTAACATAAAAAGGAGAGTCTTGGCGACTCTCCTTTTTATGTGTTATATCTTTTTATCATGAATCTCTTTTGTAATGTTATCTACATCCTTGTCTAATCGATCGAAATAGAAAAACCACAGTAAACTCATGAACACGTAATAGATGGCCATCACGCCAAGATTATCAGATATATTTTCAAATGTAGATTTAGTAGTGAAAAAAGCGCCCCAAATGATAGAAATAGTGAGGTAAGATAGAGGACCTACGATGTGTACGAATGCATATAATACCTTTTTAACTTTTACAGCGTTCATATGAAAAACCTCCTTTTTCTAATCATACATTCAAGTTCCTCACAGAAGTGTTGTAGTTTTGCTGGATTATGTATTAACAAGCGGGCATCGTGTTTCCCGATAAACCTGCGGATCCGAAAGTTTAATAAGAAAGATCGGCCATAGCGCTCTATTAAATCGTTGAACGCTCGTTGTTCACTTAGCAGCTGAATGTTTTCTCTAATTTCAAACTGCCTTTCGTGTGGATTACCTAGTAAAATATTTAGAATCATTTGTAGAAGTAGCAATGGGAATCTCCTCCTATGTTAGAATAATCTGTATATTGTAATTATAACAAAACTATAAGGACAATAGTAGGATAAAACAAAAAACAGGAGTTTGTAGGCTCCTGTTTTTGTCGATACTATTTTAGTAAGCGAAACGCCTTTTCCGTATTAGCAAAATGCAGTTTCACAAACTCAGGTAATCGTTCTTTACCAAGCTTTTGAATTAATTTAGCGGCGGCGATATCAACTTGTTTACCTGCACCTTTTGGAAGGGGCATACCAGCTTTTTTGCTTAGTTCGTTAAATTGTTTTACGAATGAGTAACGAGCTAAAATGGAGGCGGCGGCTACTGCTAAATGGACGCTTTCGCCTTTCGTTGCGAAGTAAACATTTTCACGCTGTACCTGTTTTTGTTTTGCTAAATATTTGTAGTATGTATCAGGCTGTGTGAATTGGTCGATTAAGACGCCTTCAGGTTTTGTAGGTGCCATTTTAGCTAATAAGTTTGTAATAGCTTTATTATGTAGCAAAGCTTTTAGTTTACCTTGGTTGTTTCCTTTATCAAATAGCTCGTTATATTTTTCGTTATGAAGAACGAGAGAGCTGTAAGGGACAACGTGTAGAAGTTGTTTTGCAATGGCAGTAATTTGTTCGTCATTTAAGTTTTTAGAGTCTTTTACACCAAGTTCTTTTAGTAGTGGAATTTGCTTCGCATCCACATATACAGCAACGACTGTCATCGGTCCGAAGAAATCACCAGTACCCACTTCATCTGACCCTACGATCGACATTGTACCGATGGAAGCAGGCGGTGCATAACGGTGTGAATCGACAGCTTTTTTTACAGCTGTTTTTGGAGTTTGGGAGACAGTTTGCCAACGGGCAGCTTCTGCTTCAGCACGTCCACCTTGGAACATTACTTTTCCAGATTTATATGCTGTAATTGTGCAAGATGGCACCTTTGCCATGAAGATCCCGCCTTGCGGAGTTTTCGGGCTAAGCGAATGTTTATATTGTTGTTTCATGTCTTCAATTACTGTAGAATTTGTTTGAATTACGATAGAATTTGACATAATGGTTGCCCCTTTTTTTATATTGTTATTTTTATCATATCGGATTGTTCTTTCTGTTTCCATATTATGAAGGTTCATGGTATGATAAACTTTAGGATTCTGTACGTGATTGGAGGCCGGTGAGTTGTCACAACAAAAGGGAAAGAAAAGTCGAATTAATGTAGAAATCTATGGTCAGCAATATTCAGTTGTTGGCGATGAAAGTACAAGTCATATCCGCATGGTAGCAGCGATTGTGGATGATAAAATGCGCGAACTCAATGCCAAGAATCCTTCGCTTGACACGAGTAGACTAGCGGTATTGACGGCGGTAAACGTCATACACGATTACATAAAATTAAAAGAAGAACATGAGAAATTGAAAGAAAGTATGACAAAAAAAGGAATGGAATAACATGATTGATATTATTATCATTTTACTGCTTGTTATGGGATTTTTCCTCGGCTTACGCAGAGGGTTTATTCTGCAACTTGTAAAGTTAACAAGCTTTATTATCGCATACCTTGTTGCATACTGGTACTGTAAAGATTTAGCGCCAGCACTTGCGAAATTTATTCCGTATCCATTTGATAAAAATGTATCTGTTCCAGAATGGATTGATGCAAATAATATTGAAACAGTATTTTATCAAGCACTTGCGTTTATTATATTGTTTATTATTACAAAAATTGCACTTTCATTACTTGGTAATTTGTTAAATATGTTTGCAGAAATACCGGTTTTAAAGCAAGTAAATGCGTTTGCGGGGGCAATCCTCGGATTTTTAGAAGTATATATTATTTTGTTTGTCTTAATTATCATTGGGAACATTCTTCCGATTGAACAATTACAAACACCATTACAACAATCATCAATTAGCAAAATAATTGTAGACGATACACCGATTCTCTCTGAAAAGGTGAAGGAACTATGGCAGACAGGTAGCAGAGTATAACTTCTCTTTTTTCGGAAAGAGAAGTTTTTTTCTATGAAAGAAAGGCGGGACAATGATGAAAGTAAATAAAAAACAAGTAATTAAATTATTAGAGACAATCGGGCTTTTTATGGAACTAAAGGGCGCGAATCCATTTAAAATATCTGCATTTCGTAAAGCGGCAGCAGCGCTAGAAAGTGACGATCGTAGTCTTTCTGAGATTGAAGATTTCACGAAGATTCCGGGCATTGGAAAAGGAACGGCAGCAGTTATTCAAGAATATATAGAATCGGGAACATCTGAAGTGTTACAAGAGCTTGAAAAAGAGGTTCCAAGTAGCTTATTACCGTTATTAAAATTGCCAGGCCTAGGTGGTAAAAAGGTAGCTAAGTTATATAAAGAACTTGGTGTTGTTGATATGGAGTCGCTAAAAGCGGTTTGTGAGGAAAATAAAGTACAAGCTTTAGCTGGTTTCGGCAAAAAAACAGAAGAGAAAATATTAGAAGCAATCGATCAAGTAGGATCCCGTCCGGAGCGTTTACCAATCGCAATGGTATTGCCTATTGCCGGGGAAATAGAGGAGAAATTGTCGAATATTGCTGAGGTAATTCGTTTCTCTCGCGCTGGTAGTTTGCGCCGTGTTCGTGAAACAGTAAAAGATTTAGACTTTATCATTGCAACGACAGAACCAGCTGCAGTACGTGAGCATTTACTACAATTTGATAATATGATTGAAGTAATCGCGAGCGGAGATACGAAAGTTTCGGTCCGTCTTCAATATGAATATGATATTTCGATTGATTTCCGCCTAGTAAAACCAGAAGAGTTTATTACAACTCTTCACCATTTCACAGGGTCCAAAGACCATAACGTAAAAATGCGTCAAATCGCAAAAGATAAAGGCGAGAAAATTAGTGAGTACGGTGTAGAGAACTTGGAAACAGGGGAAGTGAAAACATTTGAGACTGAAGAAGAATTCTTTGCTCATTTCGGTCTTCCATTTATCCCGCCAGAAGTTCGTGAAGATGGAAAAGAAATTGAATTAATTAAAGAGTATCCAAACTTAATTCAGTTCTCTGATATAAAAGGTGATTTACATATGCATACAACATGGAGTGATGGTGCTTTTTCTATTGAAGAGATGGTACAAGCGTGCCGTGCTCGTGGATATAAGTTTATGGCAATTACTGATCACTCACAATACTTGAAAGTAGCGAACGGTTTAACGAAAGAGCGCCTTCGCGAGCAGGCGAAAGAAATTGAACGTATGAACGAAAAGTATCCAGACATTACAATTTTACGCGGAATTGAAATGGACATTTTACCGGATGCCTCGCTTGATTTTGATGATGAAGTATTAGCAGAACTAGATTATGTCATTGGAGCAATTCATTCTAGCTTCTCACAAGACCGTGAAACGATTATGAAACGTCTTCGTGCTGCGCTAGAGAATAAACATGTCACAATGATTGCCCATCCGACAGGACGTCTTCTTGGACGTCGTGAGGGCTACGATGTAGATACAGACTTATTAATCGAACTCGCAAAAGAAACAAATACAGTTTTAGAATTAAATGCGAATCCAAACCGTCTAGATTTAAGCGCGAAATTATTAAAACAAGCACAAGATGCCGGTGTAAAAGTAGCGATTAACACGGATGCTCATACACTTGAAATGTTAGAAGATATGGAAACAGGTGTAGCGGCAGCACGTAAAGGTTGGATTCAAAAAGATAACGTAATTAACACGTGGGATATTGAACGTTTATTAGACTATATTAAACGTAATAAGTAACACAAGGGGGACCTGCAACATGTTAGAAAGAACGTTGCGTGTATTAGAATATAATAAAGTAAAAGAACAATTACTTGAACATACAGCATCTTCACTTGGTCGTGACAAAGTGAAGAACTTAGTGCCGAGCACTGATTTTGAAGAAATTGTAGAGATGCAAGATACAACGGATGAAGCAGCGAAAGTCATTCGTTTAAAAGGTAGTGCGCCATTAGGTGGTATTACGGATATTCGCTCCAATGTGAAGCGTGCAAAGATTGGAAGTATGTTAAGTCCGAATGAACTACTTGATATTGCGAATACGATGTATGGTAGTCGCAATATGAAACGTTTCATTGAAGATATGGTTGATAATGGTGTTGAGCTTCCCATTTTAGAAACTCATGTCGCTCAAATTGTATCTTTATATGATTTAGAAAAGAAAATTACAAATTGCATCGGTGATGGCGGGGAAGTAGTCGATAGCGCAAGTGATAAACTGCGCGGTATTCGTACTCAAATTCGTACTGCAGAAAGCCGTATTCGTGAAAAGTTAGAAAACATGACGCGTTCTTCAAACGCGCAAAAGATGCTGTCTGACTCAATTGTAACGATTCGTAATGAACGTTACGTAATCCCAGTAAAACAAGAATACCGCGGCGTATATGGCGGTATTGTTCACGATCAATCAGCTTCGGGACAAACGTTATTTATTGAACCGCAAGTCATTGTAGAGTTAAATAACGCGCTCCAAGAAGCACGTGTGAAAGAAAAACAAGAAATCGAACGCATCTTATTAATGTTAACAGAAGAAGTGGCAGTAGAAGCCGATATCGTTTTATCAAACGTAGAAGTAGTTGCAAATCTTGACTTCATATTTGCGAAAGCTTTTTATGCGAAGCGTATTAAAGCAACGAAGCCAATCGTAAATAACGAGCGTTATATGGATTTAAGACAGGCACGTCATCCGCTTATTGATCCAGAAGTTATCGTGCCAAATAACATTATGTTAGGTAAAGATTTCACGACAATTGTTATTACGGGACCGAATACAGGTGGTAAAACAGTTACACTGAAAACAGTTGGTATTTGTGTTTTAATGGCGCAATCTGGTCTTCACATTCCAGTAATGGATGAGTCAGAGATTTGTGTATTCAAAAATATCTTTGCTGATATCGGTGATGAGCAATCGATTGAACAAAGTTTAAGTACGTTCTCCTCACATATGGTGAACATTGTTGATATTTTAGAAAAAGCTGATTTTGAAAGCTTAGTTTTATTCGATGAATTAGGTGCTGGAACAGACCCGCAAGAAGGGGCTGCACTTGCCATTTCAATTTTAGATGAAGTATGTAATCGCGGTGCCCGCGTTGTTGCTACGACGCATTACCCAGAATTAAAAGCATACGGATATAATCGTGAGCAAGTTATTAATGCGAGCGTTGAGTTTGATGTAAATACATTAAGTCCAACGTATAAATTATTAATCGGTGTACCAGGACGTAGTAATGCCTTTGAAATTTCGAAACGCCTTGGATTATCTGATCGCGTCATTGAGCAAGCGCGCAATCACATTAGTACAGATACAAACAAAATTGAAAATATGATTGCGAAGTTAGAAGAAAGTCAAAAGAACGCAGAGCGTGACTGGAATGAAGCAGAAGCGCTTCGCAAGCAATCTGAAAAACTGCATCGCGAATTACAACGTCAAATTATTGAATTTAACGAAGAACGTGATGAACGATTATTAAAAGCGCAAAAAGAAGGAGAAGAAAAAGTCGAAGCTGCAAAGAAAGAAGCAGAAGGCATTATTCAAGAACTTCGTCAATTGCGTAAAGCACAGCTTGCAAACGTGAAAGATCACGAGTTAATTGAAGCGAAGAGCCGTCTAGAAGGCGCAGCACCAGAGCTTGTGAAGAAACAAAAAGTAAACGTGAAAAATACTGCGCCGAAACAACAGTTACGCGCAGGTGATGAAGTAAAAGTATTAACGTTCGGTCAAAAAGGTCAATTGCTTGAAAAAGTAAGCGATACAGAGTGGAGCGTACAAATCGGTATTCTGAAGATGAAAGTAAAAGAGTCTAACATGGAATACATTAACACACCGAAGCAAACAGAGAAAAAAGCAGTTGCAACAGTAAAAGGTAGAGACTATCATGTTTCGCTAGAGCTTGATCTTCGTGGTGAACGATTTGAAAATGCAATGGCGCGCGTTGAGAAATACTTAGACGATGCCCAGCTTGCAAGCTATCCTCGCGTATCAATCATTCACGGTAAAGGAACAGGAGCACTTCGCCAAGGTGTTCAAGATTACTTGAAGAAGCACCGCGGTGTAAAAACATTCCGTTACGGTGACATGGGCGAGGGAGGCCTAGGCGTAACAGTTGTCGAATTAAAATAGAAAACAACGAAACAAAGGGGAAACCATTATATGTTTATGGACAAACTTGCAAAAGTATTGTTAGCTTGTTGCGGAATATTTTTGGTGATTGGGGTTATTTATTTAGTTGTTTTTGCGAAGTAAACGAGCGTCAATCGTGGCATAATGATATTGCCATAGATTGACGCTTTTAATATATGTGAAAAGGAATAAAACATGAAAATCAACCAATACATAAGCGAAGCAAAATCCTGTTCAAGACGCGAAACAGATCGCCTTATTAAAGCCGGGCGCGTGGCTATTAACGGCGAAATATGTACGCACGGTGCAATTGTAAGTGATGATGTAGTAGTAACGATTGATGGACGGGTTATTGTAAAGGAAGAGAAAGAAAAGGTGTATATAGCCTTTCATAAGCCAGTTGGCATTACTTGTACAGCAGCGGATCATATTGAAGGTAATATTATTGATTATATTAATTACCCAGAGCGTATCTTTCCTGTTGGACGATTAGATAAAGCGTCAGAAGGACTTATTTTATTAACGAATGACGGCGGGATTGCCAATCAAATTTTACATGGTGATCATGAGCACGAGAAAGAATATGTTGTTACAGTTGATAAACCTTTTACAGATTGGTTTATTAATGAGATGTCCAGCGGTGTAAAGATTAAAGATGGAATGACGAAGCCATGTAAAGTGACGAGAGTGGATCAGTCTACATTTCGCATCGTTTTAACGCAAGGAATGAACAGACAAATTCGTAGAATGAGTCGAGCTTTCGGGTTTACTGTAACAAAGTTAAAGCGAGTACGCATTATGAATATAGAGCTAAATGAGCTTGAAGTTGGAAAGTGGCGGAGCGTTACAGCTGAAGAGTTAGAAATTTTAATAGGGCAGTTATAGGGAGGGAAAATTTTCTCCCTATATTTTTTTGTCAGAAAAAATAAAACTATTGATTTTTTAAAAAATAGCCCATATAATAAAAAACAACAAGTTTCGACAAGATATTTTATAAAAGTAATGATGAGGACATGAGTTGTTTTTTACGATTCTCAGAGAGGGAAGCCTTAGGCTGTGAGCTTCCTAATACGAAAAGACAAGCTTACCACCTCTAAACTTCAAGAGTGAACTGCATGTATAATGCATTGTAATTCTTGGCGGATAAAACCGTTATCAATTTACACGAGCTATAAAATGAGCTTATTTCGTTATAAATTCATTTTATTAGAATAAGGGTGGAACCACGATTTCAACACTCGTCCCTTTGTTAGGGACGGGTGTTTTTTGCGTTCTTTTACGGGGAAGTATGCTTGAAAGAGGATATATGACGGATTTTAATTCAGAATATTTTGTTAAATTTAAATTAGGAGGTTAGTAGAAATGAAATCATCTTTAAAGTTTTCTGAGATGTTTGCAATAAGTTTAATGTTATTTGCACTGTTTTTCGGTGCAGGTAATATGATTTTTCCACCAGCATTAGGACAAGGCGCTGGAACAGATGTATGGATTGCGTTGTTTGGTTTTGTCGTAACAGGCGTTGGATTGCCTTTATTAGGAGTTATCGTTATAGCTTTAAAGGGAGATATTAATGAGTTAGCAGGGCGTGTACACCCTATATTCGCACTAGTTTTTATTACTGCAATTTATTTATGTTTAGGTGTATTCGTAAGCGTGCCGCGTACAGGAACAGTTGCTTATGAAATGAGTGTTGCACCGTTCTTATCAAGTGAGATAGCTGGTCAATCGTACCCACTTGTTATCTTTACATTTATTTTCTTTGCTGTAACTTTTTATTTAGCTTTAAACCCATCAAAATTAGTGGGCCGCATCGGTAAAGTATTAACTCCGATTTTATTAGCTGTTATTGCAATTATTGTAGTGAAAGCACTTATTACACCAATGGGTGAATTTGGTGCACCAACAGAAGCATATAGTGCTCCGCTATTTAAAGGTTTTATTGACGGATATTTAACTTTAGATGGACTTGCAGCACTTGTATTCGGAAATGTTGTAATTCATGCGTTAAAAGAAAAAGGTATTACAAATAAAAATAGCATTGCAAAAGTAACAATTTTTGCAGGGTTTATTGCAGCACTTGGTTTACTACTCGTTTACTTAGCGCTTGCTTATCTTGGAGCTTCTAGTGTCTCTCTTGGAATGGGAGCAAACGGCGGAATTATTTTAACAAACGTTGTAAATCATTTATTCGGTAGTTACGGAACTTTATTATTAGGAATCGCAATTTCAGCAGCATGTTTAACAACTTCAGTAGGGATTGTCGCAGCTTGCGGAGAATATTTCTCTTCTTTATTACCGAAGTTTTCTTATCAAAAAGTTGTTTTCATTTTCTGTGTATTAGCATTTATGGTAGCGAATCTTGGTTTAACTCAGTTAAATGCATTAGCATTACCAATCTTAATCGCAATTTACCCAATTGGTATCGTGCTAATTATATTATCACTGGTTGAAAACTATATTCGTCTTCCTTTAGTCATGTATGTAGGTGGTATTGTAGGAGCATTCATGATTAGCTTCTTTGATGGATTACACAATGCAAATCTTGAGATTGCAGCATTAACACCAATTTTAAATAAAATTCCATTATATAGTGTTGGGATTGGTTGGTTCGTTCCTGCTCTAGTAGGTATTGTAATTGGATATGTCATTTCATTGTTTCAAAAGCAAGAAGTTGCTGTAGAAAAATAGAGAAAAGAGGCTTTCTATGAAAGAAAGCCTCTTTTTTTGTAGAAAAAGCCATATATAAGGAAATTCAGATATTTAAAGTTTTATACGTAATATAGTTGACAAAAAAATTATGAGTAGGCTAAGATTGACTTAGTTGTGGAAATATTGGAAGGAAAGTGAGGAGTGAAAGGTATAAGATTTTCTATAACGATATCATTTTGGTAGATAGAGGTGATAGAGTAGAAAAATGGTTAGTTTTATTTTTTTTGAGCTTTATTGAGAATGATAATCAACGAGAAATAGAGACTTATGTTAAAATACGAATCGCTCTTTATAAAGAATAGGGAGGGGTATTATTTTTAACATACAGTGAGAATGATAATCAGTAATATCTACATTACATAAATAAACTACAATTAAATAATGATAGAAGATTATTATTTTTTTCTAACAAAATGAGAATAATTATCATTTTCAAAAAAGTAGGGATGAAAGATAAACAAGGAGGAAGTAAGCCAAATGAGAAAGATTTCTGTATTACCCGCTTTTATTATAACGTTCGTATGTATGCTAGCTTTTCTTATCATGCCATATGGGAAAGTTTCAGCACAACTAGCTGACGGTACGTATGACATTAACTATGTCATTCAAAAAGCGGAAAATGATTCAGCTTCAATGGCAAATGATTATTTTGAAAAACCAGCTAAGCTAGTTGTGAAAAATGGTGAGATGAAAGTTCAAGTTCCAATGAATCACAGTGCTTGGATTACAGAATTTAAAGCTCCTGAGAACGGGAATTTTGTTGATGCAAAAGTAGTTAGCAAGGACGAGGCTGCTGATAAAAGAACGGTTGAATTTAAAATTGATGATTTATCAAAACCATTAGGAGTAAAAATTCATGTTGTCGTACCAAGTGCAAACTATGACCACCACTACACAATTCGTTTTGCTTTTGATGCAAATGTAAAAGCTGTAGGTGGAGATAACGGCGCGGCTGCTACAACAAAAAACAATGATCAAACGAAAACAGGTACACAAGTCAAAGAAGAGAAAACAAAAGTAGAGAATAAAGAAACAACAAAAGAAGCGAACAAAGAAACAAATAAAGATACAAAAAATGAAAATGGTAAAGCTGAAAAAACAGATAATCCTAAAACAGGCGATGAAGCACGTATCGGATTATTTGCGGTGTTAATTCTTATTTCAGGTGTTTTCTTAATTCGTAACGTGAAGTTTAGTAAATAAATAAAAAGGAGCGTTATTTCATTGAACAGGTATCTTAAGATCGTTGTTACTATGTTTTTAATGATATTTACATTCGTATCAACACTACAACCACTTGCAGTTCAAGCGGCTACTCAATTAGCTGACGGCGAATACTCAATGGATTTTAAAGTTCTTAAAGATGCATCGGATGAAGTATCCATGATGAATGAATACTCTGTAAGTCCAGGAACTTTAAAAGTGAAGGATGGGAAAAAGAAAGTGTCCTTTACATTAAAAAATAGTTCATGGATTACGAAATTTGAAACAGACAAAGCAGGTCAACTTGTTGAGACAAATGTAATTAGTGAAGATAAAGAAAAAGATACAAGAGTAGTAGAATTCGATGTGGAAGATGTAGGGAAGATATTAAAAGCGAAAGTAAAAGTAGATATTGATTTTCTGAACTATCATCATGAATATGATGTTCGTATTGCATTTGATCAAAATAGCATTACACCAATTCATGTAGAAAAACCAGATGAAAAAGAGGATCCAGCTAATAAGCCAGATCCAAATGAAACTACGGATCCAGGTCAGAAGCCCGACCAAAAGCCTGACCCAGATCAACAACCAAATTCTAACACAATTGAAGATGGTGCGTACAGCATTCCTTTCAAAGTGTTAAAAGATCAAACAGATGAAGAATCTAAAATGAATAGTTACATGGAAAATCCAGGAGTATTGAAAGTAGAAAATGGTAAGAAAAAAGCGGTTGTAACGTTAAAAAGTAGCTCATTAATTAAAAATTTCCAAACGGAAAAAGATGGTGCATTTGTTGACGCAAAAGTAGTGAGTGAAAATAAAGAAAAAGATACAAGAGTAGTAGAGTTCGAAGTAGCTGATTTATCAAAAAAACTAAATACAAAAGTATTTATTGAGATGGCATCAAGAAATTATAAACAAACGCATGATGTACAACTTTTATTTGAACAAGATAAACTTGAACAAATTAAAAATGAAGAGAAACAACCAGAAGTAGAAAAACCGGAAGTAGAAAAACCAGATGAAAATAAAAAACCAGATGCTGAAACAATTAAAGATGGTGAATACAGCATCAATTTTAAAGCGTTAAAAGATCAAACAGACGAAATTTCAATGATGAACACATATACAAAAAGTCCAGGTGTGCTAAAAGTAAAAGATGGTAAGAAGTATGTATCATTTACGTTAACGAACAGTTCTTGGATTACAAAATTTGAATTTGAGAAAAATGGTTCGTTTGTTGATGCAAATGTAATAAGTGAAGATAAAAAAGCTGATACACGTGTAGTTGAAGTAGAAGTACCAGATTTATCGAAAAAGTTAAATGCAAAAGTAAAAGTAGATATCGATTCAATGAATTATCACCATTTCTATGACATTCAATTTGCATTTGATAAAGGTAGCATTAAACCGTTAGACAACCAAGGTGGAAACAACAACCAAGGCGGAAACGACAACCAAGGCGGAAACGACAACCAAGGTGGAAACGACAACCAAGGTGGAAACGACAACCAAGGTGAAAATGACAACCAAGGTGGAAACAACAACCAAGGCGGAAACGACAGCCAAGACGATAACACAGCAATTGATCCAAACGCTCTTAAAGACGGTGAATACAGTATCGGTTTTAAAGTGTTAAAAGATAAAACAGAAGAAATTTCAATGATGAACACATATACGAAGAATCCAGGTGTATTAAAAGTGAAAGATGGAAAGAAATATGTATCCTTCACATTAACAAATAGCTCATGGATTACGAAGTTTGAGTTTGAAAAGAATGGTGCGTTCGTCGATGCGCAAGTATTAGGTACAAATAAAGAGAAAGATACAAGAGTAGTAGAAGTGGAAGTAGCTGATTTATCGAAAAAGTTAAATGCAAAAGTGAAGGTAGATATCGATGCAATGAATTATCATCATTTCTATGATATTCAATTTGCATTCGATAAAGGAAGTATTAAAGCTTTAGGTAACCAAGGTGGAGATACTAACCAAGATGGTAATGGTAATCAAATCGGAAGCGACAACCAAGGCGGAAACGACAACCAAGGTGGAAGTAACAACCAAGATGGAACGAATAATCTAAATGAAAACCCAACAGTTGATCCGAAAAATTTAAAAGATGGTCAGTACGATATTGCTTTTAAAGTGTTAAAAGATAAGACAGAAGAAATTTCAATGATGAATCAATATGTTGTAAGTCCAGCAAGATTAACAGTGAAAGATGGCAAGAAGTATGTTGCAATGACACTGAAAAATAGTGACTGGATTACGAAGTTCCAAACAGAAAATAATGGTGGATTTGCAGATGCAAAAGTAGTAAGTGAAGATAAGGCTGCCAATACAAGAGTCGTAGAATTTGAAGCTAATGATTTATTTGCAAAATTAAATGCAAAAGTAAAAGTAGATATCGATTCAATGAATTACCATCATTTCTACGACGTACAAATTCAATTTGATACGACGAAGATTGGCGCTGTAGGAACGGTAAAAGAAGAGCCAAAGAATGAACCGAAAAAACCAATAACTACACCAAAAGTAGATAATGTAAAAACAGTAGGAACTCCTGATTTTAACCGAAATGCAGATGGTAAAAAGAAAAACGGAGCTACAAATAATGATTCGAAAAAAGAGAAAAACTCAAAAACTGCAGATACAGCACAACTTGGTTTATACATGATGTTACTGCTAGGTTCACTTGCTTTACTAGTTCGTAAATATAGAGCAGGTAGATTGTAATTTTTGGAGTCTTGATGCATGTTCGCGTGCATCAAGACTTGTTTCATATTGTTTGGAAAGGAGTGGTGATTGAGAGTGAAGAAAATTGCAAGTGTACTAATGGCTATCATTTTATTAGTGAGTATAGCTGGGTGCTCATCACCTAAAAAAGAAACCGCGAAGCAAGTAAAGAGTGAAAGTAAAGAGCGAATTGTTGCAACGACAGTCGCTGTTACTGAAATTATGGATGCGTTAGAGGTAGATTTAGTTGGTGTTCCAACTAGTTCTAAAACCTTACCGAAGCGATATAAAGGTTTACCTGAAGTCGGGAATCCGATGAGTCCTGATATGGAAAAGGTAAAGTCATTAAAGCCGTCAGAAGTATTATCTGTTACAACACTTGAATATGAATTAAAGCCAGTTTTTGATGGTGTAGGTATGAAAGCAAACTTTGTAGACTTAACTAGTTTAAAAAATATGCAAAATGCCATTAGTAATTTAGGTAAGCAATATGGGCGTGAGAAACAAGCTGAAGCAGTTGTAACGAAGTTAGATAAAAAGGTTGCTAGCATTCAAAAAGAAGTAAAGGGAAAGAAAGAACCGACAGTACTTATTTTATTAGGGGTGCCGGGGAGTTATTTAGTAGCAACAGAGCATTCCTATATTGGTGATTTAGTGAAACAACTAGGTGGTAAAAATATTGTACAAGGTGAACAAGTAGAATATTTAGCTTCTAATACAGAGTATTTAAAGAAAGCTGATCCGGATATTATTTTACGAGCAGCTCATGGTATGCCTGATGAAGTTGTAAAAATGTTTGATAAAGAATTTAAAACAAATGATATTTGGAAACACTTCGCTGCAGTTAAAAATAATCGTGTTTACGATTTAGAAGAGCGTTTATTTGGAACGACAGGAAATTTAGCAGCAATCGAAGCGTTAGATGAATTGAAAAAAATGATGTATCCGTGATGCATTTTCATATAAAGGAAGAGTGAAATGAATAAAAAAACTTGGAGTTTCCTCATTGTTACTGCATTACTTATCGTTATGACATCATTGTCAGCGATGAAAGGGAGTTTAGAAGTAGGTATTGTTGAACTTGTACAAGGGATATTTACAGGTGGAAATGAAGATGTTGAGGTCATTAAAGATTTACGTTTCCCGCGTATTATTATTGCGTTATTCACTGGAGCAGCTCTTGCTGTTTCAGGTGTGCTTTTTCAAGCTGTTATGAAAAACCCACTCGCTGATGCTGGGGTAATCGGGATATCTTCAGGAGCAAGTTTTATGACACTTGTTATTATAACGTTGTTCCCGCAATTCTTTTTCTGGACACCAGTATTCGCCTTTTTAGGTGGTGCGTTTGCGTGTTATCTCGTTTATGCCTTTTCATGGAAGTCAGGGTTAAGTCCACTTCGTATTATTTTAGTTGGTATAGCTATTAATGCGATGTTTACTGGATTAAATGAATCGTTCATTACGATTTGTGGATATTTCATTAAGAGTATTAAGCAAACGACGACTTCTAATATAACGATGAAGACGTGGAGCGATGTAGAAATAATGGTTACGTATGGAACAATTGGTTTGGTTCTTGCTCTGTTTGTAGGAGCTTGGTGTAACTTATTATCGCTACAAGATAAGACTGCGAAAAACTTAGGTTTGCACGTGACGAGAGTTCGTCTTATCATCTCTGCTATTGCAGTACTTTTAGCAGCAGTATCAACAGCGATTGCAGGTGTTATTGCTTTTGTAGGATTACTCGTTCCGCATATTTCAAGGCAATTAGTCGGTTCAGATCATAAAGTATTAATTCCATTTTCTGCTCTTGCAGGAGCGTTATTAATTTTGACGGCGGATACGATTGGAAGGTTAATTGTGCCACCTAATGAAATTCCAGCAGCAACAATTATGGCAGTCATTGGTGGCCCATTCTTAATATTCTTGCTTAGAAAGAGTGATAAAGTTCATGGAAATTAAAAATGTAACCTTTTCGTATGATAATGTAACGGATCGATTAAAGTCGGTTAGTAGTGAAATAGAAATTGGTAAAGTGACAACAATTATTGGTCCAAATGGTTGCGGGAAATCGACATTACTTGGCGTGATGTCAAGAAATCATGATCCTCGTAGCGGAGAGGTCATACTAGATGGGAAAGCAATTAGCCAATATAAACCGAAAGAGTTTGCTAGAAAGTTAGCCGTTGTCCATCAACAAAATGAAGCACCAGCAGATATGACGGTAGAGAAATTAACAAGTTTTGGTCGTATGCCTCATAAAAATATTTTTTCCTCGCAAACGGATGAAGATAGAGAAGCGATCGAAAGGGCTTTAGCATGTACGAATTTACTAAGTAAACGTGATAAAGAAATTCATGCTTTATCTGGTGGAGAAAGACAACGTGTTTGGATTGCCATGACGTTAGCTCAGAAAACACCAATACTCTTTTTAGATGAACCGACAACCTATTTAGATATTTATTATCAACTTGAAATATTAGAGTTAGTAAAAGAGTTAAATGAAGTACATGGATTGACGATCGTCATGGTATTACACGATATTAATCAGGCAATTCGCTATAGTGATCACATCATCGTTATGAAAGATGGCGAGATTGTTACGAAAGGTAAGCCGGATGACGTTGTGACAGAAAGTATGATAAAGGCGATATACGGTGTAGATGTCGTTGTAAAGCAAGATGAAGATACAGGATTGTATATGGTCCCAATGGGTATTTAAATATGCGAACAATCCGTTTTGAGGTGATAATTTGAGTAGTAAAAAAGAACGGAAGAAGAATTCTTTTTTTCAACGAATACTTACAGTTGTTTTTTTAGGTACCTTTTTCTATTCAGTATATGAATTAGGTGATATTTTCATGGATTACTATGAAAATCGTAAAGTAATGGCCGAAGCACAAAATATTTATGAAAAAAGTCCGATGGAAGAGCAATCACAAGACGGGGAAGTACGTAAACAGTTCAAAGCTCTGCAGCAAATTAACCAAGAAATAGTTGGCTGGATTACGATGGATGATACACAAATTAATTATCCAATCGTTCAAGCGAAAGACAATGATTACTATTTATTTCGTAATTATAAAGGGGAAGATATGAGAGCAGGAAGCATCTTTATGGACTATCGTAATGATGTGAAATCTCAAAATCGAAATACTATTTTATATGGTCACCGTATGAAAGATGGTTCTATGTTTGGAAGTTTAAAGAAAATGTTAGATGAAGATTTCTTTATGTCACATCGTAAATTATATTACGATACATTATTTGAAGGATATGATCTTGAAGTGTTCTCGGTGTATACAACAACAACTGATTTTTATTACATTGAAACGGATTTTAGCAGTGATACGGAATACACATCATTTTTGGAGAAAATTCAAGAAAAATCGTTGTATAAAACGGATACAACAGTAACAGCAAGTGATCAAATTGTAACACTTTCGACGTGTGACTATGCACTCGATCCGGAAGCAGGAAGGTTAGTCGTACATGCGAAACTAGTAAAAAGACAGTAAAAAAAGTATAGAATAGGAGAAGTGGTAACACTTCTCCTATTCTATACTTTAAAAAAGAAATATGTTTACTGTGCTGCAGCCATTGGCATACGTACAACTTTTACATCATAGTAAGAGATTTTATTATCAAGAATATAATCTGGCATTCCGCCTTGATGGGAGTGAGCAGCTTTAAATGCTGGGCTCTTCGTCCAACCTTGGAAATCTTCTTTTGCATTCCAGCGTGTGCTAATTGTTACTTCATCATAATCAACTGTATTTTGCGTTAGAAGAACTTCTAATCCTAAAAAGCCGGGCATTGTTTCCACTTGACCTACTTTATTAAAACGATCAATTAATTTATGTCCATTACCCTTTGTAATTTTAGCTGTATTTGTAACAATAATCATGTTTATTCCTCCTATAAGTGTAGCCTTTATTTTCGAGAATTCATATACATTAAATGATAATGAAAATCATTATCAATGTCAATGATAATCTCAAATTATGATAATATTTTTTATCCCGCTATTTGCCGGGCAGTAAGACCCCCACCTCAAAATTTAGCGAAAGCGAAGAAGTTAGGTGGGGGCTGATTAAAGTTTCACTTTATGTAAGTATAGTATCCTCCTGTTGACTATATATTTAACTTGATTATATATTATGTAAATAGAATTAATTGAAAATATAGAGAAGTAAAGTATGGTTTATACTTTGCTGTCGCAATACTATGAACAAGGAGGGCATTATGGTTGAATCACTTTTACTTAGTATCGTTATTATTATTACGTTAGGTATTGCTTCACAATGGACTGCATGGCGCTTCCAGCTCCCTGCGATTGTTGTTATGGCAGTTGCTGGATTATTAATTGGTCCGGTTTTCGGTATTATTAATCCAAAAGAGGTGCTTGGAGATGTTTTTAGTCCACTCGTATCACTTTCTGTTGCGATTATATTGTTTGAGGGTAGTTTAAGTTTAGATATACGTGAACTGAGGGGGCTATCAAAACCAGTATTTCGTATCGTTACGTTTGGTGCGTTTATCGCGTGGATTGCTGGCTCACTTGCAGCTCATTACGTCGCTGGATTAGATTGGGCGGTTGCATTTATTATTGGAGGACTTTTTATTGTGACAGGTCCAACGGTAATTATTCCGTTGTTACGCCAAGCGCGATTAAAACCAAGAACAGCAGCAATTTTAAAATGGGAAGGGATTATCGTTGATCCATTTGGAGCTTTACTTGCTGTATTCGCCTTTCAAATTGTAAATTTCTTAACGAAAGAAAATGTACAATTACATACGTTGTTGTATTTCTTTGCAGGTTCATTATTTGCAATGGTACTCGGTTATGTATTTAGTATTTTTATGAGCTATATGATTTTAAAGGGAAAAGTACCAGAATATTTAAAAGCCCCAATTTTGCTAGTTACGGTACTGTTATGCTTTGGCATTGCGGATGAAGTGATGCATGAAACAGGTATGCTAGCTGTAACTGTAATGGGGATTACGCTTGCGCGGATGAAAAAATATATTTCTTCTATCGGTGATATTCGTCATTTTAACGAAAATATTTCTGTGCTACTAACGTCGACTGTTTTTATTATATTAACAGCATCCCTTCCAAGAACAACGATTATGGAGATTTTCAGCTGGCCTATTATAAGCTTCGTACTTATGATGCTATTTGTTGTACGCCCTTTATCGATTTGGATATCGACAATCGGCACAGAGTTAACAAAAGCAGAACGGGCGCTAGTTGGATGGATTGCGCCGCGAGGTATTGTTGCATTAACGGTTTCAAGTTACTTTGCGACGGAGTTATTACAAGAAGGTTATAAAGATGCTTCTATATTAACGGCACTTACATTTGCACTCGTTATTACGACCGTTTGTGCTCATGGATTTTCAATTGGATTTTTAGCGAAAAGATTAGGATTGGCGAATACGGAGCCACCAGGAATTTTAATTTCAGGTGCGAGTACATTCTCATCTGCTTTTGCATTGCATTGTAAAGAGATGGGTATTCCGAGCTTAATTGTAGATGTATCAGAAGAGCATTTGCAATGTGCAAAGGTGAAAGGGCTTAATACATATAATGGTCAAGTACTCTCTGAACAGTTACAATTTGAAGTTGATATGAATCAGTATGAATACTTAATTGCAGTTACAGATACGGATTCTTATAATGTATTAGTCGCAAATACATACGTACCGCAGTTTGGACATCATAATACATTTTTACTTCCAATCCATGATGTGGAAAAGATTGAACAAGAACGCATTTCCCTTTCGAAAAAAGCTCATTTACTGTTTGGTCAAAATGAAATTTATGAAGAATTAAATAGAAAAATTGAAGATGGTTATACGTTTAAAACGATACAAGTTGCAGAAGAACAAAAGATTAATAAAGAAGAAATCGATTCAGAGGATTTAATACTATTTATTCGCCATAGAGATGGTAGTCTTACTTTTTCAACATTGTATAAATATATAGCTGTTATGCCAGGGGATGAGCTAGTTGTACTAGCAAAGCAATAATATGGTATAGTGAAACGAGGCTGTTTTTCAGTCTCGTTTTTTAAGTGCTTCCTATAAAGAAAGCATGCAAATGGAAAGGAAGTTTTTATATGCGATCAGAAGTAACTGTAAAAATAAAACCGAAATTTATAAAAGAAATTAAAAGTGGATACCCGCTTATTTTAAAAGATGCGATTCAAAATCTAAACGATGTTCGTGAAGAAGGGACAATCATCAAAGTAGTAGATGAGAAGAACAACTTTGTCGGAAAAGGTTATTATGGAAAACAAAATAAAGGTTACGGTTGGATTTTAACGAGAAAAGAGAGTGAACAAATTAATCAATCTTTCTTTGAAAGTAAAATAAAATCTGCCTTACATAAACGAAAGCAATTTTACAAATCAAGTGATACGACAGCATTCCGCGCCCTAAACGGTGAAGGTGATGGTCTTGGCGGCTTAATCATCGATTATTATGACGGTTATTATGTAGTGAGCTGGTATAGCGAAGGGATTTATACTTTCAGAGATGAGATTATAGCAGCTCTTCAAAAAGTAGCAAACTTTAAAGGTATTTATGAGAAGAAGCGTTTTGATACGAAAGGGAAATACATTGAAGGCGATGATTTCGTAGCAGGAGAGCGCGGTGAGTTCCCACTTATCGTAAAAGAGAATGGTGTGAACTTCGCTGTTTATTTAAATGACGGAGCGATGGTTGGGGTATTTTTAGATCAACGTAACGTGCGAAAACAAATTCGTGATAAATATGCGAAGGGAAGAACCGTGTTAAATATGTTCTCTTATACAGGTGCTTTTTCTGTATTTGCAGCGCTTGGCGGAGCGAGCAAAACGACGAGTGTCGACCTTGCAAATCGTAGTTTAAGTAAAACGATTGAGCAGTTTAGTGTAAATGAAGTTGATTATGAAGCGCAAGATATCATTGTAGAAGATGTATTTCTTTACTTCAAATATGCAGCGAAGAAAAAAATGAAATTTGATATGGTCGTACTTGACCCTCCAAGCTTTGCGCGTTCAAAAAAATATACATTTAGTGCAGCAAAAGATTATAAAAATTTATTAAAAGAAACAATTGCCATTACAGAAAATAACGGTATTATCGTTGCTTCTACAAATTGTAGTGCATTCGATATGAAAAAGTTTAAAGGCTTTATTGATACGGCCTTTAAAGAAATGAATGGTAAATATAAAATATTAGAAGAACATTCTTTACCAGAAGATTTCCGTACAATTGATCAATTTAAAGAAGGAGACTATTTAAAAGTAGTTTTCATCGAGAAAATTAAAGGGTAATAAAGAAAAGGAGCTCGAGTTTACTTGAGCTCCTTTTCTTATTGAACGATATTTTGTACTCTACCGACTTGCCCGTCCTGCAATCGCACTTTAATGCCATGCGGATGAGAAGAGGAGTTCGTTAAAATATCTTTTACAATTCCACGTGTTAATTTGCCGGTGCGTTGATCTTGTTTTAATACAATATCAACTTCAAGGCCGGGTGCGATATTAGAACGTTTTTGTCCGTTCATTTATACACCTGTACGTCTACGTTGGTTGTTTGTCTTTTTCGTTTGTTGGTTTTGTAATTTTTTTGTTTCTTGGCTTTGGTTTTTGGCATTTTGACCATTACCGTTACCTTGCTTTTTCTTTGCAAGTTGTTCGCGCATTAAATCAGCTAAGCTTACTTTTTTATTTTCTGACATGATAAGTCTCCTTTATATAAAGTTAATTATGAACAATCGTAGTGAATTTCATCATATCATTGTTAAGGAAGGAAGGGAAGTTGGTTTGAAAATTCATATATTTGTTTCAAGTCTGTAGTAGTTACGATACAATTGAATTGTTAACGTTTGTAAAAAGGGGATAGACATATGTCACATCATATTTTATTAGTTGAAGATGATCTCTCAATTCAAGAGATGGTGGAAAAGTATTTAATAAAAGAGGGCTTTCAAGTTACAATCGCATCTGATGGGGAAGAAGGGGTAAACACATATTTAAAAGGTTCATTTGATTTGATTATCCTCGACATTATGATGCCGAAGTTAGACGGATTAGAAGTTGTACGTATTATTCGTGAAAAAAGTGCAGTACCGATTTTAATGATGTCAGCAAAAGATACAGATGTTGATAAAGCTGTTGGATTAGGACTTGGAGCAGATGATTACATTTGCAAGCCATTTTCTATGATTGAATTGGCGGCGCGTGTAAAAGCAGGTATTCGCAGGTCTACGAAATATTCGGCTACAGAAACAACAGAAAAGACGATTCAAATTGGTGATTTAACGATTGATCCAATTAATTTTACTGTGGAAAAAAACGGGAAGCCTCTGAAACTGACTTTAAAAGAATTTGAGATTTTAAAACTGTTTGTAAAGAATCAAAATCGTGTATTTACAAAAGCGCAAATATATACATTAATTTGGAACGAAGAGTATTACGGTGACGATAACGTTATTAATGTTCATATGAGAAGGTTGCGTGAGAAAATCGAAAGTGATCCATCTAATCCAGAATATATTAAAACGTTATGGGGCATCGGCTATAAGCTGGAAGTGATGTAATATGATTAATTTGTTAATAGGTATTATTTTTATATTGTTATGTGTCATTTATATACAATATAAAATGAGGAAAAATAGTAGCAAAAATTTGCGATACACATATGAAAAGTTAGAAAGTATTGTAAATGAAAAAACAGGCGAGAAGTTACTTGTTATGACAGATGATCTGGAATTGCAAAAATTGTTAGTGGCAATTAATCAATTGTTAGATGCGAAACAGAAAACGAATGCTGATCATGCGAAAGTAGAAATTTCGATGAGAAAAATGCTTTCAAATATTTCACATGACTTGAAAACACCGCTAACAGTTATTCTTGGATATACAGAAATGTTAAATAGGGATAAAACGATAAATAAAGAAGAACAACAAATATTACTTGAAAAGGTGCATGTGAAAACACTAGAAGTGATGGAACTAATTCATAAGTTTTTTGATCTAGCAAAGTTAGAATCTGGTGACAAGGCAATTGAGATGACAAAAGTAAATATGAATGAAGTTTGTCGAGAGAAGATTTTATCTTTTTATGATTTAGTGACGTCGAAAGGTTTTCATGTTCATATTGATATACCAGAAAGAAATATATATGCACTTGGAAATGTAGAAGTATTAGGCAGGGTATTGAACAATTTAATATCAAATGCGATTACATATGGAGACGATGGAAAGACACTTGGTATGACGTTAAGAGATGATGAAACGAATGTGTATATAGATGTATGGGATACAGGAAAAGGAATTGATGAATCTCATATTGATAAAGTGTTTGAGCGTATGTACACACTTGAAGATTCCAGAAATAGATTGTACCAAGGAAGCGGTCTAGGTTTAACGATTACGAAAAGGCTTGTAGAAGCGATGGATGGAAAAATTCATCTTTCTAGTAAGCCGTATGAAAAAACAATTTTTACAGTTGCATTAAAAAAGATGCAGTTTTAGCTTGTAGAGAAGTAGATTCTACAAGCTTTTTTGCAGCGTAAGGAATTTGTAAGAAACGGGTAAGAAAAAAGAGATTTCCGTTGTCTATTATAGAAATATAAAGTAGTGCGAAAGGGGAAAGTGATATGACCTATATATTAAAAACGAATCAGTTAACGAAAGTGTTTAAAGGAAAAGAAGTTATTTCTAGCGTTAACATGCATGTGAAAAAAGGAGAGATATACGGCTTCTTAGGACCGAATGGTGCTGGTAAAACAACGATTATGAAAATGATTACAAATTTAATAAAACCGACGAGCGGTGAGATTGAAATTTTCGGTGAGAAGTTAACAGATACATCTTATGAAGTATTAAAGAGAATGGGGACGATTATTGAATATCCAATCTTTTATGATAAATTAACGGCGAAAGAAAACTTAGAATTACATTGTGAATATATGGGCTATTACGATAAAAATGAAATTGACCATGCTTTACATTTAGTGAAGCTGCAAGGTATAGATAATAAAAAAGTAAAAGATTTTTCATTAGGAATGAAACAACGACTCGGTATTGCAAGGGCAATCGTAACAAAGCCAGAATTACTCATTTTAGATGAACCCATTAACGGTTTAGATCCAATTGGTATTAAAGAGTTACGAGACTTATTTAAAATGCTTTGCAAAGAATATGGTATTACGTTATTAGTCTCTAGCCATATTTTAGGCGAGATGGAACAAATGGCGGATACAATTGGTGTAATTCAAAATGGAAAACTAATAAAAGAAGTTTCAATGAAGAGTATTAACGGAAAACAAACAGAGTACATTGAAATCACTGTTCCTGATGTGAAGCGTGCAGCTTATATTTTAGAAGATAAACTCGGTATAAAAAATTACAAAATAATGAGCGGAAATATGATTCGTGTGTATGAATTGAAGGTGACGCAGCAAGCCATTTCAAAAGCGCTTATTATGAACGATGTGGAAATTGAAAGTATTAATAAGAAACATAGTTCCTTAGAGGAATATTTCTTAAATGTAATGGATGGAGAGGGCATTCATGCTTAATGGATTGTTAGTAAATCTAGTAAGTGGATTGGTCGTAATGTTCATAAGTGGGATTTTATATTATAGGAAGCCAGAGCGGAAATGGTTGTTAATTCTACTAGTGATAGGAATGTTAAGCTTCGTTACTGCTGGAATTAGAATGTTAGCAGTGTAGAGACAGTTATATAAAGAATGGAGGCGTGGTTTGTATGTTTAAATTAATGAAACTCGAGTGGAAAAAGCATAAATTATCTAGTTATTTTAAAGGAGTAGCGATTGGTATTATAGCAATTTTTGCTGCGGTAAGTCTTATGGCATGGGGATCTAAAGTAGAGGATGATTTGATGTTCTCTAGCTATATGGAATACATGTCTTTAGCAAATATTTTTATTAGAATTACATTTATTATTTTTGCATCGGTTATTTTATCACGTTTAGTGATTGATGAATACAAGAACAAAACAATACAGCTATTATTTATGTACCCACTGCAAAGGAAAATGCTAATGAGAGCGAAATTAGCAATTGTTTTTAGTTTTTGCTTTGTGAGCACGATAATCGCAACATTCATTATTAGTTTGCTCATATTCTGTATGAATCCAATAATAGGAATACTTGAAACACCTGTTACGATGGGGGAAATAATAGCTACCGTTCCAACTACTATTATAAGTGCATTTATGATATCGGGTATAAGTTTAATTCCTTTGTTTTTTGGAATGAGAAAGAAATCGACACCGACAACGATTACTTCTGCAGTGATAATTGGGATGCTAATAAACGGTAACGTTGGTCCTGGAAACGGTCAAGTAAGTATGTATGATTTTATATTTATTCCAATTGTACTCTGTTTATTAGGAATTTTTATTAGTTATCTATCGTATCGTAAAATTGATAAAATTGATGTAGCGTGAAAAAGGCTTAAAACAAAAACGAACTGGGGTATGACTGGTGAAAAAAATAATAGTAATTGCAATATTATTCATTACAATTGCTAGTGCGGTTTTGGGTTTTAAGGTATTTCAGGGCAAAGATTTTAAGCAAGAAAAGTCTTTTGAGATCAATAATATAAAAGAAATAGAAGTAGACAATGAAAACTGGAATATTGAATTTAAAAGTACAGACGCTAATAAAATAGTAATTTCTGCTCAAGGTCAACAAGTAGATAAAGAGATAGATCCCGTCAAAATAGAAAATGACGAAAATAAAATTTTGATTAAGCAAAAACAAAAGGTGACCAAATTTTTTAATGGTTTTACGTTTAGGAAGAAAAATAGTATATCTATAGCTATTCCGAAGAAAGAAATAGACAAAATTGTAGTAAATAATAAATCGGGTGATGTGAAAATAAACGATATAGTAGTAAAAAGTATTGTGACAAAAGGCAAGTCTGGAGATGGAATGATTGCAGGGCTATCAGCCGAGAAAGGTGAATTCATATCGCAAAGTGGAGAGTTAGTTGTAAAAGATAGTTCAGTACAAGAATTAAATATAAAGTCTACGACTGGTGATAACTATATAACAAATGTAAGTAACTCAAATATGAACATCACTTCAATATCTGGGGAAGTATTGTTGAAAGATATGACAGAAGGAAAATCATTATTTATAGAAACAAAATCAGGGGATATTGGCGTACGATATAAAGGGGTTCCGACTTCTTTACAACTTACGGCTAAAAGTAAGTTGACTGACGTAATAGTGGATTTAAAAGGATTTAAGAAAGATAAAAATACAGAAAAAATAAAAGTAGAAACGATTGGTGATGCAAAAAATGAAGCGAAGATTTTAAGTGAAACAGGAGTCATTTATATTGATTAAATCTTAGGAGGAAGGAGGACACTATCATGCTACATTTAATGAAGCTAGAATTGAAAAAGTTTAAGCTTGGTTGGTACGTGAAGAGAGCAATTATTGCGAATATTGTTATACTGGCATTAATGATCTTTGTGAGCATCATCGCTCAAGTAGAAGGTGATGCAGAAATAAGGAATCCAGAGACGATATTGTTAATGGCTAGCGCAATAGTAAGAGCAACGTTTATTATTTTTGGTAGTGTGTTAATCGCAAGGTTAATAATTGGTGAATATAAAGATAAAACAATACTACTTATGTTTTCTTATCCTATTAACCGAAAGAAAATGATGGCTAGTAAGTTGGCTATTACAGCGATAGTAACATTTATAACAGTTATTGTATCTAACATTTTAGTAGTAGGAATTTTCTTTGGGATAGATAGTTATTTTTCAATTCTTCCTAATTCATTCACAGTAGATCAATTGATGCAAGAAGGAATAAAACTAGTTCCTTTAGCCATTGCAACTGCGGGAATGAGTTTAATCCCATTATATTTCGGAATGCGTAAACGTTCCGTGCCAACTACAATTGTTTCATCTCTTATCGTTGTCTCAATTGCAATGAATAGCAACCCATCGTTTTCTACAGCAACTTTTCTTCCTCTTCAACTAGCATTGGCAGCAATTGGAGTAGTGATTGCATATTACGGCATTAAAAATATAGAGAGGGAAGATGCATTATAAAGTTTCACATGAAACAAGTTACAGAAAAAGACAAGATGATAAACACCTTGTCTTTTTTTGTAGTTACATTTTAGGTGCTTCCATTCCAGCGGCAGCCCATTCTTCTTTTGCGGGGCCATATACGCCAGGAACTGTTAAGCCAGCTTGCCGCATTAAAACTGTCATTTGTCCACGGTGATGATTTTGATGATTAATAAGTGTCATTAAAAATATAGAATTTGGCATAGGACGACCAAAGAAGTCATTGATAGTAGCTAAGTCTTTATCCGTCCATTCGCTTTGAAGTGCTTCAACAAAAGCCGTATTCACTTTACGATACCCATCTGCAATTGTTTTTGCTGAAGTTGGTACAGGATAATCTTTCGTTTCTCCTTCAAATTTAAGTCCCGTACCAGATAGTATAACTGGAATTGCCGTCACGATATGCCAAGCAACTCTGCCTAACGTCCAATGCTCAGGTGCAATTTCTTGTGACAAAGATTCATCTGTTAGTACATCGAGCATCTTTTGAGTAGATTCAGCCTCGTATGTCCACGATTGTAAGAAGCCTTCAATAGTTTGGTACATATTTATCCCTCCTAGTTATGTTCATAGGTTACATTCGTGAAAAAAAGATAGTTTCCTTTAGTTAAGTGAACGAATACAAAAAGAGGCTTCTCATATAAGAAGCCTCTTTTTAACTAACCAACCTTCGTCTCGCTCTTCCTCATCAACCATAAGAAATAAGGTGCTCCAAGTACAGCAACGACAAGACCAGAAGGGATTTCTTTCGGGTATGCAATTGTTCGTCCGAGTAAGTCAGCAATGGCAAGAAGGATTGCTCCAAATAGTGCGGAGCAAACGAATAATCTTTGATGATTCATACCAACGACGATTCGTGCTAAGTGAGGTGCAACAAGACCTAGAAAGGCAATCGTACCGACAGCTGCGATATTTACAGATGCAAGTAGTGTTGCTAACACAATGAGAGCAAGGCGTGTTTTATTTACTGATTGCCCGAGTGATTCAACTAATAATCTGTGGAGATGAGGCGAAAGTACAAGCAAAAGGAGAGCAAATTGCATGTAATAATTACTAGAATCTATGGAATGTATCTGTGTTTATCCTATTAAGTAAATTATTTCTTTGTTAGTTAGATAGGTGTTTTTTAACTAGATGATTGTACTTAAAAGATCGAAGTAAAGGAAGTGATCAACATGTCTTCATGGAGAAATAATATAAATGGATATTGTGGGTGTAATAATCAAAATGGTGTACATGTTGATTCATGCTGTTTTAGTTGCGATGGGACAGTCCCTAAGCTGGGTCCAACAGGTCCGACGGGAGCAACGGGAGCGACAGGAATAACGGGAGCAACAGGAGCAACAGGCCCAACCGGAGCAACAGGAATAACCGGAGTAACGGGTCCAACGGGAGCAACAGGAATAACCGGAGCGACAGGAATAACGGGAGCAACGGGTCCAACCGGAGTGACAGGAATAACTGGAGCAACGGGTCCAACCGGAGTAACAGGAATAACGGGAGCAACGGGAGCAACAGGTCCAACCGGAGTAACAGGAATAACGGGGGCAACAGGTCCAACTGGAGCAACAGGAATAACTGGAGCAACAGGAATAACCGGAGCGACAGGAATAACCGGAGCGACAGGAATAACGGGATCAACAGGTCCAACGGGCTCAACGGGGGCAACCGGAGCTACAGGTACAAGTATCACGGCGACGTATGCATTTGCAAATAATACGTCGGGAACAGCGATATCGGTACTTCTCGGTGGAACGAATGTCCCGCTTCCGAATAATCAAAATATCGGTCCTGGTATTACTGTTTCCGGGGGAAATACAGTATTTACGGTTGCAAATGCTGGGAATTATTATATTTCATATACGATTAATATAACGGCTTCATTATTAGTCAGTTCTCGTATTACAATTAATGGAGCACCACTTGCTGGAACGATCAATTCTCCTGCGTTAGCAACTACATCATTTAGCGCAACAATTATTACAACTCTTGCAGCAGGAGATGCTATTAGTTTGCAACTATTTGGTTTGTTAGCTGTTGCAACATTATCAACAACTACACCAGGAGCTGTGTTAACGATAATAAGGTTAAGTTGAATAATAACTCTCTTACTCTTTTAAGATTCGGAGAGATTCTACATATAATAAGAAGTTAATGAAGTAAAGCATAGTTATATAAAAGTCAGAATATTATGATTGTAACGTTATGGTGACTATAATATAATGAAAACAACCATCATGAATGAACATTCATTTATTTTTTATGTATTTGAAGGGGGAATGAAGGTGGAAAAACCATGGTTGAAAAGTTATCCAGAGGAAATTCCGAGTACGATTTCTTATGATATTCAGCCGCTTCATAAATATGTAGAACAGATGGCTTCTCGCTATCCAGAAAAGAAAGCGCTTCACTTTTTGGGCAAGGATATTACATTTTCGGTCTTCCATGATAAGGTGAAGAGATTTGCAAATTATCTTCAAAAGCTCGGTGTGGAAAAAGGTGATCGAGTTGCTATTATGTTGCCGAATTGTCCGCAAGCTGTAATCGGTTATTACGGTACATTACTTGCGGGAGGTATCGTAGTCCAAACAAATCCATTATATACAGAAAGAGAATTAGAATATCAACTTCATGACTCGGGAGCAAAAATAATTCTTTGCCTCGATTTAGTGTTCCCAAGAGTAACGAATGTTCAATCTGCTACAAAAATTGAGCATATTATCGTAACTCGTATTGCGGACTTTTTGCCCTTCCCTAAAAATCTATTGTATCCATTTGTGCAGAAAAAACAGTCAAATTTAGTTGTGAAAGTATCAGAGAGTGAAACGATTCACCTTTGGAACTCAGTAGAAAAAGAAGTGAATACAGGTGTTGAGGTGCCTTGTGATCCTGAAAATGATCTAGCTCTTTTACAGTACACAGGAGGAACAACTGGATTTCCGAAAGGCGTTATGTTAACGCATAAAAACCTCGTTTCTAACACTTTGATGGGAGTTCAATGGTTATATAATTGCAAAGAAGGAGAAGAAGTCGTTCTCGGGGTTCTTCCATTTTTCCACGTGTACGGCATGACGGCTGTTATGAATTTAAGTATTATGCAAGGATACAAAATGGTTCTTATTCCAAAATTTGATATGAAAATGGTTTTTGAAGCGATTAAGAAGCATAAAGTGACATTGTTTCCAGGAGCACCAACTATTTATATCGCTCTTTTAAATAGCCCGCTTTTAAAAGAATACGATATTTCGTCTATTCGTGCTTGTATTAGTG
The DNA here is from genome assembly GCF_022663775.1 of Bacillus cereus group sp. BfR-BA-01350. Taxonomy (NCBI): domain Bacteria; kingdom Bacillati; phylum Bacillota; class Bacilli; order Caryophanales; family Bacillaceae; genus Bacillus; species Bacillus cereus group sp. BfR-BA-01350. The sequence continues at coordinate 159,203 of NZ_JAKUGD010000007.1, forward strand.
GATCAGCACCACTACCAGTAGAAGTACAGGAAAAATTCGAAACAGTTACAGGGGGGAAACTAGTAGAGGGATATGGTTTAACAGAATCATCTCCAGTTACACATAGTAATTTTTTATGGGAAAAGCGAGTGCCAGGTAGCATTGGAGTTCCGTGGCCAGATACAGAAGCAATGATTATGTCGCTTGAAACTGGTGAGGCATTACCACCGGGAGAAATCGGTGAAATTGTAGTAAAAGGCCCTCAAATTATGAAAGGGTATTGGAATAAGCCAGAAGAAACAGCAGCTGTACTGCAAGATGGGTGGCTTCATACAGGGGATGTTGGCTACATGGATGAAGATGGCTTCTTCTATGTGAAAGATCGTAAGAAAGATATGATTGTTGCGAGCGGATTTAATGTGTATCCTCGTGAAGTAGAAGAGGTATTATATGAGCATGAAAAGGTGCAAGAAGTAGTGACGATTGGAGTTCCTGATCCGTATAGGGGAGAGACAGTTAAAGCGTTTGTTGTGTTAAAAGAAGGTACGGAGTGTTCTGAGGAAGAATTAAATCAGTTTGCTCGTAAATATTTAGCGGCCTATAAAGTTCCGAAAGTATATGAGTTTAGAGATGAACTGCCGAAAACGACAGTTGGGAAAATTTTGCGCCGTGTCCTAATTGAGGAAGAGAAAAGAAAGAATGAGGATGAGCAAACGGGCTAAGGCCCTTTCTTTTTGAAAAAATGGGATTGACACTTTTCTAAATAGTCAGTATTATAAGAATATGAATGACTATTCATTCAGTCATCTTCTTGAAGGGGACAGTAAAGTGAAGAAAAATAGACCGAAATACAATCAAATTATTGATGCGGCAGTCATTGTGATTGCGGAGAATGGGTACCATCAAGCGCAAGTTTCTAAAATAGCAAAGCAAGCTGGGGTAGCTGATGGCACGATTTATTTATATTTTAAAAATAAAGAAGATATATTAATATCCTTATTCCAAGAGAAGATGGGAGAATTTGTCGAAACAATTCGTCAAAAAACAGCAGGAATTGAAAGCGCTGTATCGAAGTTATTCATGTTGGTAGAAACGCACTTCTTGCTGTTGTCGCAAAATGATCCTCTTGCTATCGTTACGCAATTAGAGCTAAGACAGTCCAATCAAGACTTACGCCTGAAAATAAATGAAGTATTAAAAGGCTACTTACAAGTTATTGATGAGATTTTAGAGACAGGTATAAAGCAAGGTGAATTCCAAGCGGATTTAAATGTTCGCGTGGCAAGACAAATGATCTTTGGAACAGTAGATGAAGTTGTGACCAATTGGGTAATGAGCGATCATAAGTATGATCTGGTCGCACTTTCAAAAACGGTACATGGGCTACTTATTGCAGCTTGTGGTTATCGTCAATAATGGGAGGGATCATGTTGAAATTCCTATCTGTAAGAGTTGAAGATCATATCGCGGTGGCTACGTTAAATCATGCGCCAGCTAACGCGATGTCTTCACAAGTTATGCATGACGTTACTGAATTAATTGATCAAGTGGAGAAGGATGATAACATTCGTGTTGTTGTTATTCACGGTGAAGGGCGCTTCTTCTCGGCGGGAGCAGATATTAAAGAATTTACATCTGTTACTGAAGCGAAACAAGCGACTGAATTAGCGCAGCTTGGACAAGTTACGTTTGAGCGCGTTGAAAAATGTTCAAAACCAGTTATCGCGGCAATTCATGGAGCGGCACTTGGCGGCGGCCTTGAGTTTGCTATGTCTTGCCACATGCGCTTTGCAACTGAAAGTGCAAAACTTGGTTTACCTGAATTAACACTTGGATTAATTCCTGGATTTGCAGGTACACAGCGATTACCACGTTATGTTGGGAAAGCGAAAGCTTGTGAAATGATGTTAACAAGTACACCGATTACTGGTGCAGAAGCATTAAAATGGGGACTAGTTAACGGAGTTTTTGCTGAAGAAACATTTTTAGATGATACGCTTAAAGTTGCAAAACAGATTGCTGGAAAAAGCCCAGCGACGACTCGTGCTGTACTAGAGTTATTGCAAACAACGAAATCGTCTCATTATTATGAAGGTGTACAACGCGAAGCTCAAATCTTTGGTGAAGTATTTACGAGTGAAGATGGAAGAGAAGGTGTCGCAGCATTTTTAGAAAAGCGTAAGCCTTCATTTAGCGGCAGGTAGTTCAATTATTTTTTTAATATAAATTAACAGAAAATTAAAATTGATAGAATCTTTCTGAAAAACAAGGGGGTAAATGGAATGAACATCTACGTACTCATGAAACGAACATTTGATACAGAAGAAAAAATCGTAATTAAAAACGGTGCAATTTACGATGGCGAAGCGGAATTCATCATCAACCCTTACGATGAATATGCAATTGAAGAAGCAATTCAAGTAAGAGACGCACAAGGTGGAGAAGTTACTGTCGTAACAGTTGGTGGCGAAGATAGTGAGAAAGAACTTCGTACGGCGTTAGCGATGGGCTGCGATAAAGCGGTATTAATTAATATTGAAGATGATGTAGAAAATGGTGACCAGTTCACGACAGCAAAAGTGCTTGCTGAATATTTAAAAGATAAAGATGCAGATTTAATTTTAGGCGGAAACGTTGCAATTGATGGTGCATCTGGACAAGTTGGTCCGCGTGTAGCTGAAGCATTAAATATTCCGTACGTAACGACAATTACAAAACTTGAAATTGACGGTACAAACGTGAAGATTGAGCGCGATGTTGAAGGTGATACAGAAGTGATTGAAACTTCATTACCAGTTTTAGTAACAGCACAGCAAGGTTTAAATGAACCTCGTTATCCATCGCTTCCAGGTATTATGAAAGCGAAGAAAAAGCCACTAGAAGAATTAGAATTAGATGATTTAGATTTAGAAGAAGATGATGTGGAAGCAAAGACAAAAACAATTGAAATCTATTTGCCTCCTAAGAAAGATGCAGGAAAAGTGTTACAAGGCGAGCTGCAAGATCAAGTAAAAGAACTTGTATCGTTGCTCCATACAGAAGCGAAAGTAATCTAATAAAATACGAAATTATATATGCAGGAGGGAAAATCTATGGCTCGTAAAGTATTAGTAATGGGTGAAGTTCGTGATGGATCGCTACGTAACGTTTCGTTTGAAGCGGTAGCAGCAGCAAAAACAATTGCAGAAGGCGGTGAAGTAGTAGGTCTTCTAGTTGGAGACAGCGTTGCCTCTTTTGCAAATGAGTTGATTCATTACGGTGCAGATCGCGTTGTGACAGTTGAAAATGATAAATTAAAATCATATACATCTGATGGGTATGCACAAGCATTTTTAGCTGTATATGCTGAAGAAAATCCAGAAGGTATTGTATTTGGACATACAGCACTTGGTAAAGATTTATCACCAAAATTAGCAGCGAAGCTTGAAGCTGGTCTAGTTTCTGACGTAACTGCTTTAGAAGTTGAAGGTGGAAATGTTATCTTTACTCGTCCAATTTACTCTGGTAAAGCGTTTGAGAAGAAAATTGTAACAGACGGCATCTTATTTGCGACAGTGCGTCCAAATAACATCGCATCGCTTGAAAAAGATGAGTCTCGCAGTGGTGACGTGTCTTCTATTACAGTAGATGTGAAAGACTTACGTACAATCATTCAAGATGTCGTCCGTAAGACGGCAGAAGGCGTTGACCTTTCAGAAGCGAAAGTGATTATCGCTGGCGGACGCGGTGTGAAGAGTGAAGACGGATTTAAACCATTAAAAGAGTTAGCTGACGTACTAGGCGGCGCTGTTGGAGCATCTCGTGGTGCTTGTGACGCTGAGTATTGTGATTACTCATTACAAATTGGGCAAACTGGTAAAGTTGTTACACCAGACCTATACATTGCATGCGGTATTTCTGGAGCGATTCAGCATTTAGCTGGTATGTCTAACTCAAAAATAATCGTTGCGATTAATAAAGACCCAGAAGCAAGTATATTCAAAGTAGCTGACTACGGTATTGTTGGCGATCTATTTGAAGTCGTACCTCTTTTAACAGAAGAGTTTAAAAAGTTAAAAGTACATTCATGATTTGAGTACCCTTGAGTTCCAAGTGAAGTACCCCTATATATAGAAAAAGGTGAGAGATCCCCTGTCTCTCATCTTTTTAGTATTTAATCCGTATTTTTATATAGTATAAAGGAACACTTTTTTGTTACAATACATAACGATACATATTATTCGCCACGTATATAAGTTAATGATATACTCTTGGTAGAATATACTTGAAGGAGGAAATAAAATGGCAATTGTAAATGCAAATGACCAAAGCTTCGCAGCAGAAACTAGCGAAGGTGTTGTATTATTAGATTTCTGGGCACCTTGGTGTGGACCTTGTAAAATGATCGCTCCTGTATTAGAGGAAATTGATGCAGAACTAGGCGAAAAAGTAAAAGTAGTAAAAGTAGACGTGGATGAAAACCAAGAAACTGCTCGTCAATTCGAAGTAATGAGCATTCCAGCTCTTTTCGTATTAAAAGACGGTAAAGTAGTTGATCAAGCGTTAGGTTACAAACCGAAAGAAGCGTTAGTAGAATTAGTTTCTAAACACTTCTAAAATAAAAAGGCTACCATTTGGTAGCCTTTTTTATTTTCCTTTTTTACACCTTTCCGTTACAATGAAAGAACGTATGTTGGGTATTTTGGCATAGTATGTTTTCATGTGAAAATAAAAATGCTAAGCATGTAGAAATGGAGGGTAACGAGTGCACGAACATTTAAAAGAGAAGTTGGCTATTTTACCAGATCAACCTGGTTGTTATTTAATGAAAGATAAGCAAGGAACGGTTATATATGTCGGAAAGGCAAAAGTGCTTAAAAATCGTGTGCGCTCGTACTTTACTGGTTCGCATGATGGGAAAACACTTCGGTTAGTAGGAGAAATTGTAGATTTTGAATATATTGTAACCTCCTCAAATCTAGAGGCGCTCATTTTGGAGTTAAACTTAATAAAAAAACATGACCCAAAATATAATATTCAATTAAAAGATGATAAAACATATCCTTTTATTAAAATTACAGCTGAGAAACAACCGCGATTACTTATTACGCGAAATGTAAAAAAGGATAAGGGAAAGTATTTTGGTCCTTATCCGAATGCACAATCAGCTCATGAAACGAAAAAACTGCTAGATCGTATGTATCCGCTTCGTAAGTGCTCAAATATGCCCGATAAAGTTTGTTTATATTATCATATGGGTCAATGTTTAGCACCTTGTGTGAAAGAAGTTACGGAAGAACAAAATAAAGAAATTGTAGATGAAATTATTAAGTTTTTAAATGGTGGACATAAAGAAGTTCGTTCAGAATTAGAAACAAAAATGTATGAAGCTTCAGAGAAACTAGAGTTTGAACGTGCAAAAGAGTTACGTGATCAAATCGCTCATATCGATGCGATTATGGAAAAACAAAAGATGATTATGAGTGATTTAGTGGACCGTGATGTGTTTGGCTATGCAGTTGATAAAGGGTGGATGTGTGTTCAAGTTTTCTTCGTTCGAAAAGGAAAGCTAATTGAACGTGATGTTTCTATGTTTCCAATATATGATGAACCAGAAGAGGGATTTTTAACGTTTATCGGTCAATTTTATGAAAACAGCAGTCATTTTAAGCCGAAAGAAATAGTTGTTCCAGGAAGTATAGACTCAGAATTAGTAGAACGCTTTTTAGAAGTGGAAGCGACACAGCCGAAACGCGGTAAGAAAAAAGATCTTGTAGAACTGGCAAATAAAAATGCGAAGATTGCCTTGGAAGAGAAATTCTATTTAATTGAGCGTGATGAAGAGCGAACGATTAAAGCGGTAGAGAATTTAGGGAAGCAGCTCGGAATTGAAACGCCTTATCGTATTGAAGCATTTGATAACTCAAATATTCAAGGGACAAATCCTGTTTCGGCAATGATTGCTTTTATTGATGGGAAACCAGCTAAGAAAGAATACAGGAAATATAAAATTAAAACAGTTCAAGGACCAGATGATTATGAGTCTATGAGAGAAGTTGTGAGACGCCGTTATACAAGGGCGCTGAAAGAGGGGTTACCTTTACCAGATTTAATCATTATTGATGGCGGAAAAGGCCATCTGGCGGCTGCAAGTGATGTTTTAGAAAATGAGCTCGGTTTATATATTCCGATGGCAGGTCTTGTAAAAGATGACAAACATAAAACATCTCATTTAATTATTGGAGATCCACCTGAACCTGTGATGCTTGAGAGAAATAGCCAAGAATTTTATTTATTGCAGCGCATTCAAGATGAGGTGCATCGATTTGCAATTACATTCCATCGTCAATTACACGGGAAATCTGTCATTCAATCGGCACTCGATGATATTCCTGGAATTGGAGATAAACGAAAAAAGATATTGTTAAAACATTTCGGATCGCTAAAAAAGATGAAAGAGGCTTCTGTAACAGAATTTGTCGAAGCGGGTATGCCGAAAAATGTCGCAGAGACGATTTATAGTTATTTAGCGGATAAGAAGACGTTGTAGTTTACAACGTCTTCTATTTTTTGGTATAATTTCTGAAGATTTAAAATAAATTCAAATGAATGAAAATGCAAAAAAGTCAACTAAACTGATATGTCTAGTTGACTGTGGGTAATGCTACACTTCAATGAGATCTTTTATATCCCATTTTACGAGAAATGTAATAGAGTCTGAACGTTTTTTCTTTTCTTCGTAGGACTCTGCAACGACGTTTCGTTGCTTTTGAATTTGTTCAGCGATGAACCCAGCTTCTAATTGATAAGAAGAATGTCTTTTTTGTTTTTGACGTTCAGCGATGAGTGTGCCTTTAAGTTGGAACTGCATTTCACGACGCTTATGTTCAATAATGCTTAAAGTGCCCCAGCCAGCTTTTTCAAAGAACTGAATGACTTCTTCAATTGTGTCTAGTGGATATTTTCTTGCAAGGTTTCTACCGGACCAGTATAAAATACCATCTAGATCGTTACCGATTAAATCAGGTAGTAATTCTTCACGTAGCAATTCGTAAGCGAAGGCGTTCAATGAAACATCTTCTAAAGATGTTGTATCGATTGTATTTTTACTCACAATATTCCCCTCTTTCTATAGGGATTATTATATAACATTTCTCATTTATAAAAACAGATTTTTCTTTAGGAAAATCTGAATATATAAGAAGAAAAAAAGAAATGGCAAATTATATGCAAATTATGTATACGTTTTCTTGACGCTTCGACAAAAATAGGAGTAAAATGAACTTGGTATCAAATTATGCTGAAATATTTCGAATAATTTTTTCAGTTTTTCTTATGCCAATAGTGAAAAAACATTATTGCCATAAACTAATCTGAAAACAGCAGTCAATCACTCAAGGGGGGTAATGGGGACATGAAAGGCCGCGAGTATACGTTTCGTAAGTGGCACTCATTAATGGGGGTCATCCCGGTTGGTGTCTTTTTGACGCAACATTTAATTGTAAACAACTTTGCAACACGAGGAGCAGAGGCTTTTAACAAAGCTGCAGGCTTTATGGAGCTCCTTCCATTCCGGTATGCGCTAGAAATTTTCATTATCTTTTTACCAATACTGTACCATGCTATATATGGCTTATATATTGCATTTACAGCTAAGAACAATGCGGTTTCTTACGGTTATTTCCGTAATTGGATGTTCGTCTTCCAAAGAATTTCAGGTATCGTTACGCTGATTTTCATTTCTTGGCACGTCTGGGAAACTCGTATTCAAGCAATGTTAGGTAAAGAGGTAAACTATGATATGATGGCTGATATTTTAAACAATCCAGCTATGTTCGCATTCTACTTAGTTGGTGTTGTTTCAACAATTTTCCACTTTGCAAATGGACTATGGACATTCTGCATTAGCTGGGGAATTACAGTATCACCACGTTCACAAAGAATCTCTACTTATGTAACATTAGCTATTTTCTTAGGTCTATCTTATGTAGGTGTGAGTGCATTATTAGCGTTCATCGATCCACAGCTAGCAAACCAGTAAGGAGTGGGAGAGCATGAAAGGGAAACTTATAGTAGTCGGCGGTGGCTTGGCTGGCTTAATGGCAACGATTAAAGCGGCGGAAGCAGGAGTAAATGTTGAACTGTTCTCTTTAGTACCAGTAAAACGTTCGCATTCTGTATGTGCCCAAGGTGGAATTAACGGTGCCGTAAATACGAAAGGTGAAGGGGATTCTCCATGGATCCACTTTGACGATACAATTTATGGTGGGGACTTCTTAGCGAACCAACCACCAGTTAAAGCAATGTGTGAAGCAGCACCTGGTATCATTCATTTAATGGACCGTATGGGTGTTATGTTCAACCGTACGGAAGAAGGACTTCTTGATTTCCGTCGTTTTGGTGGAACTCAACATCACCGTACAGCATTTGCTGGTGCAACAACTGGACAGCAATTACTATACGCATTAGATGAGCAAGTACGTCGTCACGAAGTAGCAGGACTTGTAACGAAATATGAAGGTTGGGATTTCTTACGTGCTGTTATTGATGATGAAGGTGTGTGCCGAGGAATCGTTGCACAAGACTTACAAACTATGGAGATTAGAAGTTTCCGAGCTGATGCCGTGATTATGGCAACAGGGGGCCCTGGTATCATCTTCGGAAAATCAACAAACTCCATTATCAATACAGGTACAGCAGCTTCTGCTGTATATCAACAAGGCGCATATTATGCAAACGGTGAGTTCATTCAAATTCACCCAACGGCAATTCCTGGAGACGATAAATTACGTCTGATGAGTGAATCTGCACGTGGTGAAGGTGGACGTGTTTGGACATATAAAGATGGTAAACCATGGTACTTCTTAGAAGAAAAATATCCGGCTTACGGAAACCTTGTACCTCGTGATATCGCAACGCGTGAAATCTTTGATGTTTGCGTAGAGCAAAAACTAGGTATTAACGGTGAAAACATGGTGTACTTAGATCTTTCTCATAAAGATCCGAAAGAACTAGATATTAAACTTGGTGGAATTATTGAAATCTATGAGAAATTTACAGGTGACGACCCTCGTAAACTACCAATGAAAATCTTCCCAGCTGTTCACTATTCAATGGGCGGGCTATGGGTTGATTATAAGCAGATGACAAGCATTCCAGGTTTATTTGCAGCGGGTGAGTGTGATTATTCTATGCACGGTGGTAACCGTCTTGGCGCGAACTCACTATTATCAGCAATTTACGGTGGTATGGTAGCAGGACCAAATGCAATTGAATATATGAAAGGTCTTTCTAAATCATCAGATGCTGTTTCATCTACTGTGTATGAACAAAATGAATTAATCGAAACAGAGAAATTTAACAATATTTTAACGCTCGATGGTAACGAAAATGCGTATGTTCTTCATAAAGAGCTAGGAGAATGGATGACAGATAACGTTACAGTAGTTCGTGAAAATAAAAAATTATTAGAAACAGATGCAAAAATTGAAGAGTTAATGGCTCGCTACAAACGTATTAACATTAACGATACAGCGAGATGGAGCAACCAAGGTGCTTCATTTACACGCCAACTTGCAAATATGTTTGAATTAGCACGTGTTATTACAATTGGCGCATATAACCGTAATGAGAGTCGTGGGGCGCATTACAAACCTGAATTCCCAAATCGTGATGATGCAAACTTCTTAAAAACTACGATGGCGAAATTTGAAGGAGAAGGAAATGCACCGGCATTCCATTACGAAGACGTGGATATTTCATTAATTAAACCACGTAAACGTGATTATTCTTCAAAACACGATGTAGCTGCTAAGAGTGAAGAGAAGGGGGATAAACAACATGTCTGAGAAAACAATCCGCCTCATCATTACGAGACAAGACGGACCAGATGCGCAAGCGTTTGACCAAGAGTTTGAAATTCCGTATCGTCCGAATATGAATATTATTTCGGCGCTTATGGAAATTCGTCGTAATCCTGTTGATTCAAAAGGAAACAAAACAACTCCGATTGCATGGGATATGAACTGTTTAGAGGAAGTATGTGGTGCATGTTCGATGGTGATTAACGGAAAACCACGTCAATCATGTACAGCGCTTATCGATCAATTAGAACAACCAATTCGCTTAAAACCGATGAAGACATTCCCGGTTGTTCGTGACTTACAAGTTGACCGTAGTCGCATGTTTAATGCTCTAAAACGTGTTAAAGCTTGGATTCCAATTGATGGTACGTATGACTTAGGACCAGGACCAAGAATGCCAGAGAAGAAACGTCAATGGGCTTATGAGCTTTCAAAATGTATGACATGTGGTGTTTGCTTAGAATCATGTCCAAACGTAAATAGTAAATCGGACTTTATTGGACCAGCACCGTTATCACAAGCTCGTTTATTTAACTCACATCCAACGGGTGAAATGCATAAAGCAGATCGCTTACGTGCAATTATGGGTGATGGAGGACTTGCAAACTGTGGTAACTCTCAAAACTGTGTGCAATCATGTCCAAAGGGTATTCCATTAACAACTTCAATTGCGGCGTTAAACCGTGATACAACAATTCAATCGTTCAAAGATTTCTTTGGTAGCGACAATAACTATTAAAAAATATTGCCTCTTCATTTCGAAGGGGCAATATTTATAACTATATTTTTCTGTTTATTCTGTTTATTTTAAAACGAAAAGGAGAGGGAACAATGAAGAGGATTTCTTATATTGAAGACTTTGAGCAATGGGAAAGTGGTTTTTCGTTTTACAATCCTGTAAAGGTTCGTTTTGGTGAAGTAGATATGTTTGGACATGTAAATAATGTCGTTGCCTTCACCTATTTTGAAGAAGCTCGTATCGCATTGTTTAAAGAACTTGGATTTATGCAAGAATGGACGCATGAATCTTCAGAAACGATGATTGTTGTTGCGGATTTACAATGTAATTTTATTAAACAAATATATTTTGATGAACAGTTGAAGGTGTATGTAAAAGCGGGATCAGTTGGAAATTCTTCATTAGATTTGCATTATATGGTGAAGAATGCAGAAGGAGAGGTTTGTTTAGTTGGTCGTGGAATGATGGTCCAAGCGTCGAAAAAAACAGGAAGAGGCGAACCGTGGCCTGAAGAGTGGAAGAAAAAATTACTACAATAATAGAGTGAAAGAAAAATAAGAGAGCAACATGCTCTCTTATTTTTTGTCTTCCATCGCTTCTTCTAATGTTAAATGATGTTTATATATGTATGTAGCGTATGGATTTCCAACGTAGCGCAAATGCCACGGTTCATATGAGTATTCTGTTGTTTCTGTTTTATCTTCTAAATAACGAATGACAAAGCCAAATTCATGAGCATGTTTTGCAACCCATTTACCTTCGGCTGTCTCTCCAAAAATAGGCTCTAATTGGAATTTAGCAGATTTTGAACTAATATCCATTGCTAAACCAGTTTGATGTTCACTCGTACCAGGAATGGCGCTTACTGAATCTGCCTCAGCTTTTCCTTGACGTCTAACGTATGTATCATGTAATGATTTTTGGCGTTTGTATGAACGATAACCAGATACAGCTGTAAGTTCAAGTCCTTCTTTTTTTGCTGCTTCAAACATATTTTCAAGCGCATCTGCAGCATCTTTGCGTAGCAATGTTTTTTCTTTATCTTTTGGACTAGTAAATGGTACATTTGGTCTTGTTAAGTCTTCAGGTGTGTATCCATCTGGTAGTTTTCGATGTTTATTAACTAATACAAGGTTAGAATCTGGATTTGTTACAACGGAAAAATCATTGTCTAGCTTCTTGGCGTTATGATCAGCTTTTGGAAAAGCAGGAATCTCTTCTTTTTGGTGATTATTATGCTGTTGACTTTCGACAGCTTTCGCCTCATTTTGTAGTGGCGATTTAGAATCAAAGTAAGCGAAAGAAGTGATACCGATTACAATAGTAGCGGCAGAAATAAGGATTATTTTTTTCATGATGCCTTGTAATCACAATCCTTTCTTAATAAAATATGTATCGTTTTTTATTATAAGTCTAGTTTACTGAAAAAGAAATATAAGAGTCGTAACGTAATAGAAATGCAAAGAAAATGTCAGAAAATGTGTGGAATTGTAGTATTTTTTTATATAATTCATTTCTTATCTTTCATGAAATTCATTTTTTATGTAATATATATACATAAGAAGATGTAGCGATTATCGAGAATAAAGAACTTCTTGTATAGACTAGGAGTGAATGGGAATGGATTTTGCAACACTTATTGGAATCATTTTAGGAGTAGTGGCGGTAGTTGTAGGGATGGTCGTCAAGGGCGCTGACGTAATGGCCTTAGTTAATCCTGCTGCAGCATTAATTATTTTTGTTGGTACATTTGCTGCAGTATGTATCGCATTTCCGATGGATCAATTAAAAAAGATTCCAAAATTATTTAAAGTTCTTTTTGGGTCTAATAAAAAAGATTTAAGTTATGAACAGTTGCTAGAATTGTTTGTTCATTGGACATCTGAAAGTAGAAAATACGGTATTTTGTCTTTAGAGCAGCAATTAGACAAAATTCAAGATGAATTTCTTTTGCGTGGTATGAAGTTTGTGATTGATGGCGTATCTGCAGAAGATTTAGAGCAGATTTTAGAAGCTGAATTAGAAGCAATTGAAGAAAGGCATGCAAAGGGGGCAGCAATTTTTTCTCAAGCTGGTACATATGCACCAACATTAGGGGTTTTAGGTGCTGTTATTGGTCTTGTAGCTGCACTTGGTAATTTAACTGATATTGAAAAGTTAGGTCACGCTATTTCGGGTGCATTTATTGCAACGATTTTTGGTATTTTCTCAGGTTATATACTATGGCATCCATTTGCAAATAAATTAAAGCAAAAATCTGCAGCTGAATTAGAGAAAAAACGTTTAATTATTGATTGTTTATTAATGTTACAAGAAGGTACATATCCGTTTATTATGAAGAACCGCATTTTAGGTGCACTTTCTGCAACTGAGCGCAAAAAGCTTGAAAAAGGGGCAGAAAAAAATGCGGAGTAAAAAAAATAGAAGAAGTAAAAAGAAAAAACACGAAGAACATATCGATGAAACTTGGCTAATCCCTTATTCTGATATGTTAACGTTGTTGTTTGCATTGTTCATCGTTTTATTCGCAATGAGCAGTATAGATGCTGCTAAGTTTAAACAGATGGCTGTTGCTTTTCGAAGTGAATTAGCTGGTGGAACAGGTAACAAAGAATTTTTAAGTGATCAGAAGCCAAATGATGAAAAGGAATTATCAGCAAGTAGTTTAGAGTCTGAGAAGATTAAAAAGAATGCTGAAGCTGAAGTAAAGCAACAAGAAATGAACGAATTAAAAGCGGTACAAAAAGGTATTGATAAGTATATTGAGGAAAATCGATTATCTTCTTCTTTTAAAACTGATTTAACAGAAAAGGGATTGAAGGTAACGATATTAGAAAATGTACTATTTGATTCTGGGAAAGCGGACGTAAAATTAGAATCGTTAAGTATTGCGAAAGAAATGTCTAATTTACTTGTTTCAGCATCACCTCGTGAAATCACAGTATCTGGACATACAGATAATGTTCCTATTGCAAATGCGCAATTTGCATCGAACTGGGAATTAAGTACGCAGCGGGCAGTTAATTTTATGCAAGTATTACTGCAAAATAAAGAATTACAACCAGGAAAATTTAGTGCAGTTGGTTACGGAGAATACCGGTCAATTGCTCCAAATGATACGCAAGAAGGAAAAGCGAAAAATAGACGTGTAGAAGTGTTTATTTTACCTTTAACGAGAAATATGCAATAAAAGAGGAGGGCACATGCCATCCTCTTTTATTTTGCATCAAATGATTTTAAGTTGTCATGGCGGATTTTATCTTTTTCTGCATCTGATTTTTTGAAATCATAATCATATAAAGCGCCTTCCCAATCGCCATACATCGGATTAGGGAAAATAATAAATTTCTCACCAAATTGTGCTTTTGAATCTGCTACTGCTTGATTGCGATCCTTTACAGACTTTCCATCAAAACCAGTGAAGTCAGATAAGTTATCACCGAAGAATAAGACGATATCATGTGTTTGAGAAACGAGTTCACGTCGTTTTTCTTTTCCTTTTTCTTTCGGGTCTTGTAGTAATATATGTTCTTTTGTTGCTTGAGGAGCACCTACACGCTCAAGATTTTTAATTGTTGCATCTAGTTGGTTCGTTTTACGATTTGAGATGTAGTAAATATCTACACCTTTAGACTCTGTATATTTTAAGAAATCAATTGCACCTGGGAGGGCTTCAGCTTCAGCTTTATTAATCCAATCATCCCATTTATATGGATAGCCTTTGCCTGTTTTTACGCTCATTGCTTGATGAGGACTGTTGTCTAAAACAGTTTCATCTAAATCAAGTACGATTGCAGGTTTTTTTTCTGTCCCTTTTGCAAGAACTGCATCAAGCTTCAATTGACCGATATTGTATCCTTGGTAGTACAGTGCTTTCATTTCACCGGCTGTTTGATACCATAAATCAGCCATTAATTGCTGGTCTGTTAATTTTACTTTCTCTTCTTTCGCCACTGTTTTCTCTGTTATTCCTGAACATGCTACAAGCGATGTAGATAGAACCGCTACAGATAATAAAGTGGTAATGCCCCTTTTCATCTTCATATGTACCCTCCTTGATGTTAGAAAACCAGTTAATATTATATATCGAAAAATAATATTTTTTGTATGAACATTTGCATATTGTCTTTTGTATATATAGTAGTATGTCCTATATTAGAAAGATGAGAAAAAATGATGGGAATTATTTTGTCAATTATAATTGTCGAAATGACAATTATAATTGACAAATCACGTAATTTTATTTACAATTTTAACTAAATGAAACAAATGATGGATTAGAGAGATGCTACATAATAAGAGGATGGAGTGTAGTGCTATATTTTATCCTGAATAAACATAGTCTTTGAAAGAGAGTATGAATGATACTAAAGGGGAGGCTTTATACTTTGAGTTTACAAATTCAAAACTTAACGAAACAATTTGGGGAATCAAAAGCTGTTAACAGCTTGCAAATTTCATTACCAAAAGGTGAAGTGTTAGGATTGCTTGGACGAAACGGTGCAGGAAAAACAACGACAATCAAAATGCTTCTCGGACTATTAACGCCTAATGAAGGCTCTATTACATGGGATGGAAAACCATTTGGGACTAGTGGGGTAACGATAGGATACTTACCAGAAGAAAGAGGTTTATATACAAAAAGTAGAGTAATAGACCAGTTGCGATATTTTGGTAGATTAGAAGGAATGACGAAAAAAGAAGTAGATCTTGCTATTGATCACTGGTTAGATCGATTAGCAATACCAGAATATAAATTTAAAACAGCAGGAGAGCTTTCAAAAGGGAACCAGCAAAAAATTCAATTAATTGCTGCTCTTCTTCATAATCCAGAACTTCTCATTTTAGATGAGCCATTTAGCGGACTGGATCCAGTGAATGCTGGAATGTTAGCTAGCATTATTGAAGAACAAGTACAGAGCGGAAAGACAATTATTTTATCTAGTCATCGTATGGAACAAGTAGAGGCTTTTTGCCAACATGTATGTATTTTGAAAAAAGGCGAAGCAGTCGTAAAAGGCCAATTAAGTGATATTAAAAAACAATATGGTTTCCGTAATTTAACGATTGAAGATACAGAAGTGAATGAGAAGGGACTAGAAGCTATACATGTATCGTATGAAAAACAACAAGGCCTTCTTTATGTGCGATTACAAGATGATGCAGAAGCTCTAAACATTTTACAACAATTACAAGAACAAGGCGTTACCTTACGACAATTTAAGATGTTAGAGCCGACGTTAAACGAAATCTTTGTAGAGAGGGCGAAATAACGATGCGTAAATTTTCTCACGTATTTTCATTTTATTTTAGAGAAGCATTTTTATCTAAAAAATCATTAATTACGAGTGCGATTTTATTTTTAGTTGTGTTTGGGCTTTTTGCTTTTAATCATTTCACAGCTGATAACGATAAAGGAAAAGATAAATTTGCTGTAGTAACAGAAAGCGATACGTATAAAGTGCAAGAAAGTGATGTAACAAAGTTACTCCCGTCTGCTAAAGTAACGGTAGAAAATAAGGATAAGTTTAATGAGTTACGTAAGCAAGTAGAAGATGGGGATTTAGACGGTTTATTCCGTATTACAGAAAAGAATGGTATTCCAGAAGTGACGTATATGTATAGTGGTTTTCCAAGTCAATCAACTGCTACACTTATGGCGAGTTATTTAAAAGAACAATATACAGCGGTAATGATCGAAAAAAATAATGTATCTGCAGAAGTAGCCAAACAGTTACAGATGGAAATTCCGTTAAAGCAAGAGGCAGTAAAGGATCATGCATCTTCCTTTGGAATTGGTTATGTTTTCTCGTTTGCTTTATATATGTTTATTGTTATCTTTGGTGCTGCAATTGGAACAACTGTGGCATCTGAAAAATCATCCCGTGTTATGGAGTTAATGCTTCCGAAAGTAAAACCATTAACAATGCTACATGCCAAAATTTTAGCAATTGTTTCTAGTGCTTTACTATTACTTGTTATTGCTTCTTTCGGTTTTCTTGTACCAAATTTATTAGGGTGGGTGGATTTAGATAATGCATCTTTAATAGGACTCACACTAGATTTTTCTAAATTGGATGCTGTAGTAATTAGTATGTTCTTTGTGTATTTTGTTACGGGTTACTTACTATACGCAATGCTATATGCAGCGGTTGGTGCTGTTGTATCAAAAATTGAGGATGTGCAATCTCTTTCGTTCCCAATTACAATGTTAGGTATGGCGGCATTTTTTATTAGTCTTAAATCATTATTTGATCCAAATAGTACATTAGCTATAGTTAGTTCATATATTCCATTCTTTACACCTATGGTTACTTTTTCAAGACTTGTATCTGGTGAAGCGGGCACTGTAGAAATTATTGTGACGTTAGTCATTTTATTGGTGACTATTGTTATCGTCAATATGCTAACAAGCCGCATTTACGTAAATGGTGTAATGAATTACTCAGACAAAGTGAAATTTAAAGACTTAGCGAAATTTATAAAGCGTCAATAATGAGAGAAAAGCATGATTTCCTAATGAAATCATGCTTTTTCTTTATGTATAAATTAAAAATAGTATATAATAATAAGAGTCGTCTTTTAATAGAATGAATAAAAAGGAGGGTGTGCAGATGGGAATTAGTAGTCGTTTTACAGTAGGTGTTCATATGCTGACATTACTTGCGATAGATCGAAACTCTCGCTGTACCTCTGAATGGATTGCCGGTAGTGTGAATACAAATCCAGTTGTGATTCGTCGCATTACAGGAATGTTGAAGAGAGCAGGACTTGTTGATGTACAAGCTGGTAAAGGTGGTACGACACTTGCTCGTGATTTAGAAGAAATTACATTACTTGATGTATATAAAGCAGTGGAAGTTGTAGAAGAAGGACAGCTATTTTCCTTCCATGAAAATCCCAACATTGAATGTCCAGTAGGAGCTAATATTCAATCAGTATTAGAAATTATTTTAATGCAAGCACAAGAAGCGATGGAAAATGTACTTGCAAATGTAACGGTAGATCAACTAGTTACAAATTTAAAGTCTAAAATGAAAGAGTAAAAAAGCGAGCATCCTCATAATGAGGGCTCGCCTTTTTTTATTCAGAAATATTGAAAATTCTATTTTTCAGTATTTAAAATGAATTTACCTACGATAGCTGCTACGATACCACCAAGAATTGGTGCAACGATGAATACCCATAGTTGAGAAAGGGCTTCTCCGCCAGCGAATAAAGCTGGGGCGATACTACGAGCTGGGTTAACAGAAGTTCCAGTTAACGGAATACCTAATAAGTGAACTAAAACTAATGTGAAACCAATTACTAATCCTGCTAGAGAAGAACTTCCTTTTTTACCTGTTACAGCAACGATCACTAAAATGAATACGAAAGTTAAAATAAATTCAACTAGAAATGCTCCAGATAAACCAAGAGTTCCAAAACCATTTTGTCCTAAATTATCTAAAGGTGTTTTAGCAGATTTTAAAATTGTTACTAACGTTGCAGTTCCTAATAAACCACCTAAAATTTGAGCTAATACATAATAACAAAGTTCCATAGCGTTCATTCTTTTATTGATGAACATAGCTACTGATACTGCTGGGTTAATGTGACATCCAGAAATTGTTCCGATGCTATATGCCATAGCCACAATAGATAGACCGAAAGCCATAGCGATTCCTAATGTTCCAATTCCTTCAATTCCGCCGCCAATGACAGCTACTCCAGTTCCGAATAATACTAGTACAAATGTACCAATAAATTCAGCGATTGCTTTTTTTAACATAATTTACCTCCTATTGTTGCGCATGAACCGTATTATAACATAGGTTTTAGTATAAACCGTTAATGAAATACTATTCTGATAAGGCGCAATAGGGGGACAATAAAAAGAGTATAGTTCTTTGTCACAGAACCATACTCTTTTTTTATGCTGTTTTTTTCTGTTTAACGACTGGAACAGAACGGTTTAAAATGCTATTTGCAACCATTCCTAACATAATAATAATCATTCCAAGTAGGGAAAGCCCGCCAGGAAATGAACCATTTAAGAAAACAATTTCGCCAAGCACGGTAAAGACCATCGTTCCAGCTTGCGTTGCTTCAACAGCTCCAAGTAGAGCGAGATTATCTTTGGCTAAGTCAGTAGCGAAGAAAAATGTCATTGTCGCTATAACGCCAGAACATAATGCTAACAAAAATCCTTGTAGCATTTGGCTTGATGTTGGAATACCAGTAGTAGAAAATCCGTATATACCAAGTACAATTGTTATAGGAAGACTACCTATTGCCATTCCTAATACACGTTGGAATGTATCAAGACGCCCGCCAACAAGTTCCATCATTTTTCGGTTACCGAACGGATATAAGAAAGCAGCTAACACGACAGGTAAAAAACCTGAAATGAACTGAGTTATTGTAATGTGACCTGCTGCGGTTGCTTGCATACAAATTACACCAAGTAAAATAAATAAGGCGACATATAAACTACGAAGTGGAATTTTTCCGCGTACAAGTTTTGTACCTGATTTCGTTTCTATTTTAACGAAAAATAGTGGTGATAGTAGTAAACCTGCTAATATCGTAACTTGCCAAGTTCCAGCAACGAGCCAAGCTGGAGAAAAGACAGCTGCAAAACTTAATAAAGAATAGAAACCAATACCAGCAACAGAACCCCACCCGATCCAAGCCAATGGATGTTTCTTTAATTCTTCCCATAACTCCCTTAAGTTTTTGCGAAATAAAACGATAAGGAATAAAATAGGGAGAGCAAATAAAAAACGGAAGGAAGCTGTCCAAGCCCAGCTCGTTCCAGATACATTCATCGCTCTATTAATAATAAAGGTTGCAGAAAAAAAGGCCGATGATAAAAGTCCTAATAATATTGCGCGCATGAAGTATAACACTCCTTTTGGAATTAAATGATTATGTATAGTATAATATACTTTAATGTTTTAAAAGTAAACTATTTTATACTTTAAGGTGGTTTTATAGATGAAAGAACATGAAGATATGCAAACGAAAGAAGTCATTCAGCAAGTAGGTCAGCTATTAAGACAAATTCGAAATGAACAAAAATTAAGTTTAGAAGAATTAGCTCAAAAAACAGGAGTTAGTAAATTAACGTTAGGAAAGATTGAAAGGGGTGAAACGAATCCGACGTTAGCCGTCATTTGGAAAATAACGAAAGGATTATCGATTCCTTTATCGAGATTGATGGTTGTTGGAGAACCTGTAGCGGTTGCGCGCTGCGGAGAAGGATTTGCAGTAGACGTAGGACAAGCGTGGCATCTAGAAACGATGTTCCGTTATACGAAAGAAACGGGGATGGAAATGCACCGTGCTTGTTTAAGGGCGAATAGTATATATGAACCAGAAGCTCATCATGAAGGTGCTATTGAGCTTGTAACAGTAATGAAAGGAAAAGTATCGATTCAAGTAGAAGGCGACGTATACAAATTAAATGAGTTTGACTCCATTCAATTTGAAGCGAATAAGAAACATAGTTATAAGAATGAAGAAGAGGAAGTGGCAGTATTACATTTAACGATGAAATATTCTTCATGACAAAATCCCCTATAGAAAAATTTATAGGGGATTTTGTATACGCTATGCTCAAATGTATGAAAGAAGGTTATTAGTAAGAGCGTGGCATAAGTAATAGACAAATAAAATAAACTAAAAATCCCGTCCCAAAACATAAAACAGCAATGACCCAAAGTATGCGAATGAGAGTAGAGCTAATATCAAAATATTCTCCTAAACCACCGCATATACCAAATAGCATTTTATCAGTTTCGGATTTACATAACCTTTTTGACATCTTCCAATCCACTCCTTTTTATAGCAAACTCTATACTTTTATTCTATATGGAAATCTATGAGGAGACTATGAGGTTGTATTACATTTTTTTAGGGGACAGTCATATTAATTGTCTTAATTTTCAGTTGATATTAAAATTATAGTAAGACGTAACTTTTAATAAAGGGTGGGGAAATAGAGATGACAGCATATTGGTTGACTAATGTAACGCTTGAATCGGGGTATACATATGAAGAGGGGAGAATTTCAAAAACAGAAACAGAGTTATGTAGTTTACTTATTGAAGAGGGACGAATTAAAAACATCATAGCAGGGACTGTTCAAGAGGAAGGGTTACTCATTCTTGATGCCAATCGCTTATTAATTTTACCGGCTTTTGAAGAGATGCATATTCATATTGATAAAACCTATTATAGTGGCCCGTGGAAAGCTTGTATGCCAGCAGAAAGTATCTTTACACGTTTTAAAGAAGAAGAAAAGATTTTGCCAAAGCAACTAGCAACTGCTCAAGATAGAGCGGAAAATATGCTAGCGTTATTGCTTCGAAACGGTGCGACGAATATAAGAACGCATTGTAATGTTGATCCGATTATTGGACTTGGTAATTTGGAGGCGACGTTAGCGGCGTTGGAAACATATAAAGATCAGGTTTCTAGTAGAATCGTTGCGTTTCCGCAACATGGATTATTGCGCAGTAATTCTGTGCAACTCGTGAAAGATGCGATGCGTATGGGTGCGCAACTAGTTGGTGGAGTGGATCCAGCTACAGTGGATAATGATATTGAAAAATCATTACATACCATTATGGATATCGCGGTAGAATTTAATGCGGACGTTGATATTCATCTGCATGATGCGAACAATCTTGGAACGTTTACGATGAAAAGATTGGCAAGTTTAACAGAGGAAGCGGGATGGCAAGGGCGCGTAACGGTTAGTCATGCGCTTGGACTTGGTGGTGTTACGGATAAAGAAGCTGAAGAAGTGGCAGAAAGACTAGCTGCTTTAAACATTGATATTACTTCAACGGTTCCAATTGGGAAACAAGTAATTCCAATTCCGTTATTAGATAAAAAAGGTGTGAAAGTTTCATTAGGAAACGATAGTATTACAGATCATTGGTCACCGTTTGGAACGGGTGATATGCTGCAAAAGGCAAATCGATTAGCGGAACGTTTTGGATGGAGTGATGAAAGGTCTTTAGGAAAAGCACTTCGCTTTATTACGGGAGGAAAAGAAACGTTAAACGATGATGGGAAGCGAGTTTGGCCGAATGTAGGAGATGAAGCGAGTTTTGTTTTGACGAATGCAACATGTACTGCTGAAGCGGTAGCGCGTCAAACAGAGAAGCGTTTAGTCGTGCATCAAGGAAATATTGTTGTTGGAAGTTTAAATGAGGTGGAATTAAATAATCTTGTGTAAAGGAATCGTTTAAATGTTTTGGAAGGGTTCTAATTGTGTGTGTAGAACCCTTCTTTTTTATGCTTACAATATATTTTTTATAAGGAAGCTAGAAGGGATGAAAAATTTGGACAATCAACATAATCAAAATCATATTATGGGAACTTTGCAATGGTTTATATTTTTATTAGCGAATTCAATCGCATTACCAATTGTCGTTGGCGGATTATTTCATCTTACGACGGAAGAAATATTTTATTTAATGCAGCGTACATTTTTTGTAGTTGGTATATCATCTTTTTTACAAGGGTGGCTTGGACATAGACTTCCAATTGCGGATGGACCAGCTGGATCTTGGGTTGGCGTATTTACCGTACTTGCTTACGCAACGGTCGGGCAAGATCAATTACATAGTACGTTGCAAATTTTAGAATTGGGAATGATTATTTCTGGTGTTATTTTAATAGGATTAGGCGTAACTGGTTTTATCGGACGTATTTTATTTTTATTTACACCGCTTGTGACAGGGACGTTTTTACTTTTATTATGTTTACAATTAAGCGGTGTATTCCTAAAAGGGATGTTAGGAATTACTGCTACTGCTTCTCAAATTGATGGATTTACAGCGATAATTGCGTTTAGTATATTTCTTTTCGTTATTATACTATCTAATTTTGGGAAAGGTTTTGTCAAAAGTTATGCGGTTTTAATAGGATTAATTAGTGGGTGGATTCTTTTTCTAATTGCAGGAAAAGTGACGATTCCATCTCAAGTAACTCATTTTGTGCAACTTCCGCAAATATTTGCTTGGGGACTTCCAAAATGGAATACAGGTATGGCAGTATCAAGTTTCGTTATGGTATGTATTTTAGTTTCAAATACAGTGGCAGCTATTATAGCGATTAATCAAGCTACCATTCAAAAAGCGACTATTGAACAGAAACAGTTGAAGGATGGAACGTGGGTTGGAGGCATTTCACACATCATTTCTTCCATATTTTCAACTGTAGGTGTCGTACCGTTACCGGCAACGGCAGGATTTATACGTTTAACGAAACAAAAATATATACGTTCGTTCTTACTAGCATGTATGTTACTAGTCGTAATGTCGCTGTTTCCAAGTATTATTCGTTATTTAGCATCTTTACCATCCGCTGTTGCATCTGCGGTTTTAATGGCTTCTTTCGTACAGTTAATTGGAATTGGGTTCAATAATATAAAACAAGTGGAGCTTAATGAAAGGAATGTAACAATTTTAGGCGTTGCAGTATTATTTGGTAGCGGCGTTATGTTTTTACCGTCTGGAGCACTCCAATCATTGCCGTCTGTTATACAATATATATTCGGAAATGGTTTGTTTGTAGGTACTGTTGTCAGCGTATTACTAGAACAAATATGGCGTATTGAAAAGTAAGTGGATAAAAAGAGTGTACGCACTGTATAAAAGTCTAAAATAACATGTGAAATAAAGCCCATTTTCATTCACCACCCGCACATTTCGTTCATACAATATCTTGACTAAATAAACACCCAACTTACACATACACAGCTCTGGCTTAAGCAAGGAGGGTTATACCAGTTGAAGGAAAAAGCGTATCAATCTAAACCTTTACTCACAAAGAGAGAGAGAGAAGTATTTGAATTACTGGTTCAAGATAAAACAACGAAAGAAATTGCAGGTGAACTTTTTATCAGTGAAAAGACAGTTCGCAACCACATCTCAAACGCAATGCAAAAGCTAGGGGTTAAAGGACGTTCACAAGCAGTTGTTGAGCTTCTTCGTATGGGAGAGCTCGAGTTATAAAAAGAAAGCCGACTTTTATAAGAGAGTCGGCTATTTTTTTGTTTGTTTCATACGCAATATTTAAGAACACTCCATATATAAATAGGTAGTAAGGAGGGGATATGTTGAAAAGGATATTGTTAGTTTCAACAAGCGCTCATGATATGAATGGACACCCGACTGGTTTGTGGTTGGAAGAGCTCGCAGCTCCTTATAATGTATTTAAAAAGGCTAAGTTCGATGTTGATATTGTGTCGATAAAGGGCGGTAAAGTACCGATTGATAGAGTGTCTATTCCGAACGGGATACCTCGTGAATTTAAGCATGTCGCTTCTTTATTGCAAAATACGAATCCGATCTCAACGGTTCATTTTTCGGATTATGATGCGGTTTTATTTGGTGGTGGGCACGGAGCGATTGTAGATTTTCCAGGTAATCCATATGTTGCAAGTTTAATTGAGAATATGTACAACAATAACCGGATTGTGGCGGCTGTTTGTCACGGAGTAAGTTCTTTAGTCGGTGTGAAAAATAAAGATGGCTCGTTTTTTGTTGCCGGTAAGCGTATAACAGGTTATACAAATGATGAGGAAAAAGCTGTGCATTTAGAAAAGCGAGTGCCGTTTTTACTAGAAAGTAAATTGAAAGAAGAAGGAGCTTTGTTTTATGTGGCTCCAAATTTCACGCCGCATGTTGTAGTAGATGGGCGTTTAATTACAGGGCAAAATCCACAGTCTAGCATGGAAATAGGGAAAGCGATAAGAAGAGCTGTAAATAAAGTATAGAAAAAGTGCTCGTTACTAATAAAGGTAGCGGGCATTTTTCTATAGTATAAATGACCCCTTAAACTAAAAAGATGTATTGAGTATAGTGACTTCATTTATAATTAATCGTGAATTTGCTATACTATTTTGTATGGACAAAAGGGGAGGCTCTTTTAATGAGAAAAGTTGCGTGTGCAAACACTTATATTAATAAAATAAAGCCTGTTATTAGAAAAACGAGTTTTAGTCAATTGAAAATAGATGAAATTGCGAAGTATATGGATATTAGTAAAGCTACTTTATATAAACGTTTTTCTTCAAAAGATGAGATTATTGAAGCTGTAGTAGAAGATTTTATGAACTACCTTCTTGAAGGAGATGCGTATAATCAAGATGAAAGTATGTCTTTTGCAGAACGTTTCCAAAAGACGTTTATTCACTCTTTAAAATGTGTGACGTATATTTCAGATGTCTTTTTACAAGATTTGAAAGAGGCATATCCGCACTTATCTGATCAGTTAGTCGCTGCACAACAAAATCGTAATCATAATTTGCAAATCTTTTTTGAAGCTGGTATGGAACAAGGCTACTTTAATAAAATGAACGCACAATTATTTATGGTGCAAGATGATGTGATGTTAAGACGTATTATAGATCATTCTTTTTGTATTCAGTACGATATTACGTTAAAGAAAGCGATACTTGATTTTTATCAACTAAAGAAGTATCAACTTTTTAAACCAGAGTATATAGAAGCAATTGATGATTCGGAAATTGAAAAAGAAGTTATTGCTATTTTGCAAATGATTTCGTAAAAAAGCAGGTTTTCCTATAGTAATGGAAAACCTGCTTTTTTATTACATGTTATTTTTTGCGTGTTGTAATACTAATTCAGCTACTGCACCACCTGAAGCTGGGTTTTGACCAGTGATAACACGATTATCTTCTACAGCGAAAGCTTCCCAAGGCTCTGCAGCTTTTTCGTAAAGTCCTCCATTTTTAATGAGTTCATCTTCTGTTAAAAATGGAACAAATTGATCTAATTCAGCTAGTTTTTCTTCTTCATTTGAGAATCCTGTTACTTTTTTACCACTAATTAAACGTTCCCCATTATTTAATGTGATATGAAATAAACCAGCAGCTCCGTGACAAACAGAGGAAACGATTCCGCCATTTTCATAAATGTTACGGCTAATCATTTGTAGTTCTTTATTTTCTGAGAAGTCCCAAATCACACCGTGACCACCTGCGTAATAAATAACAGCATAGTCTTCTGGATTCACCTCACTCGGTTTCATTGTAGAACCGAGACGATTCATAAATTCTTTCTTTTGATACCATTCCCAATCGATGCTCTCCGCCATTGCTAAACTATGCGGATCAATCGGTGTATAACCACCTTGTGGGCTAACATAATCTACTTCGTAACCAGCTTCTTCAACTTTTTTAACGAAATGGACAGCTTCGCCAAGCCAAAGGCCAGTAGCTCGATTTAAATTTGGATATTTTTCTACGCTCGTTAATACAACTAACATTTTTTTCTTCATCATAATCCTCCTGTAATGTTTCTTCTATATAAAAGTTTATTATTTTATTAAGTTAGAAATTGTGAATTTGAATAACCATGTCAGCCCTCCTTATATCGGATTCGAAATTAGTGTATAACAATTTTTAAACAAAGTAAACTAAAAACACTAAATTAGTTTACTTTGTATATTTTTCGTTGACAAACTGGAATGCCGAAACTATGATAGTTCCATGAATATCGAACAACGTACATGTTTCGTTTCGAATTCAATTTGTCGCGCGATAAATGTATACATTTGATGAAGTTGTTTAGCGGCGATAGAAGCGCTAACAACTTTATTTTCATTAACAGTTACTACAATCAGGAGAGGTGTTACACATGGGGAAAGATATAAGTAACCATTCAAAATGGTTTGTTTTCACATTATGTTTTATCGTTTTATTAGGACCGATGAATGCGGTTTTATTTAATGTTGCGTTAGAGGATATGGCTCATGATTTCTCCATTAGTCAATCGAAAGTAAGTTGGGTTGTAGTAGGTTATTCCTTATTTGTCGGTATTGGTTCGATGATATATGGGAAGCTTGCTGATCGTTATAGTGTAAAAAAACTATTGATTATTTCAATCATCATATTTGTAGCTGGGTCCATTATTGGATTTGTAAATCAATCATATGCGATTGTCATTTTTGCAAGATTAGTGCAGGCGAGTGGGGGCGCGGCGTTTATTGCGCTTAGCATGATTGCGGTAGCAAAATTAGTCGTTCCTGCTAAGAAGCCTGGTGCTTTAGCGATGATTAGTTCTTCTATTGCATTAGCGGTTGGTATTGGTCCTTTAGTTGGTGGGGCTATTACAAATACACTAGGGTGGCCATATTTATTTTTATTTATGGTTATTTCAGTATTGGGGATTTTCTTGCTTATAAAATTTATGCCAGAAGAAGCGCGTCATACGGAAGAAGAGTTTCATTTTGATTACATTGGAGCGGCGTTACTATTTGTATTGATTACGACTGTTTTGTTAGGTGTCAATATGAATAGTTGGCTGTTTGTGTTATCGATAATTTCCTTATTTTTATTCACGGTTCGTATGAAGAAAGCGGAGCATCCATTTATCGATATTGAGTTATTTTCGAACAAAGCATTTCTTCGTTTAATAACAGTTGGATTTATAATTAATGTGGCGCTATGTGCTAATTTATTATTATTGCCATTACTGTTAGGAAGAGTACACGGATTGTCGCCATTTGTTATCGGAATTGTATTATTTGTTGCATCACTTTTCGGTATTGTGTCTAGTTTTATTACTGGAAAGATTATCCCTTCGTTTGGAAATGTGAATATGATTAATGTGGCGTCTGTCATTATGATTGTTGGTTTTTTAATTTTAGGGTTTATTCCGAATGGAAGTATAGTCGTTATTGTATTGGCGATTATTTTAACGTTTATGAGTTATTCTGCCATTCAAGTATCATTGAACACATTTATACCGAAAACATTACATGTAGCTAAAGTTGGAGTCGGTCTTGGTTTATATAATTTGATTAACTTTTTCGGTATGGCATTTGGACCAGCTGTAGCGAGCAAAATTATGGAATCCACAAATAGTTATCGTTTGAATTTTATTTTAATCGTTATGTTAATTTCTGCCCATTTCTTCTTATTAATAGGAATGTCTTCTTTCCAAAAAAAGATGGAGAATTAAATATGTGCTTTATATAGAAGAAACCGACTTTCCTATAGAAGGTCGGTTATTTTTCTGTCTTGCAAATTATGAAAAAAAGGAGCAAAATAAAAAAGGTCCTAGTCTATACAGGTACAAATGAAAATTTTCATACAGAAGCAGTTTAAGTGCGCGAACTTAAAGTGTGTAAAATATAATGATAAAATAAGATGATGAATGAGAAAACGGGTGATGAAGTTGAATAGAGCAATCGGTGTTATCGATTCAGGAGTTGGTGGCTTAACAGTAGCGAAGGAATTAATTCGTCAGTTGCCGAAAGAGCGCATTATATATTTAGGGGATACAGCACGTTGCCCTTATGGTCCACGTTCTCGAGAAGAAGTGCGCCAATTCACGTGGGAAATGACGGAGCATTTACTAGATTTAAATATCAAAATGTTAGTTATTGCATGTAATACAGCAACTGCGGTTGTATTAGAAGAGATGCAGAAACAATTACCAATTCCAGTGGTAGGAGTTATTCACCCAGGATCACGTACAGCTTTAAAAGTGACAAACACATACCATGTTGGGATTATTGGAACGATTGGAACGGTGAAAAGTGGTGCATACGAAGAAGCGTTAAAGTCTATTAATAATCGTGTTATGGTAGAAAGTTTAGCGTGTCCACCTTTTGTTGAGCTTGTAGAGAGCGGTAATTTCGAAAGTGAAATGGCGTATGAAGTTGTAAGAGAAACGTTGCAACCGCTGAAAAGCACTGATATTGATACGCTTATTTTAGGCTGTACACATTATCCAATTTTAGGTCCTGTTATTAAACAAGTAATGGGAGATAAAGTGCAACTCATTAGTTCTGGTGATGAAACGGCGCGTGAAGTAAGTACCATTTTATACCATAGTAAAATGTTGAATGAGGGAGAGGAACAAAGTGATCATCTCTTCTTAACAACAGGGAAAATAGGTCTATTTAAAGAAATTGCATCAAAATGGTTCGGTCAACCGATTGAAAATGTGAAACATATTTATTTAGAAAAAGAATAATAATAGAATCCATATAAGTGAGCTCCTGAGAAATCAGGAGTTTTTTGTTTATAGGGAGCACAGCTTGTTCTAAAAAGAGAAACAGCTCGTATACATAATAGTACAAACTTAGATTTTAGGGGGGAATGGCATGCCTAAATCCACTTTTAAATGGGTTGTTGGTGCTACTGTGAGCGCTGTTTTACTAACAGGGTGTGGCTTTATAAATCAAGAGAAAGCAACGGAGCAAATTGATCCGCCAAAACAAGTTACGTATACAGAGGGTGGAAAGAAAGAAGTATCTAAGAAAGATAAGCAAGGACAAACGGTGAATAGAGAACTATACCTTGTTGATAAAAATGGCTATGTTGTACCGCAAACGTTAGCTATACCTACTCCGAAAGCAAATGAGGTTGTTCAGCAAACGTTAGAGTACCTTGTGAAAGATGGACCGGTAACGAATTTGTTACCGAATGGGTTCCGTGCAGTCATTCCGGCGAATACATCGATGACCCTAAACTTGAAAAAAGATGGGACGGCAGTCATTGATTTTTCTAAAGAAATGAAAAACTATGCAAAAGAGGAAGAACGTCAAATCGTTGAATCTATTGCATGGACGTTGACGCAATTTAAAGAAATAAAACAAGTGCAGTTCCAAATAAATGGTGAAAAATTAGCGAAGATGCCTGTTGGTGGTACACCGCTCGGTGAAGGGGTGAGCCGTGCGAACGGTATTAACTTCGATGATGAGCAAGTAGCGGATGTAACAAATACAAAACCAGTAACACTTTATTTTATGGCACAAAATAATAATAAACAGCAATACTACGTACCAGTAACACGTCGCGTTGTAGAAGGGAAAGAAAATGATTATGCAGCCATTGTAGATGAACTTGTAAAAGGACCGATTCATCAATCGCTCTTAAATGATTTTAATCCAGGAGTTAAGCTGATTACGAATCCGAAATTACAAGACGGAAATCTTACATTAAACTTTAATGAGAATATATTTATAAACCCAGATAAAAATATGATTTCAAATTACGTATTGAAGTCGTTAGTTTTATCTTTAACAGAAAAGAAAGGCGTGAAAAGTGTTTCTATTGAAGTAAATGGCAAAGCAAATCTTATAGATGAAAAGGGCGGAAAGTTAATAAAACCTGTAGATCGTCCAGAAAACGTGAATACAGGTAGTTTTTAATCGCTAATAATTTGATATACTTAAGTAAGAAAGAGGAATTGCTTTTTGGGTTCCTCTTCTTTTATTGTATACATATCATACATTTAAATTTGGCTATACTAACAAGTAGTTATGAGGAGGTTATTTTTATGCGAGTAGATGGTAGAGAGAAAACAGAGTTACGCCATATACATATTCATACTAATTATTTAAAACATCCAGAAGGATCAGTATTAATTGAGGTTGGGGATACAAAGGTAATTTGCTCAGCGACAATTGAAGAGCGCGTCCCGCCATTTATGCGTGGAGAAGGAAAGGGATGGGTAACAGCTGAATATGCGATGATTCCACGTGCGACAGAACAACGTACAATTAGAGAGTCAAGTAAAGGAAAAGTAACAGGACGTACAATGGAAATCCAGCGCTTAATTGGACGAGCGTTACGTGCGGTAGTTGACTTAGAAGCGCTTGGCGAGAGAACGGTTTGGATTGATTGTGATGTTATTCAAGCGGATGGTGGAACGCGAACTGCTTCTATTACAGGTGCATATGTAGCGATGGTATTAGCTTTTGAGAAATTATTACAAGCAGAAAAAGTATCTAAAATTCCAGTAAAAGATTATTTAGCAGCAACGTCAGTAGGAATTGTTGAAGAGCAAGGCGTTGTTTTAGATTTAAACTACGCAGAAGATTCTAAAGCAGACGTTGATATGAACGTGATTATGACTGGAAAAGGCCAGTTTGTTGAAGTGCAAGGAACTGGAGAAGAAGCGACGTTTAGCAGAGCGCAGTTAAATGAATTACTTGATGCTGCGGAACAAGGCATTTTCCAACTGATTGATATGCAAAAAGAAGCATTAGGTGACATCGTATCTCATATAGAGTAGAGGTGGAAAATATGAAACAAGTTGTTGTAGCGACAAAAAATATGGGGAAAGTACGTGAATTTGCTGAGTTATTTGAGCAATTTGATTTAGAGGTAAAATCATTACACGATTTCCCTCATATTGAAGAAGTCGAAGAAACTGGTGAAACATTTGAAGAAAATGCGATTTTAAAAGCGGATAGTTTGAGTAGACAGTTGAATGCAATCGTAATTGCGGATGATTCAGGTCTTATTGTAGATGCTTTAAACGGAAAACCAGGCGTGTATTCAGCTCGTTTTGCTGGAGAGCCGAAAGATGATCAAGCGAATATTGATAAAGTTTTACAAGAATTAAATGAAGTAGCGTTTGAAAAGCGTAAAGCTCGTTTCTACTGTGCATTAGCAGTGGCTTTCCCTGAAGGGGATAAAAAGCCTGTCATTGTAAACGGGACATGTGAAGGATTTATTTTAGAACAACGCCGCGGGGAAAACGGCTTTGGATATGATCCAATCTTTTATGTGGAAGAATATAAAAAAGCGATGGCGGAACTAAGTTCAGATGAAAAAAATGCTATTAGTCACCGCGGACGTGCTCTACGTAAACTAGAAGAAAAAATCCCTGAATGGTTTTTAGGAGAATAAGGGAGAGAGATTGATGAAAGCTTTAATCGTAAGCGATAGTCATAGCTCTGTGAAGGAATTACAGCAGTTAAAAGAGAAATATGAAGGGAAAGTAGATATCATGATTCATTGTGGTGATTCAGAGCTAACGCCTGCTCATGAAGAATTGCAAGGTTTCCATGTTGTAAAAGGGAATTGTGATTATGCTAACTTTCAAGACGAAATTGTAACTGATGTAGATGGTGTTCGTTTCATAGTTGTGCACGGACATCGTCATAACGTGAAAATGACGTTACAAACATTAGCGTACCATGCTGAAGAGGTAGGGGCGCAAGTTGCATGCTTCGGACACTCTCACGTATTAGGTGCGGAATTAATCGACGGCGTTTTATTTATTAATCCAGGCAGTATTTTATTACCGCGTCAGCGTGTAGAAAAGACATTTGCTTTATTAGAAATGGATGAAAATCAAATGGAAGTTCGTTTTGAAACACTAGACGGACAGCTAGTTGAACAAGCAGTTTTTAAAAGAGGATAAGAAAAATTATCCTCTTTTAAAAAAGGTGTTGACTTTATGTATGGTTATACATATAATAAATATTGTCGATAGGGCAACGGCGCTAACGAATGAAAATAAAATAACATATGCGGGTGTAGTTTAGTGGTAAAACAAGAGCCTTCCAAGCTCTGGTCGAGAGTTCGATTCTCTTCACCCGCTCCATGTCCCAGTAGCTCAGCAGGATAGAGCAACGGCCTTCAAGAAAAATAGGAGCCTTTATAGGGAAACAAGAACCTATAAAGTGGACGACACTATATCGGTGAAGCCTTAACAGTTCGGCTGATGGTAATACCGAGGAAACTTACGATCTTGAAAAAGATTAAGGAGTTTTGAATGATTAAGTGAAACTTAATGGTAAAGACTCTGAAGTATGATGAAAATCATCGTGAGGTTCCGTAGAGACTACACGTGTCGCACCTGAAATGGTGAAGATATAGTCCAGACTACAAACAGTAATTGCTGGTAGCGAAAGCTATGGTGGTAAGCTAAGCCGTCGGTCGGGAGTTCGAATCTCTCCTGGGACGCTAACAAAACCTTGTTATCTTTTGATAACAAGGTTTTTTGTTTGTCTACAAATTGATATATGTGCAAAAGGTGTAAAAAAATAACGTAATATATGGTAATTATTATGTGTAACTTATTAAAGTGCATGAAGAAAAGAGCGCCATTTATGCGCCCTGTTCCTCATATTTAATTTTAAAAATCAATAGGCTTATAATGGAACTCAAATCTATATCCGTATTAACTTAATTTTTTACTTAGAATGTTATAAAACTCTTTACCATTCTAGTACGATTGAGCAACCGTTATCGAAACTTATCCCTGTTAGTGTGTTACAATGAATAGAAGCGGAAAACGAGAATCTCCAATTGACTAGACCTGTGATTGGTTAGACAGTTTAAGAAGGTTGTATAAAAAAGGGAGATGGCGCAAAGATGGCGAGATCAAATGAGAACGATTTAACGGAGAAATTGGCAGAAGGTCACCGAAAATATGGTGATGGCAACTTTACAGTACAGAACATCGGTGATGAAACCAACCCGGATTGGACTATCGTAAAAAATGTGAGGAAAGGATCGGCAGGTATTCGAGAAGAGGAAGATATATTAAGACTGCGATCAAAATATATAAAATAGTACGGAAATGGGCGGAGTGGGAGCTCGAAATTCTCCTGGGACGCTGAAAAAACCTTGTTATCTTTTGATAACAAGGTTTTCTGTTTAGTTATTAATAAACTTCTCAAATACAAAACCATAATCTTTCACATTATATTGTTTCTTCGTATCAACGAGCCAGTTAAAGGCGATTTCGTTCATTTCTTTAAATTGCTCTGCTAAATTTACTTGTGCATTTGAAATACGGCTAAAAGCGTTAGATGCCATATCTAAACTTTTATGTGCATACTGCAATGTAATATCGTTGTCGTATGAAATTTCTTCGATTTTAAGTAAAGCTTTATATAAATCTTTTAATTCCTCGATATGTTTTTTATGAACATCAATTGAATAATGTTCATCTCCCATTTGAAATTTAATTTCTACATCTAAATCAATCGTTCCCGCAGTTTCAAGCGCTACGTTTTTAATTTGATATTTACTATAGCTAAAGCGGCGTAGTGTACGTTTTTTGCTTGTCGCACTTGTACCATCTAGGTGAAGTAATCCTTTGTTTGTGAAGCAATATTCATCTGATTTCGATTTAATTAGAAAATAAATTTTCTCTCCATCTTCATGCATTACGTAATCATCAGCATCGACCTTGTCATAATCTTTCGGTGTAATGACAGAACCTACATCACTTAACCCTAAAACATCAGCAGCTACTTTTTTGAACATATATAATCCCCCTTGTAAAAATTCTTAATTGTACAAAAATATATTAACATGATTTTAAATTAATTTTTGAAATCTTACAATTCTGTAAGGTAACTGTAAGGTAGTTCGATGGTAACAAATTGTTAATCCTCTATAATGAAGGTAACAACGATAAAACGAGGAGGAAGAAATAATGAAGGGATTAATCGTAACGGGTTTAACAGTTGCTTTTGGATTTGTAGCGTATGAGAAATTAACGTATGTAGTTGATGTTGTAAAACATTTAATCGCGTAGAGGAAACTACCATGAGAGGGAAAGGGAATGAGTGAATGAATGGAATGGTTATTTGGAATTATAGGTACTTGTAGTGTTGTGTTATTGTTCTTTGTCCCAAGTGGTATACTTAGTTCGACAACGAGTTTGTTCTTCTTAAGTTTGTTTGCTTGTACAATGCTCATCATTATGTTTTTAATGAAGCGAAGTAAACCAATCTTCTACTTTAGCATGATTGTTATGGCAATTATTGTTCTCCAAATTATTACCCTTGTTATATACCCCACTATTATAAAAGCTTTCCATTAATGATGAATCCTCTGCTTGAATTGCTGAGGGTTTTTATTTGCATATTTTTAATTTTGAGTAGGAATTCACTTGTATTGAAATGTAAAAAGTAAATATTTCTATATTTCAAACAAAGGGTTTCGGGATGTTGTGTTCTCATTACTCATTTGATATATTTACTTTAAAGATAATTAAAATCTAGAAAAAGAGGCGGACGTATGGATAAAAAAGAAAATACGGTCGTATTGTTTCCGCAACTATCAGAGCGCTATATTGATGAAGGTTTTTTAGCGCTGAAAGAGCGGAAATTCGAAGATGCATTGCGCTGCTTTGAAATATTACGTCAGTATAATGCAGAAACGGAACAAACGGAACTAGCTTCGGTTATTTGTTTGTTAGAATTAAAACATATGGAAGAAGCGAAAGAGAAATGTGAACAGTTACTGGAAACAGGAGCGGTCTTATTTGGTGATATTCTTGAAACGTATGTGACAATTTTAGTTCAAACAAATGATTATGAAGGCGTTATTGAAACTGTTGAAAAAGTTTTGCAAACGAAAGATGTAATGCCTGAGCAAAAGGACAAATTAGCACAGCTCGCTTTATTTGCAGAAGGTATGTTAAATGAAGTAGATACATCACGAGTTGATTCGAATTTTGAGTTAGATGAATTTACTAATGAAATATTTGGAGAAAACTTTGGGCAAAAGCTAAGAGCGATTCAGCAACTTTCGTTAAAAGACTTGGATCTTGCATTACCTATTTTAAAGGAATTTTTAATAGACGAAAAACAGCACCCTTATTTGAAAACTTCTATTTTATATAAAATGATAGAAAATCAAATAGAAGAAGAGATAGAGGTAGAAAAGTTTGGGAATACGATCAAGGTAATTCCGGCATTTACAGGTCATAATGAGGAGCAATCCGATAACATTATACATAGATTATCAAGTCGATTAGAGCAAAATTATCCTGATATATTTGATGCGATGGTTACATATTGGAAAGAATTACAAATTAGCATTTTCCCATTCGCTCTATTAATGGATAAAGTGGAGATTTGGGCTGCTGTTTTAGAGAGAATTGGTAGAAAGCGTTTCGGGTTGACTATTGATGAAGAAGAGCTTATGACAGCGTATAATATTGAATTAGAAGAGTTTCATATTGCCTATCAATGGTTATTACGTGTCGAAAGAGAAGGATATTTGCCCGTATAATTACGAAAAAGAATCGTTCGGTTCTTGAAACGAGCATATTCTATGTTATAATGTAAGGGTTGCAAAAGGCAGAAATCTGCCTGTTTGTAAGAGAAGAGAAGTGTAATTCTCTTACTTAATATGTTTCATATTATTCTCGAACAAAATATACCGTAGTTGTCTTTTAGGCAATTAGTAGATTGGAACATTATATCTGAAAGCTTTTGCTAGAGGATTATTTGTACTTTTGTTATTTCAAAAAAGAGATAATGAAGATCTTAATCTATAGAGGTATGTGCATACATTATTATAGTTGGAGGGAAAGAATAAATGGCTGCAAAATGGGAAAAATTAGAAGGTAACGTAGGCGTTTTAACAATCGAAGTTGATGCTAAAGAAGTAAACAACTCTATCGACGCTGCGTTCAAAAAAGTAGTAAAAACAATCAACGTACCAGGTTTCCGTAAAGGGAAAATGCCTCGTCCGTTATTCGAACAACGCTTTGGTGTTGAATCTTTATACCAAGATGCTTTAGATATCATCTTACCAAAAGCATACGGTGAAGCAATCGATGAAGCTGGTATCTTCCCAGTTGCTCATCCTGAAATCGACATTGAGAAGTTCGAAAAAAATGCTAACCTTATCTTCACTGCAAAAGTTACAGTGAAACCTGAAGTTAAATTAGGTGAGTACAAAGGTTTAGCAGTAGAAAAAGTTGAAACAACTGTAACTGACGAAGATGTAGAGAACGAATTAAAATCTTTACAAGAGCGTCAAGCTGAGCTAGTTGTTAAAGAAGAAGGAACTGTTGAAAACGGTGATACAGCTGTAATCGACTTCGAAGGTTTCGTTGATGGCGAAGCATTTGAAGGCGGAAAAGGCGAAAACTACTCTCTAGCAATCGGTTCTGGTACATTCATCCCAGGTTTCGAAGAGCAATTAATTGGTCTTAAATCTGGTGAGTCTAAAGACGTTGAAGTATCATTCCCAGAAGAGTACCATGCTGCTGAATTAGCTGGCAAACCAGCAACATTCAAAGTAACAGTTCATGAAATCAAAACAAAAGAACTTCCTGAGTTAAACGACGAGTTCGCTAAAGAAGCTGACGAAGCGGTTGCAACTCTTGATGAATTAAAAGCAAAACTTCGCACAAACTTAGAAGAAGGCAAAAAGCACGAAGCTGAGCACAAAGTACGTGACGAAGTAGTAGAATTAGCTGCTGCTAACGCTGAAATCGACATTCCAGAAGCTATGATCGACACTGAGTTAGATCGTATGGTTCGTGAATTCGAGCAACGTTTAAGCCAACAAGGTATGAACCTTGAGCTTTACTACCAATTCACAGGTACTGATGCTGACAAGTTAAAAGAGCAAATGAAAGAAGACGCTCAAAAACGCGTAAGAATCAACCTTGTTCTTGAAGCTATCATTGAAGCTGAAAACATCGAAGTTACTGAAGAAGAAGTAACTGCAGAAGTTGAAAAAATGGCTGAAATGTACGGTATGCCAGTAGACGCTATCAAGCAAGCTCTTGGAAGCGTAGACGCTTTAGCTGAAGATCTTAAAGTTCGTAAAGCTGTAGACTTCTTAGTAGAAAACGCTGCATAATAAAATAACAAGGCGCGATTTTAATCGTGCCTTGTTTTATAAATATAGAAATATATTTATAAAACTTTTCGATGAAGAAGGAAAACTTCCTTAATAAGTCGAATATACATATTTCAAAAGTTTTAAAAACTTTTTATTTGTACATAACTAGTCATATTATTTGTATTTCTCGCCACGTAGTGACATAATATGTATTTACATACGATACATTTATCGTGTACATACGAAGGCAAGAGGTTAGCACTTTGTAAGGGGTGTGAAAATATGTTTAAATTTAATGATGAAAAAGGGCAATTAAAATGTTCTTTCTGTGGTAAAACACAAACGCAAGTCCGAAAGTTAGTTGCAGGTCCAGGTGTTTACATTTGTGACGAGTGTATCGAACTTTGTACTGAAATTGTACAAGAGGAGCTTGCGAAAGACGAAGAAGTAGAATTCAAAGATGTACCGAAACCGGTAGAAATTCGTGAAATTTTAGATGAGTATGTCATCGGACAAGATAACGCGAAAAAAGCACTAGCGGTAGCGGTATATAACCATTACAAACGCATTAATTCTAACAGCAAAATTGATGATGTAGAATTAGCGAAGAGTAATATCGCACTTATCGGGCCAACAGGTAGTGGTAAAACATTACTGGCACAAACGTTAGCGCGTATTTTAAATGTTCCATTTGCAATCGCGGACGCAACATCTTTAACTGAAGCTGGGTACGTTGGGGAAGATGTAGAAAACATCTTACTTAAATTAATCCAAGCAGCTGATTATGATGTAGAGAAAGCGGAAAAAGGAATCATTTATATTGATGAGATTGATAAAGTGGCACGTAAGTCCGAAAATCCATCAATTACACGTGATGTATCTGGTGAAGGTGTGCAGCAGGCACTTCTGAAAATTTTAGAAGGTACTGTAGCAAGCGTTCCACCTCAAGGTGGCCGTAAGCATCCGCATCAAGAGTTTATTCAAATTGATACAACGAATATCTTATTCATCTGTGGTGGAGCGTTTGATGGCATCGAGCCAATTATTAAACGTCGTCTTGGTGAAAAAGTAATTGGATTTGGTTCTGAGAAGAAAAATGCTGATGTAAATGAGAAGCATGTTTTATCTCACGTATTACCAGAGGACCTTTTAA
Organism: Bacillus cereus group sp. BfR-BA-01350; assembly: GCF_022663775.1. Classification (NCBI taxonomy): domain Bacteria; kingdom Bacillati; phylum Bacillota; class Bacilli; order Caryophanales; family Bacillaceae; genus Bacillus; species Bacillus cereus group sp. BfR-BA-01350. Next base: position 197,290 of record NZ_JAKUGD010000007.1, read on the forward strand.
GATTTGGTTTAATTCCAGAGTTTATCGGTCGTCTTCCAGTTATTGCGAACCTAGAGCCGCTTGATGAAGATGCTCTTGTTGATATTTTAACGAAACCGAAAAATGCACTTGTTAAGCAATTCCAAAAACTATTGGAGCTTGACGATGTTGAGTTAGAGTTTGAAGAAGGCGCACTAATTGAGATTGCGAAAAAAGCAATTGAACGTAAAACAGGTGCTCGTGGACTTCGTTCTATTATTGAAGGCTTAATGCTTGAGGTAATGTTCGAGCTACCATCTCGCAAAGATATCGAGAAGTGTATTCTTACAAAAGAAACAGTAGCTGATAATGCAGCACCAAAATTGGTGTTACAAGACGGTACTGTACTTGATACAAAAACATCTGCATAATGCGAAGGAGAAACAGCAATTTTTATAATTGCTGTTTTTCTTTATGTTTAGCTATGTTCCTCCGCGGAAATACTAAGAGATAAAACATTGCGGGAGGAAATAAATGATGAGCTGGACAAATATATTTTTACTTGTTCAACTTGTTTTTGGTGTAATTGTCGGATTGTATTTTTGGCATTTACTTCGAAATCAGCGAACACAAAAAGTTTCAATTGATCGAGAATCGAAAAAAGAATTAGAACAGCTTCGTAAAATGCGCGAGATTTCTTTAACAGAGCCGCTTGCGGAAAAGGTGCGTCCTACATCCTTTTTAGATATTGTAGGGCAAGAGGACGGGATTAAGTCGTTAAAAGCGGCTCTTTGTGGTCCAAACCCGCAACATGTAATTATATATGGTCCGCCAGGTGTCGGAAAGACAGCGGCAGCGCGTCTCGTATTAGAAGAAGCAAAACGAAATCCAAAATCTCCATTTCGCACAAATGCAACATTTATTGAACTGGATGCGACGACAGCTCGGTTTGATGAACGTGGTATTGCAGACCCTTTAATCGGTTCGGTGCATGATCCAATTTATCAAGGTGCTGGTGCGATGGGGCAAGCAGGTATTCCGCAACCGAAAAAAGGTGCGGTAACAGATGCTCACGGTGGTATTTTGTTTATTGATGAGATAGGTGAATTACATCCGATTCAAATGAACAAAATGTTAAAGGTGCTAGAAGATCGAAAAGTGTTTTTGGAAAGTGCATACTATAGTGAAGAAAATACGATGATTCCAACGTATATACATGATATTTTTCAAAAAGGTTTACCAGCCGATTTTCGCTTAGTTGGGGCGACGACACGTTCGCCAGATGAGATACCTCCTGCTATTCGGTCGCGCTGTTTAGAAGTGTTCTTCCGTGAGTTAGATACAGAAGAAATTCAAAAAGTAGCGAAGAATGCGGCTGACAAAGTGGAAATGCAAATCGGTGAAAATGGTATTGAAATGATTGGGATGTATGCGAGAAATGGGCGAGAAGCGATTAATCTTGTACAAATTTCTGCTGGAATGGCAATAAATGAAGAACGTCCTTTCATTAAAGATGAAGATATAGAGTGGGTTGTTCACTCTAGTCAGCTCACACCGAAGTATGAAAAACGCATTTACCCTATTCCAAGAATCGGTCTTGTAAATGGACTTGCTGTATACGGACCAAATACAGGCGCGTTATTAGAAATTGAAGTAACAGCAATCAAGGCGAAAGATAAAGGATCGGTAAATGTTACCGGAATTGTTGAAGAGGAAAGTATTGGTAGTCAAACGAAATCCATTCGTCGTAAAAGTATGGCGAAAGGTTCTGTAGATAATGTATTAACAGTACTTCGATCTCTAGATGTATTGCCAGAAGGGTACGATATACATATTAATTTTCCAGGTGGTATCCCGATTGATGGGCCTTCGGCGGGAATTGCTATGGCAACAGGTGTGTATTCAGCAGTGCATCATACGTATGTGAATAATGAAGTAGCGATGACTGGAGAGATAAGTATACACGGGGAAGTGAAACCTATCGGTGGTGTGTACGCAAAAATAAAAGCTGCGAAAAAGGCAGGAGCTAAGAAAGTTATCATTCCTGCTGAAAACATGCAACCATTTTTGTATACAATAAAAGGAATTGAAATTATTCCTGTTCGGAAGTTGAAGGAAGTATTTGAGCTAACGTTTATACAGGAAAATATACATCGAGAGCTTGATGTACATACTACGATAGACGAAACAGATGCACAATCAATGTGAGAATGAACGATAATAGTATTTGCCAGACTTCGTTTAAGTTTGTATGCTTAAGCGGAGTCTTTTTTCTTTTATAAGGGAGAAAAAACGAGGGATTTACAGTTGCGGAGAATCTCTGCAATTGCATCTAGATGTATTGTAATATAAAATAGTTGAACAGGAGTTTAATTTATTATGGAGGTGCTATGTCTAGTATGAATACGAATGAAAGAATCGTGCCCCTCCTACCATTAAGAGGCGTTCTCGTATATCCAACGATGGTTCTGCATCTTGATGTAGGACGTGATAAATCGATACAAGCACTAGAGCAGGCGGCAATGGATGAAAATATCATCTTTTTAGCAATGCAAAAAGAAATGAATATCGATGATCCGAAAGAAGATGACATATATAGTGTAGGTACAGTGGCGAAAGTGAAGCAAATGTTAAAATTGCCGAACGGTACGCTTCGTGTCCTTGTAGAAGGTTTACATAGAGCAGAAGTAGTAGAGTTTATCGAAGAAGAAAATGTAGTGCAAGTTTCTATTAAAACGATAACGGAAGAAGTGGAAGCTGATTTAGAAGAGAAAGCCCTTATGCGTACATTACTGGAGCATTTTGAACAATATATTAAAGTTTCGAAAAAAGTTTCAAATGAAACATTTGCAACGGTAGCTGATGTAGAAGAGCCAGGAAGATTAGCTGATTTAATTGCTTCTCACTTGCCAATTAAAACGAAGCAGAAACAAGAGATTTTAGAGATCATATCTGTGAAAGAACGATTACATACACTTATTTCAATTATTCAAGATGAACAAGAATTACTTAGTTTAGAAAAGAAAATTGGACAAAAAGTGAAACGTTCAATGGAGCGCACGCAAAAAGAATATTTCTTACGTGAGCAAATGAAGGCGATTCAAACTGAACTTGGCGATAAAGAAGGTAAGGGCGGGGAAGTTGAAGAACTTCGTGAGAAAATTGAACAGTCAGGAATGCCTGAAGAAACAATGAAGGCTGCGCTGAAAGAATTAGATCGTTATGAAAAGTTACCAGCAAGTTCTGCGGAGAGCGGTGTTATTCGAAATTATATCGATTGGTTATTAGCGCTTCCGTGGACAGAAGCAACAGAGGATATGATTGATCTTGCTCATTCTGAAGAGATTTTAAACAAAGATCATTACGGTCTTGAGAAAGTGAAAGAGCGCGTACTGGAATATTTAGCGGTACAGAAGTTAACGAATTCATTAAAAGGGCCTATCCTTTGTTTAGTAGGACCACCTGGGGTCGGAAAAACTTCGTTAGCGCGTTCTATTGCAACATCATTAAATCGTAATTTTGTCCGTGTATCCCTTGGGGGTGTGCGTGATGAATCTGAAATTCGTGGTCACCGTCGTACGTATGTTGGAGCAATGCCAGGACGTATTATTCAAGGTATGAAAAAGGCGAAATCAGTTAATCCAGTTTTCTTATTAGATGAGATTGATAAAATGTCTAACGATTTCCGTGGAGATCCTTCAGCAGCATTACTTGAAGTGTTAGATCCAGAACAAAACCATAACTTCAGTGATCATTATATTGAAGAACCATATAATCTATCGAAAGTTATGTTTGTAGCAACTGCGAATACACTTTCCAGTATTCCAGGTCCGTTACTTGACCGTATGGAAATTATTTCGATTGCTGGCTATACAGAACTTGAAAAAGTTCATATTGCTCGTGAACATTTATTACCGAAACAATTACAAGAGCATGGCTTACGAAAAGGTAATTTACAAGTACGTGATGAAGCGCTTCTTGAAATGATTCGCTATTATACACGTGAGGCTGGTGTTCGTACACTAGAGCGCCAAATTGCAAAGGTTTGTCGTAAAGCAGCAAAAATTATCGTTACAGCAGAACGTAAGCGTATTGTAGTAACAGAGAAAAACGTTGTTGATTTACTTGGTAAGCACATATTCCGTTATGGGCAAGCTGAAAAAACAGACCAAGTTGGTATGGCGACAGGTTTAGCGTATACGGCAGCAGGCGGCGATACACTGGCGATTGAAGTGTCCGTAGCGCCAGGTAAAGGGAAATTAATTTTAACAGGGAAACTTGGGGATGTTATGAAAGAATCCGCACAAGCGGCGTTTAGTTATATTCGTTCTCGTGCAGAAGAGCTTCAGATTGATCCTGATTTCCATGAAAAAAATGATATTCATATTCATGTTCCAGAAGGAGCAGTTCCAAAAGATGGACCGTCAGCAGGTATTACGATGGCAACGGCACTTATTTCTGCGCTAACAGGTATTCCTGTAAGTAAAGAAGTGGGGATGACAGGTGAAATTACACTTCGTGGTCGTGTATTACCGATTGGTGGTTTAAAAGAAAAAACATTAAGTGCTCACCGCGCAGGTTTAACAAAAATTATTTTACCGGCGGAAAATGAGAAAGATTTAGATGATATTCCAGAGAGCGTAAAAGAAAACCTTACGTTTGTGCTTGCATCTCATTTAGATGAAGTATTGGAGCACGCATTAGTAGGAGTGAAACAATGAAAGTAACAAAAGCAGACATTGTAATTAGTGCTGTTAAACCAGAACAATATCCAGACGGTGACTTACCAGAAATCGCATTAGCAGGTCGTTCAAATGTCGGGAAGTCTTCCTTTATTAATAAAATTTTAAATCGTAAAAAGTTAGTACGTATTTCTTCTAAACCAGGAAAAACACAAACATTAAACTTCTTCTTAATTAATGAGATGATGCACTTTGTGGACGTTCCAGGTTACGGATATGCGAAAGTATCTAAAACGGAGCGCGCAGCTTGGGGTAAAATGATTGAAACGTATTTTACAACACGTGAGCAATTAGATGCAGCTGTACTAGTAGTTGATTTACGTCACAAACCAACAAATGATGATGTAATGATGTATGATTTCTTAAAGCATTATGACATTCCAACCATTATTATTGCAACGAAAGCCGATAAAATTCCGAAAGGGAAATGGCAAAAGCATTTAAAAGTTGTAAAAGAAACGCTTGATATTGAAAGTGGCGATGAAGTCGTTCTATTCTCTTCTGAAACAGGACTTGGGAAAGAAGAAGCATGGAAAGCAATTCATAAATTTACAAAAACAAAAAACGCGTGACGAATGTCGCGCGTTTTTTGTTTTACTAATTTTTTTAGCGTACGTTTAATGTAACCTCAATATTTCCTCGTGTTGCTTTCGAATAAGGACATACGCCGTGAGCGGCTTCTACAAGTTCTTGTGCTTCGCTATGTGAGACTCCGGCAACATGTACATCAAGCACAGCGGATAGGCCGAAACCACCGTCTGTATCTTTTCCGATAGAAACGTGAGCAGTTACTTCTGTACTTTCTACTTTCACACGTTTCGTACGAATGACAAGTTGTAACGCACTATCAAAACAAGCAGCATAACCAGCTGCAAATAGTTGTTCTGGATTTGTTGCCTCTCCGCCTGCACCACCTAGTGCTTTCGGCATTTTTACATCAAGATTTAATATGCCATCATCTGATACTACTTTTCCATTTCTTCCACCTGTAGCAGTTACTGAAGCAGTATATAATTTATCCATGTTTATTCCCCTTTTCTATCATTAATTGTTTTCATTGTTTTAATTAGTTTATTTAATTGAATTAATAAAGAACGATATTCTTGTTCTGTAATTCCTAAATTTGTTGCCATCGTTGTCGGCAATGAACAAGCCTTATCTTGTAAATCTTTTCCTTTTTCTGTTAATTCAATACATACTTTTCGCTCATCTTCTTTGGAACGAACGCGTTTTACAAGGTTTAATGATTCCATTCGTTTTAACATAGGTGTTAACGTACCGGAATCTAAAAATAGACGTTCTCCAATTTCTTTTACTGTTAGTCCATCTTGCTCCCATAGTACGAGTAAAGTAATGTACTGTGGATACGTAATGCCCATTTCTTCTAAATATGGTCGGTAAAAGCGTGTAACCTCTCTAGAACAAGCATAAATAGAAAAACAAAGTTGATTATCTAGATGCAAAGAATCTTCTGTCATGAATGACTCCTTTCTAATTAAGTTGTGCACAATTTAATTTTGTAAAATCAATATAACGAAAAATAAATACAATGTCAAATACATTGTATTGAGAAAGTTTGTGCTACAATTTGGAACAATCATACATATTTTCCTTCATGATGAAAGAAGATAGGAAAGATGATGTTATAATTCATATGGAATAGTTTCCATCACTTGATTATGAGGGCTTTTTTTGGTAACGTACAAATAGAGTTATTAATTTATAATCATTATAAAGTAGAAAGTTTTTATTCGTTTTACTGAATCTCCTTTCTTACATATGGAGAATAAATAAAAAAATAATCGGTTGTTCACACGATTGTCAGATTCATAAGAGGAAAGTTGTATTATGATAGTAGATAAAGTGATAAAACGGGTGAAGGGGGACATGCTGCGTGCATATTCTTGTTGTTAGTGTAAATTATCGAACAGCCCCTGTAGAATTTCGTGAGAAACTCACATTTCAGGCAGCAGAGCTAGAGCAAGCAATGACGACATTACAAAATCAAAAGAGCGTGTTAGAGAATGTCATTGTATCAACTTGTAATCGCACTGAGATTTATGCTGTTGTCGATCAATTACACACGGGACGGTATTATATTAAGAAGTTTTTAGCTGATTGGTTTCAGCTTGAAATAGAAGAAGTCGCACCATATTTAACTATATTTGAACAAGATGGTGCAATCGATCATTTATTCCGCGTAACGTGCGGTTTAGATTCTATGGTAGTTGGAGAGACGCAAATTTTAGGTCAAATAAAAGATAGCTTTTTAGAAGCGCAGCAAGTAAAAGCAACAGGGACAATTTTTAATGAATTGTTTAAGCAAGTCATTACATTAGCGAAACGTGCTCACTCAGAAACGACAATTGGTGAAAGTGCGATGTCTGTTAGTTATGCTGCTGTTGAGCTAGGAAAGAAAATATTCGGCGAGTTAACAGATTGTCACGTGCTTATTCTCGGTGCTGGTAAAATGGGTGAACTTGCACTACAAAACTTATATGGAAGTGGTGCTCGTAAAGTAACAGTCATGAATAGAACGCTTTCAAAAGCAGAAATAATGGCTGAGAAATATATGGGACACGCAAAACCTTTAAGTGAATTACAATGTGCATTATTAGAAGCTGATATTTTAATTAGTTCAACTGGTGCATCGGATTATGTCATTACGAAAGAGATGATGACAAAGGTAGAGAAAATGCGCTCTGGTCGTCCATTATTTATGGTTGATATTGCAGTGCCGCGTGATATTGATCCAGCAATTGATGAGCTAGAAGGTTCTTTCTTGTATGACATTGATGATTTGCAAGGAGTAGTAGAAGCGAACCGTGCTGAGCGTTTGAAAGAAGCAGAGAAAATTCAATTTATGATTGAAGAGGAAATTGTTGTATTTAAAACGTGGTTAAGTACACTTGGTGTCGTTCCGTTAATATCAGCTCTTCGTGATAAGGCACTTGCTATTCAAAGTGAAACGATGGAAAGTTTGGAACGAAAAATACCAACTCTTAGTGATCGTGAGAGAAAAGTAATTAGTAAGCATACGAAAAGTATTATTAATCAATTATTAAAAGACCCAATTTTAGTAGCGAAAGAAATAGCTGCTGAAGAGGGAGCAGACGAAAAATTAGCGTTATTTGCAAAGATTTTTGATTTAGAAATGGAAGACGTAGAGAGTCGTGCGGAAGAAGTAGAACATAAAAGAGCGTGGACACCATCCGTTCCATCTTTATAATTTGGAAGGATGATCGGATGAGTTTTTTAAATAACAGTATTATTTATCATATTGCAATTATTTTATATGCTTGTAGCATTAGTTTATATTTTATAGATTATTTCCAAAGTAACCGAAAGGCGAACCGATTTGCTTTTTGGTTACTTTCGATTGTATGGGTTCTGCATTCTATTTTTATGTTGCTTAGAGCTACAGATTCAGAAACGAACCCCCTTTTAACCTTATTATCAGGCATTTATTTTTATGTTTGGTTATTGATTACGATGTCGTTAGTCATTAATCGATTTATGAGAATCGATTTTTTAGTCTTTTTTACAAATGTTGTTGCATTTGGCGTAAGCGCTTTTTCTATTTTTACACCGCTTGGAAAGATGTCGCCGGTACTTGCAGAGCAATTAGTTTCGGAGCTTGTATATGTACATGTCGGTATGGCTATTATTTCTTATGCAACTTTTACTGTATCGTTCATTTTTTCTATTATGTATTTATTACAATATCGCCTATTAAAAAAGAAAAAATGGAATGCGAGATTAAGAAGGTTAGGGAATTTACCGAAGCTAGAATCGATGTCTTACGGATTAAATTTATTTTCTGTTCCATTTTTCTTACTAGCTATTTTATTAGGATGCATATGGGGATATACAAAATTGGACAATTTTCATTGGTATGATACGAAAGTAATCGGGTCTTTTGTCGTTCTATTTGTATATTGTGCTGGCCTATATTTACGAGCGGCAGATGTGTTGCAAGGGAAGAAAATCGTGCAGTGGAACATCGGAGCATTTCTCGTAATGCTAATTAACATTTTTCTATTAAGCAGTTTATCCAACTTCCACTTTTGGTATTTATAATGAGGAGAGAAAATTATGCGCAAAATTATTGTAGGGTCACGAAAGAGTAAATTAGCATTAACGCAAACAAACTGGTTTATTGATCAGTTAAAAGCGCTAGGTTTACCATATGAATTTGAAGTGAAAGAAATCGTCACAAAAGGTGATGTTATTTTAGATGTTACTCTTTCAAAAGTAGGCGGAAAAGGTTTGTTTGTGAAAGAGATTGAACATGCGCTACTTACGAAAGAAATTGATATGGCTGTACATAGTATGAAAGATATGCCGGCCGTACTTCCAGAAGGATTAATGATTGGTTGTACACCAAAGCGTGTTGACCCTCGTGATGCTTTTATCTCAAAAAACGGAGCGTCGTTTAAAGAGTTAGCAGAAGGCGCTATTTTAGGTACGAGTAGTTTAAGACGTAGTGCACAGCTACTCGCTGCGAGACCAGACTTACAAGTGAAGTGGATTCGCGGAAATATCGATACACGTTTACGCAAATTAAAAGAAGAAGATTACGATGCAATTATTTTAGCGACAGCGGGATTACAAAGAATGGGCTGGGATAATGAAGTTATTACAGAACATTTAGATGAGACGTTATGTGTACCTGCTGTAGGACAAGGTGCATTAGCGATTGAGTGTCGTGAGGATGATAAAGATTTACTGCAGTTGTTAGCTCATATGAATGATGGAGTAACAGAAAAAACAGTGGCAGCAGAACGCGTATTTCTTCATAAACTTGAAGGGGGATGCCAAGTTCCGATCGCTGGATATGCAACTCTTACGGAAAACGATGCAATCGAATTAACAGCTCTTGTCGGGTCTATGGACGGTTCTGTTTTATTGAAAGAGACAGTAGTAGGAACTGATCCAGAGAAAGTAGGATTAGAGGCTGCGGACCGTTTAATTAAACAAGGCGCAAAAGAACTCATTCTTGCTGCAAATAAGGGGCAACGATAAATATGAACGCTCTCGCTGGCAAAACGGTATTGGTTACGCGTGCCCAGCATCAAGCAAAACAAATGAGTGTAGCGGTGAAAGAAAAGAGCGGAATTCCATTGGAAATTCCGCTTTTGCGTATGGAAGGTATGTCTCATAGGCAAATTCAACATATAGCAGGGCAGTTACATTCGTATGACTGGGTTATTTTTACGAGTAAAAATGGGGTAGCTTTTTTTCTAGATCGTTTGAGACAGAAGCTACCTGTAACGACTAAAATTGCTGCAGTAGGTGTGAAAACAAAGTTAGAGTTAGAAAAGCGGGGCTATCGAGTGGATTTTGTTCCAACTTCATTTGTTGCAGAAGTATTTGCAGAAGAGTTTGTAAAAAGATTAAGTGGAAACGAACGTATTTTATTTCCGAAAGGGAATTTAGCAAGAGACGTAATTCCAGTTGCGCTTCGTGAAATGGGTGTTTCTCTAGATGAGCTTATCGTATATGGTACGAAAGAAAATGTAGAGAAAAAGCAAGAGCTTATAAAAGCGTTAGAAGTAGGGAAAGTAGACATTATTACATTTACGAGCCCTTCCACTGTTACTAGTTTTGTTCGCTTACTTGAGGATACAAACTGGAGAGAATGGACAAAAAAATGTACAATTGCTTGTATAGGGCCTATTACGGAAAAAGAGGCGAGCCTTTATTTTCCGCATATTATTATGCCGAAAGAGTACACTGTAGAAGCATTACTACAATGTGTTTGTGAATCTATAAAATAAAAGAATGGGGATAGAAATCTATGAACTCTTTACAATTTAATCGTCATCGTCGCTTAAGACAAAGCGGGGGCATGCGTGCGCTTGTGCGTGAAACGTTTTTACATACGGAAGATTTTATTTACCCTATTTTTGTATTAGAAGGAGAGAATGTTCGTAATGAAGTGCCTTCTATGCCAGGCGTATATCAAATATCTTTAGATTTATTGCAAGCTGAAATGCAAGAAGTTGTTGATTTAGGTATTCGTTCTGTTATTGTATTTGGTTTACCTGCTGAAAAAGATGAAGTTGGATCATCAGCATATTGTGATCATGGAATTGTGCAACGTGCGATTCAGCAAATTAAAGGTGAATTCCCTGATCTAGTAGTAGTTGCGGATACATGTTTATGTCAATTCACAAGCCATGGTCATTGCGGTGTAATTGAAGATGGTATTATTTTAAATGATGAGTCTCTTGCAGTTCTTGCAAAAACAGCTGTAAGCCAAGCGAAAGCAGGAGCGGACATTATTGCGCCATCAAACATGATGGACGGATTCGTAACAGCAATTCGCCACGCATTAGATGAAAATGGTTTTGGACATGTACCAGTTATGTCGTACGCTGTTAAATATTCATCAGCATTTTACGGGCCATTCCGTGATGCGGCGCACGGTGCACCGCAATTTGGTGATCGTAAAACATATCAAATGGACCCAGCGAACCGCATGGAAGCATTCCGTGAAGCAGAATCAGATGTAATGGAAGGGGCAGATTTCTTAATTGTAAAGCCAGCTCTTTCTTACTTAGATATCGTTCGTGATGTGAAAAATAACTTTAATTTACCAGTCGTTGCTTATAACGTAAGCGGTGAATATTCAATGATTAAAGCGGCAGCGCAAAATGGCTGGATTAATGAAAAAGAAGTTGTACTTGAAAAATTAATTAGTATGAAACGTGCAGGAGCAGATTTAATTATTACGTATCATGCGAAAGATGCAGCAAGATGGTTACAAGAAGGAGGCGCTAAATAATGAAAAAATTTGATAAGTCGATTGCAGCGTTTGAAGAGGCCCAAGATTTAATGCCTGGAGGCGTAAATAGCCCAGTTCGTGCCTTTAAGTCTGTCGGTATGAATCCGTTGTTTATGGAGCGTGGAAAAGGCTCTAAAGTATATGATATCGATGGAAATGAATACATCGATTACGTATTATCATGGGGTCCTTTAATTCATGGTCATGCAAATGATCGTGTTGTTGAGGCTTTAAAAGCTGTTGCGGAAAGAGGTACAAGCTTCGGTGCCCCAACGGAAATTGAAAATAAATTAGCGAAACTTGTTATTGAGCGTGTTCCATCAATTGAAATTGTGCGTATGGTTAACTCTGGAACAGAAGCAACAATGAGTGCGCTACGTTTAGCTCGTGGTTATACAGGGCGTAACAAAATTTTGAAATTTATCGGTTGTTATCACGGTCATGGTGACTCGTTATTAATTAAAGCGGGTTCTGGTGTAGCAACGCTAGGTTTACCAGATAGCCCTGGTGTACCAGAAGGTGTAGCGAAAAATACGATTACAGTAGCGTATAACGATTTAGAAAGTGTGAAATACGCTTTCGAACAATTCGGTGATGATATTGCTTGTGTCATTGTAGAACCAGTGGCAGGGAACATGGGTGTTGTTCCTCCGCAACCAGGATTTTTAGAAGGTCTTCGTGAAGTAACAGAGCAAAATGGCGCATTGCTTATTTTTGATGAAGTAATGACAGGATTCCGTGTTGCTTATAATTGTGGACAAGGTTATTACGGTGTAACACCTGATTTAACTTGTTTAGGTAAAGTAATCGGTGGTGGATTACCGGTAGGAGCATACGGTGGTAAAGCAGAAATTATGCGCCAAGTTGCACCGAGCGGACCGATTTATCAAGCAGGTACTTTATCAGGTAACCCACTAGCAATGGCAGCAGGTTATGAAACGTTAGTACAGTTAACGCCAGAATCGTATGTAGAATTTGAGCGTAAAGCTGAAATGTTAGAAGCTGGCTTACGTAAAGCGGCTGAAAAACATGGCATTCCACATCATATCAATCGTGCGGGTTCTATGATTGGTATCTTCTTTACAGATGAACCAGTTATTAATTACGATGCAGCAAAATCTTCAAACTTAGAGTTCTTTGCGGCTTACTATCGTGAAATGGTAGAACAAGGTGTATTTTTACCGCCATCCCAATTTGAAGGTTTATTCTTATCGACAGCACATAGTGATGCAGATATTGAAGCGACGATTGCAGCGGCTGAAATTGCAATGTCAAAATTAAAAGCTTAATTGAATAAAAAAATCGCTCTCCGTAAGGGGAGCGATTTTTTTTATTCATAAAGTCAGCTTTCCGTACATAAATCTGTAATGACATATAGTTTGGGAGGGGGAAAAGAAGTGGCAACAGATCATTCATTACGTTTTTCATTAAAAGAATCTGTTTGGTTCCAAAAAGGACAGGAAGTCGAAGAACTTTTGTCAATTTCGTTAGATCCAGACGTTGAGATAGAAGAGCTTGATCATGAGGTAATTGTGAGAGGGCAATTAGATTTAACGGGAGAGTATGTTGCAAGGCAAGATGATTCAGCTTATTCATTAAGAGATCTATCGCCAGCGAAGTCCATTGATTATGTAGAAACGAGAGAAGATGGGGTTAATGAACTTGTTCATTCCTTCCCGCTTGAAATATCAATCCCAAGAAACCGTGTGAAAGTAATTGAAGAACTATATGTATCCATCGAGGAATTTGATTATGAATTAAAGGAAAATGGTTGCTTACAATTATTAGCGGATATATCTATTACAGGATTATGTGATGAAGAACGCATCGAGGAGGAAGAGGAAGAAACGGCGTATGCTGAGTTGGAAGTTGATTCAGCGCAAGAGGAGGAAAATAGACCAACGCCGCACGTAGAAGAACCAGCTTATAAGGAATCAGATGAGTGGGAAGATTACGCATTTGAACCGTTCCAACTAGAAGAAAGAAAAGAGCAGGAAGTAGAGGAAGAGGAAATAGAAGAACATGAATTTGTAGAGCGTGAAGAGGATATAGAAACAACGCCACAATTTGAATTGTTCGGACGAAAAGATTTCAAGAAAGAACACGCGAAAAAACAAGAAGAACAAGAAGAGGAAACGTATTCACAGCGAGATGAAAATGCACTTTATTTAACGAAATTATTTACGAAAGAACCGGAAGAAGAATTTACAAAGTTAAGAATGTATTTCGTGCAAGAAGGAGATACGATTGAATCGGTTGCAGAACGGTATGAAACATCTGTACAAAACTTATACCGCGTCAATCAAACAGAAGATATACATTTAACTACAGGACAAATTATTTATATTCCTGTTTCAAGAGCAAAAGCGAAATAAGTGAGTGTTTTCACTCACTTATTTTTCTAAAGGCTATGTTTTGAATAGAAAGGGTTATTCGTATGGATATGGAATTACGAAATCGCTATGAACCCATTGTAAGGCAATATAGATTGGATACGCAGCATATGGAAGAGCACGGAAGCGTAACGAAAATTTATACGAATCAAGGTCCATATGCGCTCAAGAAAATAGAAGGCAGGAAGTTAGAGCGGAATAATTTTCTGCACCATATTCAATATTTGAAGGAGAAAGGTTTTTCAAATTATGTACCTATATACCATGCGACGGACGGAAATTATATTTTAAGTGACGGTACGTATAATTATTATTTAATGCCTTGGTTAGAGCGTGCGGAAGGAAACGGTGAGGATAATGATCAATACCATAAAATGTTTCAGACTCTTGGAATGTTGCATCAAAAAACGGTAAAAGAAGAAACGTATACAGAAGAGGATTTAGAAAAACATTATACAAATATATCCGAGCGCTGGGAAAATGATGGCGAGATGCTAGAAGAGTTTCTTGTAGAATCGGAATCGAAGTGGTATATGTCTCCGTTTGAACTGCAATATTGTACGTATTATCATCATGTAATGAGGGCGCGTGAGTTTGCAACGAAGCAATTAAATGAGTGGAACGATGCGATGAAAGAAAAAGAGACAACACGCATTACTTTTGTACATGGTAACGTATCATTGAATCATTTTTTATTTGATTATGAACGGAACGGCTATTTTATTAGTTTAGAAAAATCGAAGTTTGCAACACCTGTGCAAGATATTGTAGGGTTTTATTCTCGGTCGTTAAACACATATCCAATTGCGCGAAGCGATCGGTTTGAATGGTATCAAATGTATCAAAAAAACTTCCCTTTTACGAAAGAAGAGCAACTACTCATGTTTGCGTATATGACGTATCCATCGCAATTTATTCGGCAAATCCAGTCTTATAAGAAAAGAAGAGAGCGTCGTAATGAGCAAAATGAACTTCTCGGAGTAAAGAGTTTGCAACAAGCGCATTGGCTCGTTAGTAATATAGAATATTTCCTTTCGCAATTACAAGCTGCCCAGCAAGGGAACGGATAAAAAGATAAGTAGAGGGTGCTACTTATCTTCTTTTTTTTACTCAAAAAGCTGTAGTATTAAATTTATCTTGACGAATAAGGTTTCGTTTTTTACACTATTGTATATAATAATTAACAATCATATAAATGCCTTGAAGGGGAAGAGTATAACAAGAAACGTCTTCAGAGAGGAGAATCATTAGCTGGGAGATTCTCTAGATAGTTATGTTAGAAGGTAGCCCTGGAGCATCTTTTCTGAACGGAATAGTTCTCATTAGGAAAAGACGGATTTGTCCGTTATCAAGTTAAGAGTATAAGCAAATTCCTGAATTTGTTTGTAAATAAAGGTGGTACCGCGATGTCCCTCGTCCTTTTTTGGATGAGGGGCATTTTTTATTTTAAGGAGGGAAAATAATGTCAAACACGGAAAAGAATTTACCAACTAAATATGATCATATGTCCGTTGAAGAAGGCCTTTATCAGTGGTGGCTAGAAGGCAAATATTTTGAAGCAACAGGAGACGAGAAGAAACAACCGTATACAATTGTAATTCCACCTCCGAACGTAACTGGTAAGTTACACTTAGGTCATGCATGGGATACAACACTTCAAGATATTTTAACTCGTACGAAGCGAATGCAAGGTTACGATGTATTGTGGCTTCCAGGAATGGACCATGCGGGTATCGCAACACAAGCGAAAGTAGAAGGAAAACTTCGTGAAGAAGGTATTTCACGTTACGATCTTGGCCGTGAGAAATTCCTTGAAAAAGCTTGGGAATGGAAAGAAGAATACGCTTCTCACATTCGTCAACAATGGGGGAAAGTTGGTTTAGGACTAGACTATTCTCGCGAACGTTTCACATTAGACGAAGGTTTATCTGATGCGGTTAATAAAGTATTCGTTCAATTATACGAAAAAGGCTTAATTTACCGCGGTGAATATATTATCAACTGGGACCCGGCAACACGCACAGCTCTTTCTGATATTGAAGTAATTCATAAAGAAGTTCAAGGTGCATTCTACCATATGAACTATCCGTTAACAGATGGATCTGGTCACATTCGTCTTGCAACAACTCGTCCAGAAACGATGCTTGGTGATACAGCGGTAGCGGTTCATCCAGAAGACGATCGTTACAAGCATTTAATCGGAAAAACAGTTACACTTCCAATCGTAGGCCGTGAGATTCCGATTATTGCTGATGAGTACGTAGAAAAAGATTTCGGAACAGGCGTTGTAAAAATTACACCAGCTCATGACCCGAATGACTTTGAAGTAGGTAACCGTCATGATTTACCACGTATCTTAGTAATGAACGAAGATGGATCAATGAACGAAAAAGCTGGTAAGTATAACGGCATGGATCGTTTCGAGTGCCGTAAAGCGTTAGTAAAAGATTTACAAGAAGCGGGCGTATTAGTAGAAATCGAGCCTCATATGCATTCAGTAGGTCATAGTGAACGTAGTGGTGCAGTTGTGGAACCTTACTTATCAACACAATGGTTCGTAAAAATGGCTCCACTTGCAGAAAAAGCAATTGAGCTTCAACAAAAAGAAGAAGAGAAAGTAACGTTCGTACCAGAGCGTTTCGAAAACACATATTTACGCTGGATGGAAAACATTCACGACTGGTGTATTTCTCGCCAATTATGGTGGGGACACCGCATTCCAGCTTGGTATCATAAAGAAACTGGTGAAGTATACGTAGGTACAGAAGCACCAGCAGATATTGAAAACTGGAATCAAGATAACGACGTACTTGATACATGGTTCAGTTCAGCACTATGGCCATTCTCAACACTTGGTTGGCCAAATGAAGATGCAGCAGACTTCAAGCGTTACTATTCAACAGATGCACTAGTAACTGGTTATGACATCATCTTCTTCTGGGTATCTCGTATGATTTTCCAAGGTTTAGAGTTTACAGGCGAGCGTCCATTTAAAGATGTATTAATTCACGGTTTAGTTCGTGATGAGCAAGGACGTAAAATGAGTAAATCTCTTGGTAACGGTATTGACCCAATGGAAGTTATCGAGAAGTACGGTGCAGATGCAATGCGTTTCTTCTTATCAACGGGAAGTGCACCAGGTCAAGACTTACGTTTCAGCATGGAAAAAGTAGAATCTACTTGGAACTTCATTAATAAAATTTGGAATGCATCACGTTTCGTATTAATGAATATGGATGACATGAAGTATGAAGAAATCGATTTAACTGGTGAAAAATCAGTTGCAGATAAGTGGATTTTAACTCGCTTAAATGAAACAATCGAAAGCGTAACACGTAACATGGATAAATATGAGTTCGGTGAAGCTGGTCGCTCATTATACAACTTCATCTGGGATGATTTCTGTGACTGGTACATCGAAATGGCGAAACTTCCTCTATACGGTGAAGATGAAGCAGCTAAGAAAACAACTCGTTCTATTTTAGCTTACGTATTAGATCAAACAATGCGTCTGTTACACCCATTCATGCCATTCGTAACAGAGAAGATTTGGCAACATTTACCGCACGAAGGCGAATCTATTACAGTAGCAGCGTGGCCAACAGTTCGCGAAGATTTACAAGATACAGAAGCTGCAGCAGAAATGCACCTTCTAGTTGATATCATTCGCTCTGTTCGTAACATTCGTGCAGAAGTTAATACGCCAATGAGCAAAAAAGTTCAAATGCAAATTAAAGCAAAAGATGAGGCTGTACTTGCTCAACTTACGAAAAACAGTTCTTACATTGAGCGTTTCTGTAACCCAAGTGAATTAACAATTCAAACGGATTTACAAGCGCCAGAAAAAGCAATGACTGCAATCGTAACGGGTGCAGAGTTATTCTTACCGTTAGCTGATCTTATCAATCTTGATGAAGAGAGAGCACGTCTTGAGAAAGAGCTTGAGAAGTTCGACAAAGAAGTAGAACGTGTACAGAAGAAACTTTCAAACCAAGGTTTCGTAGCGAAAGCTCCTGCAGCAGTTATTGAAGGAGAGCGTGCGAAAGAGCAAGATTACCTAGAAAAACGCGAAGCAGTTCGCCAACGTCTAGCAGATCTTGAGAAATAAAATGCTTTTTAGAGACTCACTATATTGGTGAGTCTCTTTTCTTTGCGTATAATAGGGTTATGAAGGTTGTTTTTTGAAAGGGGAAAGCATACGTGATACATACATACGAAGAAGCGATAGGGTGGATTCATAGCCGATTGAAGTTTGGTATTAAACCAGGATTAGAAAGAATGAGATGGATGCTAGAAGAACTCGGAAATCCAGAACGTCACATAAAATGTGTTCATCTTGCTGGTACAAATGGAAAAGGTTCAACGTTAACATATATGCGCTACATGTTAGAAAATGCAAAATATAAGGTAGGAACATTTACCTCCCCTTATATTGAAACATTTAACGAGCGTATTAGTGTGAATGGAACACCAATTGCAGATGAAGAGATTACTGAACTTGTAAAGATGGTAAAGCCAGTCGTTGAAAAACTAGATGAGACGGATTTAGGGGAAGCGACTGAGTTTGAAATTATTACTGTTATGGCAATTTGTTACTTCGGTAAAGTTAATTTCTGTGATGTTGTTTTATTTGAAACAGGGCTTGGAGGGCGCTTTGATTCTACGAATGTGATTCACCCAGTTCTCACGATTATTACGAATATCGGTCACGATCATATGCATATTTTAGGTAATACACTAGGGGAAATTGCATATGAAAAGGCGGGAATTATTAAGTCTGGTGTTCCGGTTATTACTGGTGTGCAAGATGAGGAAGCACTGCAAGTCATTCAAAAAGTTGCAAAGGAAAATCATGCAAATGTATACGAGATGGGCAACCATTTTACATCGTTACATAAACAGTCTAGCGAAGATGGAGAACATTTCGATTTCACTTGCCCTTTCGCCTCTTTTGAAGATGTGCGAATTTCAATGAAAGGCAGCCATCAAGTAGGAAACGCAGCGCTTGCACTTATGGCAGTCATGTATGTAAAAACATACTTATCATTTTTAATTGAGGAAGAAGAAATAAGAAGGGGATTACAGGAAGCGTATTGGGTGGGGCGCTTTGAAAAACTGCAAAGTAATCCGGATATTATTATAGATGGTGCTCATAACCCAGAGGGTATTGAAAGTCTTGTGAAAACGGTAGAATCACATTACAAAGATAAAAATGTAATAGTTTTATTTACTGCCCTTGGTGACAAACAATTGCACAATATGGTAGATCAATTAGAAACCATCGCCGATGAAATTATTTTTACAACATTCGCCTTTGATCGTGCTATTTCAGCAGGCGAGCTTGCATCGTATGCAAAGAAAGAGTCAAAATTAGTTTTTGAAAATTGGAAAGAGGCAATTGATACGAAGGTTGAAATGCTTGGAGAAAATGATGTTTTTATCATAACAGGTTCTCTTTATTTCATTTCGGAAGTTCGAAAATATATTCGCGAAAAAAACTAGATAGTCTTTGCTATCTAGTTTTTTTGTTCTACAAATGAAGTCAAATGCATACATATAAGATAAATATATAGGGTTATTTGGCGAATTCCTCTGACAAATATCTCGTTTTTTTGTGAAATGAATATGATATGATGCGGACAACGATAAGAGGTGAGGTGTGAGTGTATGGACAAGCAATCACGAACGATCTCAGTGAAAGTGAATGGAACAGAAGCGAAGTATGAGGAGAAGAAGAAAGATGAATTTGACTGGATGGTAGTAGAAAGTGAAAGGCCAAAAAATGTTGTTCCGTTTCAAAAATCGAAAGTAGCGTCTACGGAAAAAAATCGAAAGAAGTGGAGCAATACGTTAATTGCAATCGTTGCAACTGCAATTATTATTGGTACGGCGTTTGGGATGGGGATGCTACAGTTACTGAAAGGACAAGGTGCGACAGGAGGAAGCGAAGTAACAGCTTCGAAGCAGATGCGAAAGGAAGAATCAAAGGTGGGTGGAACGGCAGAACAAACACAAGCACCAAAAGAGGAAAAAACAAAAGCACAGACAGGAACGTCATTAGATCCAATGAAATTATTTTTTGTTCAAGGAGGAATCTATTCTTCTGAAGAAAAGGGACAGGCCGCTCTTGAAGAGTGGAAAGGTAATGGAGGTGTAGCAGCCTTAAAACCGAGCGGTGATAAGTATGCATTAGTTGTTGGTATTGCTAGCGATGAACAAGGCATAAACCAATTAATGACGCAGTATAAAAAAGATAATGTCTCCGTATTGAAAAAGGACTGGGATATAACAGATAAAGCGTTACTTAAAGATGATAAAGAAGTCGGGGCGTTTTTAACAAAAGTACAGCCATTATATACTCATTTAGCAAAATATGCTTCTAGCGTACAAGCTAGTGAAAAAAGTAATACAAAAGATATAGGTGCGATCGAAAAAGAGTGGAAAGCGATTGAAAAAGAAGGGAAAAGTATGAAGCAGGAAGAAGCGAAGAAATTGTATATGTATACGTCGGTAGCTGTGCAAACAGTGAAGGACGGAAAAGATGATAAGGAATCTTTAGCGAAATTAAATCAAGTTATCATTGATGGTATACTTTCATACGAAAAAATTGTTTCACAAAAGGTGAAATAATAGGATAATGAAATGACGAAGGAAGAAGTGTAGAGGCTTCTTTCTTTTCTTTTGAATTTAGAGTAAAGTGCTTTCTCTATGACAGGAATATAATCGTGTTTTAGTAAGGAAGTATTATTTTGTTTAGAGAAAATAATATTTCTTTTATTTGTGGACAAACTATTCCTTTGATACGATTGATATAAATGATTCTGCTTCATGTGAGAAAGGAAGGAGAAAATATGAAAAAAATTATTTTAGCTTCAGGATCACCTCGCAGGAAGGAATTGCTTGAGTTAGCGGGTGTACCATTTGAAATTATTGTAAGTGAAGTAGAAGAAACGATTGGTGCGTATTCATCGCCTTCTGATATTGTTATGTCCCTTGCCCTGCAAAAAGCATCTGCGGTAGCAGAAAATAACAGTGATCATATTGTGTTAGGTGCAGACACAATTGTTACATATGAATCGCGTATTCTTGGAAAGCCATCTAATGAGGCTGAGGCGAAAGAAATGTTGCAATTATTATCAGGAAAAACACATGAAGTGTATACAGGTGTTGCAATTATAGCAAAGGACAAAACAGTCACTTTTTACGAGCGTACAGAAGTTACGTTTTGGGAATTAACAGAAGAGGAAATTGACACATACATTGCATCAAAAGAGCCTTTGGATAAAGCAGGAAGTTATGGGATTCAAGGTAAAGGATCTATTTTTGTTCAACATATTCAAGGGGACTACTATAGTGTAGTTGGATTACCAATTTCACGTCTTGTTCGGGAATTAAAACAATTTAATATTGATGTAACCCATGCGTAAAATTGCATGGGATTTTCTTTGAGAGAACAAATAAAGGGGTGGAGAAATGAACGGTATTCGTGATGTTGTCAAAGAAGAACAGCCACGGGAGCGTTTATTGTTAGAGGGAGCTGGAAGTTTATCTAATCGGGAGCTTCTTGCAGTGTTACTGAGAACAGGTTCTAAAGAAGAAACCGTTTTAAAGTTATCGGATAAAATTTTGCATCATTTTGATGGTTTACGTATGTTGAAAGACGCAACGCTAGAAGAGTTAGTGAGTATACATGGTGTTGGAGTTGCGAAGGCATCACAGCTCATCGCTGCTTTTGAACTCGGTAGAAGAATGGTACGTTTAGAATATCAAAATAGATACAGCATTCGAAGCCCGGAAGATTGCGCCACATACATGATGGAAGAAATGCGCTTCTTGCAGCAGGAGCATTTTGTATGTTTATATTTGAACACAAAGAATCAAGTCATACATAGGCAAACGATTTTTATCGGAAGTTTAAATACTTCAATTGTACATCCAAGAGAAGTTTTTAAAGAAGCGTTTCGCCGTGCAGCAGCCTCTATCATATGTCTTCATAACCATCCCTCAGGAGACCCAGCGCCGAGCCGAGAAGATATTGAAGTAACAAAACGCTTAGTAGAATGCGGCCGAATTATCGGAATTGAAGTGCTTGACCATATTATAATAGGTGACCATAAATTCGTGAGTTTAAAGGAAAAAGGTCATATTTAAGACTATGCTTTTTACTTATTTTGTTTTATAATGTGATTTATGAGTTTTTTGTAGAAAATTATCTACAAAAAGGATAAAGATATAAAAAACGTACTGTTTTTATAATATAAAGTAAGAAAAAATGAGTCCGTGAAAACAAGAAAGGAAGATAAATAATATGTTTGGATTTGGTGGCTTTACTCGCGATCTTGGAATAGACTTAGGAACTGCGAACACGCTTGTATATGTAAAAGGAAAAGGTGTAGTGTTACGTGAACCTTCAGTAGTAGCGTTACAAACTGATACGAAACAAATCGTTGCTGTAGGTAGCGATGCAAAACAAATGATTGGTCGTACACCAGGAAACGTTGTGGCACTTCGCCCGATGAAAGACGGTGTAATTGCTGATTACGAAACGACAGCAACAATGATGAAATATTACATTCAACAAGCTCAAAAATCAAATGGATTCTTCTCACGTAAACCATACGTAATGGTATGTGTACCATCTGGTATTACAGCTGTAGAAAGACGTGCAGTAATCGATGCGACTCGTCAAGCTGGTGCTCGTGATGCTTATCCTATCGAAGAGCCATTTGCAGCAGCAATTGGTGCGAACTTACCTGTTTGGGAGCCAACTGGTAGTATGGTTGTTGATATTGGTGGCGGTACAACAGAAGTTGCAATCATTTCTTTAGGTGGTATTGTAACAAGTCAATCAGTTCGTGTTGCTGGTGATGATATGGACGATTCAATCATTCAGTACATTAAGAAAAGCTACAACTTAATGATCGGTGAAAGAACAGCTGAAGCATTAAAATTAGAAATCGGTTCTGCAGGCGAGCCAGAAGGTATCGAGCCTATGGAAATTCGCGGTCGTGATTTAGTAAGTGGTTTACCAAAAACAGTGCTAATTCAACCAGAAGAAATTGCAGATGCATTAAAAGATACAGTAGATGCAATTGTAGAATCTGTTAAAAATACGTTAGAGAAAACTCCACCAGAATTAGCGGCAGACATTATGGACCGTGGTATCGTATTAACAGGTGGCGGAGCATTACTACGTAATTTAGATAAAGTAATTAGTGAAGAAACAAATATGCCAGTTCTTGTTGCAGAAGATCCATTAGATTGCGTAGCAATTGGAACGGGTAAAGCATTAGATAATATCGATCTTTTCAAAACTGCTGCTCGATAATATTGCAAAATAAAAATCAATGAAATTAAGAGGGTGTGAACGTGCCACAGTTTTTCTTAAACAAAAGATTAATTGTTTTGTTAGTTAGTATTATTCTTCTCGTGGCATTGATTGGAATCTCATTGAAAGAACGGAACAGTTTAACATGGCCAGAGCAGTTTGTTAAAGACACTGTCGGTGTTGTAGAACGTGTATTCCAAAAGCCAGCGAAATACGTAGCTGGATTCTTCGAAAATGTAGAGGATGTAAAGCGCACGTATGAAGAGAATAAAGAATTAAAAGCAAAATTAGACAATTATGCAGGTCTATCAGGGAAAGTAAAACAATTAGAAGATGATAACAAGAAGTTACAAGAGTTAACGGGTAAAGATAAGTTAAATAGCGGTTATACTGAAATTCCAGCGACTGTTGTTTCTCGTAATCCAGATAAATGGTACGATTTAGTTGGACTTGATAAAGGGGCACAGCAAGGAATAAAAAAAGATATGGCTGTATTAACTCCACAAGGTTTAGTGGGACGAGTGAAAAGTGTATCTCAGTTTACATCATCAGTAGAATTGTTAAGTTCTATGAGCCGAACAAATCGTGTTTCTGCTATCGTACAAGGGAATGAGAAAATCTTTGGATTGATTGAAGGTTACGATAAAGAAAAGCACTTACTTCTTTTCACAAAGATTGGTTCTGATGCACCGGTAGATAAGGATCAACTAGTTGTAACATCTGGGCTCGGTGATATTTTCCCGAAAGGTCTTGTAATTGGAAAAATCGTTGAAGTTCAGCAGGATCCATACGGTTTAACAAAAACAGCTTATGTAAAGCCAGCCGCTGATTTAAATGACGTAGAGCATGTTGTAGTTGCGAAACGTGAAACGCCTTCAGCGCCATTAGAATAGGAGGGGGAGAAGAGATGATGAAGATTTTAAAAAGAGCAGCTCTTCCTCTTTTGCTCCTTTTTGCTTTTTTATTTGAAAATATGTTTGCTACTATTGTTCCAACAGAGGTTTTTTGGAAAGACAGTATAGCATCACCTCATTTCTTTATCATTGTGTTATGTTTTATTACTGTGTACTATAGTCCGGTCCAAGGGATTTATTACGGACTATTATTTGGTTTCTTATTTGATACCGTATACACGGAACTTGTTGGTATATATATTTTTGCGTATCCGATTTTAGTTTATTTAGTTTATAGTGTGATGAAGGTACTACAATTGAATTTATTTATTGTTACTTCTATCGTACTAGCTAGCATAGTAGCATTAGAGTATTATGTGTATGGATTTTTAACTTTGTTAGGACGTACTCATATGTCGGCGTATGTCTTTTTCACAGATCGTCTCCTGTCTACTTTATTGCTAAATGCAATTTTCTTATT
Organism: Bacillus cereus group sp. BfR-BA-01350; assembly: GCF_022663775.1. Taxonomy (NCBI): domain Bacteria; kingdom Bacillati; phylum Bacillota; class Bacilli; order Caryophanales; family Bacillaceae; genus Bacillus; species Bacillus cereus group sp. BfR-BA-01350. The sequence continues at coordinate 221,875 of NZ_JAKUGD010000007.1, forward strand.
GATAGTTTGTTTCCCACTGAGACGATATTTAGTGCGTCTTTCAAAAGCGATGGAAGAAAAAGAAAAAAGGATTTTCTAATTTTATGTCGAATTGAATCGGTGGGGTGAACTTTAGTGGAAGAAAAAAAGCAACAAAATGTAACAATAAAAGGGACAAAAGACGGAATAACCCTTCATTTAGATGATTGTTGTTCATTCTCTGAATTATTGAAGGAATTGGATGAAAAGCTTTCTACACATTACTATGATGGTGATGGACGCTCTTTAATTGAAGTGCATGTGAAAGTAGGAAACCGTTATTTAACAGAAGTCCAACAAGAAGAGATTCGTACGTTAATTCGTAATAAAAAGAATCTCGTTGTGGATTCGATTGAAAGTGATGTTATAACGAAAGAGGAAGCAATAGCTTGGAAAGAAGAAACAGAAATCGTCCCTATTTCCAAAATTGTTCGCTCTGGACAAGTTTTACATGTAAAAGGAAATTTATTGTTAATTGGTGATGTTAATCCAGGCGGAACGGTTATCGCTGGGGGGAATATTTTTGTCGTAGGATCATTAAGAGGAATTGCACATGCGGGGTATTATGGGGATTCAGATGCTGTAATCGCTGCATCTGTTATGAACCCGATGCAACTTCGAATTAGTGATGTGGCAATGCGGGCTCCGGAAGAGAAAGAAGACGGAGCGGAGGCGGCAGAATGTGCATATATTAATGAGAACAATCACATTGTTGTCGATCGACTGCAACTTCTCACTCATCTTAGACCTAATTTAACAAAGTTAGAAAGGGGAATTGTATAGCTGTGGGAGAGGCAATAGTAATTACATCTGGAAAAGGCGGTGTAGGTAAAACTACAACGTCTGCGAACATTGGGACAGCCCTAGCGTTATCTGGAAAGAAAGTGTGCTTAATTGACACAGATATCGGTCTTCGAAACTTAGACGTAGTAATGGGGCTGGAAAATCGTATTGTATTTGATCTTGTTGATGTCGTTGAAGGGCGTTGCCGTTTACCTCAGGCTCTTATTAAAGATAAACGTTTTGATGATCTTTATTTATTACCTGCAGCACAAACGAGTGATAAATCAGCGGTAACACCTGAACAAATGGATGAATTAATACAAGTATTACGTCAAGATTATGATTACATATTAATTGATTGTCCTGCGGGGATTGAGCAGGGATTTAAAAACGCGGTAGCTGGTGCGGATAAAGCAATTGTTGTTACGACGCCAGAAGTATCCTCAATGCGCGATGCGGATCGTATTATCGGGCTTTTAGAAAAAGAGGATATTGAACCACCGAAACTTGTTATTAATCGTGTGCGTAGTCATATGCTTCATGAACAGGATATGTTAGATGTTGATGAAATCGTACGTACATTGTCAATCGAGCTTCTTGGTGTTGTCGAAGATGATGATGAAGTTATTCGTGCTACAAATACAGGTGAGCCTGTAGCGTTGCAACCGAGCGGAAAAGCAGCGTTAGCTTATCGTAATATTGCAAGACGTTTGTTGGGTGAGAATGTCCCATTACAAGCATTTGAACAAGAAAAGGTATCGGTATTTACAAAGATGAAAAACTTCTTTGGAATCCGTTAAAAGCACTTCGCATATTTGCGGAGTGCTTTCTTTTTCTTCACACGAATATCTTTCTTTCCTAGCTCATACATATGTACAAACTGTATACAACTGTTTCTATGTAAATTAGCTGAACGAAAGAAGGGAGACAGTATGAAGAATAGACGTGTAGAAGAAATTAAAAAACGGATTGCGAAAAGGAAGGCAGAGCAAGAAAGGATGGAGGAAGAGCAGTATTTTGCTGGAGAGAATTTTGATAGTGAAACAGTATTTATTGAAGATGGAGAAAAGGAAATTCATCCTTTATTTCGAAAAGAAGTATTTTTCTTCAAAGTATTGTTATCAGCAATATTAGTTCTTTCTGTCGCTATTTTATATAAGAATGCACCTTCTTCTTTTGACGGTGCGAAAGCTGTTACAGAAAAAGTGATGAAAGAAGAATTTCAATTTGCTACTGTAGCGAAATGGTACGAAAAACAGTTTGGAAAACCTCTCGTGTTCTATTCGCCTAATGAGAAAAAAGAAGGGACCATTCAGCAAAAAGATTATGCAATTCCTGCTTCCGGAAAGGTGATGCAAGGGTTTCAAAAAAATGGCCAAGGTGTATTTGTTCAAACAGCTACAAATGCAACTGTTGAGTCAGTGAATGAGGGGCTAGTTGTTTTTGCAGGAAAGAAAGAGGAACTTGGTAATACAGTTCAAATTCAGCATGCAGATGGCACGGAGTCATGGTATGCAAATTTAAATGATATGTCAGTGAAATTATATGATTACGTTTCAAAGAAACAAAAAATTGGAACGGTGAGTAATGATACAAACGACAAAAATGGTAAGTTTTATTTCGCAATAAAAAAGGATGAAAAATTTATTGACCCGATTCAGGTGATTTCATTTGATTAAATATAGAGAGGTTTTAACGAAAATTTCAGTGCATCCGTTGTTTTGGGTTATTATTGTCATTGGTATTTTTACGGCACGTTTTAAAGAGTTACTATTGTTATTTTGTATCGTTCTTATCCATGAACTCGGGCATGCTTTTGCAGCAGCACACTATAATTGGCGCATCAAAAAAATTCAACTTTTACCGTTTGGTGGTGTAGCTGAGCTTGAGGAGCATGGGAATAAGTCATTGAAAGAGGAGCTTGTTGTCGTAATTGCAGGACCTATTCAACATATTTGGATGATGGCGATAGGCTATATGTTGTTTGAAGCTGGTTGGCTTCATGCGGAATTATATTATTTCTTTATGTGGAATAATATAATTATTTTAGCATTTAATTTACTACCTATTTGGCCGCTTGATGGTGGAAAAGTATTGTTTAACGTCTTATCATATCGTTTTCCTTATTTACAAGCACATGAAAAGATGATGAAATTATCATGTGTTTTTTTTAGTGTCATACTAGTGTGGCAGTTACTTTGGAATAGTAATAATATTATGATGTGGGTACTGCTTATATTTTTAGCGGTGTCGTTATATCAAGAATGGAAACAAAGACGATATGCCTTTATGCGTTTTTTATTAGAACGTTATTATGGGAACAAAAGAGGAATTGAAAAGATTGCACCAATTGAAGTGAAAACAGAAGATCGTTTATATACAATCTTCACAAAATTTCGTAGAGGATATAAGCACTCTATTATCGTCCATGGGAAATATAAAGAACATTACACATTGGATGAAAATGAATTGCTTTATGCGTATTTTACTGAAAAACGAACAACTTCATCTGTTGAAGAATTAATCGGTTAGTGTTGACGTTAGCACTAACCTTTTATTATTGTAAAAGCAAAGAAGATTATAAAGTGAGGAAAGAATTTTGAAAACGTTATATATAAACTATACTGGATCGGAAAAACGCGTTGCAATTGAAGAGAAGAAGAAAATTGTTGAGTTTTTATGGAAACGAAATGAAGAACAAGAGATTGTTGGGCATATTTATGTTGGACGTATCGTAAGAACGATTGCTGGAATGAACGCAGCTTTTGTAAATATCGGTTTAGAAAAACATGCGTATCTTTCGTACGATGATGTACCATCTTCTTATCGAATACATGAAGGACAAGCGGTACTAGTACAAGTTGTAAAAGAGGCAATTGATACGAAAGGGCCGAAATTGACAGCAAATATAGAATTTACCGGGAAATATGTCGTTTATATGCCCTATGATGAAATGCGTGCGGTTTCTCGGAAAATAAAAAACAATAAAAGAAGGCAACAACTACTCCAAATTGAAGTAGAAGGGACAGGAGGTTATATTTTTCGCTCTGCTTCTGAAAAAGGAGAAATTGAAGAAATACAAGCTGAAATGCAAAGATTACAGCAGTTATATGAAGAGTTAAAAAGAAAAGAGGGCCAAGGAAAGGCACCGTTACTACTTCATCGACCGGCAACTTTTTTAGAACGTGTATTTCAAGAAAATCCAATTGAAACGATTGAAAAAGTAGTTGTAGATACAAGGAGTATAGTAAAAGAATTAGAAGAAAAGGTCGGTAAAGAGAAAGTATCTTTTTATAACGAAAAATCTTCCCTGTTTAACCATTTTGGCATAGAGCGTGAGATTGAGAAAGCACTTCAAAAAATTGTTTGGCTCCCAAATGGTGCTTATTTAATTGTGGAACAAATGGAGACGATGACTGTAATTGATGTGAATACGGGTAAGTTTACTGGAAAACAGAATTTACAAGATACAGTCCTTCGTACAAATGAAGTAGCAGCTGAAGAGATAGCGCGTCAATTAAGACTCCGTGATATCGGTGGTATGATATTAATTGATTTTATTAATATGAAAAGAAGAGAAGATAAAGAAAAGGTAAGAGAATGTCTCGTGGCTGCTATGCAAAATGATCGTACATATACAAGGGTACTCGGGTTTACAGAGTTAGGGATTTTAGAGATGACACGTAAACGTAAGAAACATTCTTTACGCGACGTATTACTAGAAGAGTGTGCACCGTGCAAAGCGACAGGTTATGTCATGTCATATGAAACAATTGCGTATGAGCTAGAGAGAGAGCTAATTACATATGGCAATATAGAAGATGAGGCAGTATTAATCTCTGCACCTAAAGAACTGCAAAAACAATTTTTGCAAAAAGAATTACAAAAAAATATTCCATTTGAAATTTATTTCAAAGATGATATGATCGAAAAGTATGCAATTATCCGTTTTGGAAGTAAAAAAGAAATTGTAGAACGGAAAAAATAGTTAGTAGAACTTTCATTGACAACCGTCTATGATTCATGATAACATCTTTATGTTATAGTTTATAGCACCTAAACGGCTATATGCTACAACCGCACAAGACAGGTTCCCTAAAGGCATGTATGTCTACCTCGTTTTTGGCGAGTCTTAGTAATTAAGAGGAGGTGCAAGTATGTACGCAATTATCGAAACAGGTGGAAAACAAATTAAAGTTGAAGCTGGTCAAGCAATCTACATTGAAAAATTAGATGTTGAAGCTGGTGAAACTGTTACTTTTGACAAAGTTCTTTTCGTTGGTGGCGAAAACGTTAAAGTTGGTAGCCCAGTTGTAGAAGGTGCAACAGTTACTGCGAAAGTTGAAAAACAAGGTCGCGCTAAGAAAATTATCGTTTTCAAATACAAAGCGAAAAAGAACAATCGTAAGAAACAAGGTCATCGTCAACCTTACACTAAGCTAGTTGTTGAAGCTATCAACGCTTAATCCAGGTTAACATGATTAAAATTACGATAAGTCGCACGAAATTAGGAAGTATCCAATCATTTAAAATGACTGGACATGCCGATTATGCGCCGCATGGACAAGATCTTGTCTGTGCCGGAACTACAGCGGTTGTGTTTGGTTCTATAAATGCAGTGGAAGAACTTTGTAATGTGCAGGCAACTATTGAACTCGGAAGTGATGGCGGATTCTTAACGTATGAATTGCCTAATGATTTAGACGTTCATGCAGCAGAAAAAGCACAAACGCTTTTAGAAGGATTGGTTGTTTCGCTTAAGACGATCGAACTTGATTACGGAAAGTATATCCGTTTAATAGAAAAAGTGCAGGAGGTGTAACGTATGTTAAGATTAGATCTTCAGTTTTTCGCATCTAAGAAAGGTGTAGGTAGTACAAAGAACGGTCGTGACTCTCAGTCAAAACGTCTTGGTGCTAAACGCGCAGATGGTCAAACGGTTTCAGGTGGTTCAATTCTTTACCGTCAACGCGGTACAAAAATTTATCCAGGTGTTAACGTTGGTCGTGGTGGCGATGACACTTTATACGCGAAAGTTGACGGCGTAGTACGCTTTGAGCGTCTTGGCCGTGACCGCAAACAAGTGAGCGTATATCCTGTTGCTCAAGAAGCATAAGAACTCACGGAAAACTCTAACCTGAGTGCAGGTTAGAGTTTTTCTATATTAAGGAGTATCTAAATGAATAAAAAATGGACAATTATAGATGCATTGCGCCATTCAAGACATGATTGGCTCAATCGTATGCAGATGGTGAAAGGAAACCTTTCCCTTGGAAAAGTGGAAGAAATTCATAGTCTCATCGATCGTTTTGTCCAAGAAGCGAGACAAGAATCCAATCTGATGGGGCTATCCATGCCTTTATTTTCAGAGTGGATTTTAACATATAATTGGAAACAGCAGCCGTGCTTATTGGAGTATGAAGTATTAGGGAATTTACATAACTTATCTCACTTAGATGAGACTGTATGTACATGGACGAATCAATTTTTCTCAATGCTTCAGCATAGTTTAGACGTATATGTTGAAAATTATGTTTGTATCACAATTGAATGTGACGCGGAGAATGCTCGTTTCTTTTTTGATTTTCGTGGTAAGCTAACGAGTGTAGAAGAACTACAGAATTGGCTTGCGAACCAAAACAATAAATGGTATTCCATTTCTTATACAGTACGAGACGAGGAAGTCTCAGTTATATTACAACCAATTGAAAAAAGTGTGGTGAAATAATGTTTGTAGATCAGGTCAAGATATATGTAAAAGGCGGCGACGGTGGTAACGGAATGGTTGCGTATCGTCGTGAGAAGTATGTACCAAAAGGTGGCCCAGCAGGTGGCGATGGTGGTAAAGGTGCAGATGTTGTTTTTATTGTTGAGGAAGGCTTACGTACATTAATGGACTTCCGCTACCAACGTCATTTCAAAGCTGATCGCGGTCAGCACGGAATGAGTAAAGGTCAGCACGGACGTAAATCTGAAGATTTACTTGTAAAGGTTCCGCCAGGAACAGTAGTAAAAGATGAAAAAACTGGTCAAATTCTTGCGGATTTAGTAACGCATGGACAAACGGCTGTAATTGCAAAAGGTGGCCGCGGTGGTCGTGGTAACTCACGTTTCGCAACAGCTACGAACCCAGCGCCAGAAATCGCTGAGAACGGGGAACCAGGTCAAGAGCGTGATGTCATTCTAGAACTGAAAGTACTGGCAGACGTTGGACTTGTTGGATTCCCAAGTGTGGGTAAATCTACATTATTATCTGTCGTATCATCAGCACGTCCGAAAATTGCAGAGTATCACTTCACAACAATCGTTCCAAACCTTGGTGTTGTTGAAACTGGTGATAACCGCAGCTTCGTTATGGCTGACCTTCCTGGACTAATTGAAGGCGCACATGCTGGCGTCGGACTTGGTCATCAATTCCTGCGTCATATTGAGCGTACGCGTGTAATCGTGCATGTTATTGATATGTCTGGTTTAGAAGGCCGTGATCCATATGAAGATTACGTAACGATTAATAATGAATTAAAAGAATACAATCTTCGCTTAACGGAGCGTCCACAAGTTGTTGTTGCAAACAAAATGGATATGCCAGATGCAGAAGAAAACTTACAAGCATTTAAAGAAAAAGTGGGAGACGAAGTAAAAATCTTCCCAATCTCAGCTGTAACGAAACAAGGTGTTCGTGACTTACTGTTTGAAGTAGCGAACTTAATAGAAACAACACCTGAATTCCCAATACATGAAGTTGTGGATGAGTCTGACACAAGTGTAATGTACAAATTTGAGACTGAAGGTGTTAAATTTGATATTACACGTGAAAGTGATGGTACGTTTGTTATCTCTGGTTACGATATCGAGAAAACATTCAAGATGACAGACTTCTCACGTGATGAATCTGTACGTCGTTTCGCTCGCCAAATGCGCGGAATGGGTATTGATGAAGCGCTTCGTGCACGTGGTGCAAAAGACGGAGATATTGTAAAAATTCTTGAATATGAATTTGAATTTATCGACTAAGACTGCCGAAATATGGCAGTCTTTTTTTATATCGCAAAAGTCTGATTTATACAGGAAAAAATCCCCACTAATTAAATTTTCAATTTATAATAGAAAAAGAAGTGGTTTTATAAGAACTTTTTATGGGGAGAAAGTGAACATGTATAAAATATTAATTGTAGAAGACGATGAAAAAATCGCGGGAATATTAGAAGAGCATTTAGAAAGATATGGCTATCAGTCATTTCGAGCGAGTGATTTACGACATATAAAAGATGAGTTTGTAAATGTAAATCCACATCTTGTGTTACTTGATATTAATTTACCGTATTTTGATGGTTTCTATTGGTGTCGTCAAATCCGCACTGTCTCGAATGCACCAATTATTTTTGTTTCTGCAAGAACGGGGGAAATGGATCAAGTAATGGCAATTGAAAATGGCGGAGATGATTACATTACGAAGCCATTCCATTTAGACATTGTAATGGCTAAGGTGAAAAGTGCACTTCGTCGTGGGTATGGTGAGTATGCTTCTGCGGCAGAAAGCGATTGTTTAGGTGTAAATGGACTGTTGTTATTCCCATCTCAGCACGTTGTTGAGTGGCAAGGGCAACAAACAGAATTGACAAAAAATGAATTTTACTTATTAGAGTGTTTAATGAAACAAGCAAATCAATATGTAACGCGTGAAGAACTGTTAGAAGCTCTGTGGGATGAAGTAGCCTTTGTTGATGATAATACATTAACCGTGAATGTGAAACGTGTAAGAAAGAAACTAGAGGAGCTAGGCATTAAAAATGCAATTGTAACGAAACGTGGATACGGTTATGCGCTTCTTACAGAGTGGGGAGAAGGGCATGAAGGTTAAAAATTACCTCATGGACCGCTTTTCTTTAATTCTTTGTTATATTGTTAGCCTTTGTTTATTTGGGCTTGTTTTGCAGTTGCAAAGTCTTTTAGAAAAGCGATCCATTGATTGGAATACATGGTTATACGGACTTTTATTAGGGACAGTTGTTTTTACTGTATATCTTATTTACGATTACCGAAAACGGAGTGTGTTTTTAAAGAGGGTTGAAAAGTATGTTACTGGTGGAAATACATTACATGATTCCTTACTTATTGATACTTCTTATACGGCAGAGCAAGAGATGATCGTTGAATCGTTTACGTTATTAAGACAGCAATATATGAATGAAGTTCATAAACAACATGCAAAAGAACAACAGCAAATGATATTTATGAATCAATGGATTCATCAAATGAAAACACCAGTATCTGTTATTGAATTACTATTACAGAAGTTTGGTAAAGAGCATCGTGAAGCAAGAGCAACAGTTGAAAGTATTCGTGAAGAAAATAACCGTATATTAAATGGTTTAGATTTAGCGTTACACATGGCAAGGTTAGAGCAGTTTGCGAAAGACTATAAAGTAGAAGTAGTAAATGTGATAGATATTATTAGAGGTATTATTAATGAAAATAGAAAGTCTTTCATTCAATCGTCTGTATTTCCGAAAGTGATGTTTGAGGAAGATACTTGTATGGTTGCCTCTGATAGAAAATGGCTCAGTATTGCTATAGGGCAAATTGTTGTAAATGCAATTAAGTATACGAAAATTTCAGAAGCAGAGAAAAAGGAAATTCAATTTCAAATTGAAGAGAAAGATCAAAAGGTGTTATTACATATTAAGGACAATGGAATCGGTATTCCAGAGCAAGATGTAAAGCGTATATTTGATCCATTCTTTACGGGGATAAATGGCCGTAAAACGAGAGAAGCGACTGGAATGGGTTTATATATTACGAAGGAAATTTGCGATAATTTACATCACGGTATGTATGTGCAATCGGCTGAAGGGGAAGGGACAACATTCACGTTCCAATTTGCAAAAGATGAAGAATATCATACATTAATGAGAAAAATGACAAAACTGTAAGATAACAAAACGTTTTGTAAGGGAAATCACTCGTTTCTTTTTCTTATTTTTCTTATAGTAAATGTAAGAAGAAAACACATAGGGGGATTAGAAATGAGTGTTCTTGAAGTAAAAGGATTAACGAAGGTGTACCAATCGAAAGGTTCAGTAGCAACGACTGCTTTAAATGATATAAATTTTAAAATAGAAGAAGGCGAATTTGTAGGGATTATGGGTCCTTCAGGGAGCGGAAAAACAACGCTTTTAAATTTATTAGCAACAATTGATAAGCAAACTTCAGGTCATGTGCTTGTAAATGGTGAAGAAATTAATCAAATGCGTGCTGCAAAATTAGCGGAGTTTCGCCGTACACATTTAGGGTTCATTTTCCAAGATTTTAACTTACTTGATACGTTATCGATTAAAGAAAATATTATTTTACCGCTTGTAATGGCGAAGAAATCTGTAAATGAAATCGATGCGAAAGTGCTTGAGATTGCAAAGTTTTTAAATATTGAAGAAATATTAAATAAAAAAGTATACGAAGTATCAGGCGGACAACAACAACGTGCAGCAGCAGCGAGAGCAATCATTCATGAACCGACGTTAATTTTAGCAGATGAGCCAACTGGAAACTTAGATTCGAAGTCAGCGAAATCGCTAATGGGCGCTCTGCAAGATTTACACGAGCAAAAGAAAGTAACGATTGCAATGGTTACGCACGATCCAGTAGCGGCTAGTTATTGTGAACGTATCCTTTTCATACGCGATGGAGAAATTTTCTCGGAAATACATAAAGGAAGAACGAAACAAGCCTTTTTCCAAGAAATTCTGGACGTACTTGCGATGCTAGGAGGAGAGTATCATGAACTTTCGCCAGCTCGCGCTTAATAACGTAAAAGGAAATTGGCGTAACTATAAAGCGTTTCTTATAAGTAGTTGTTTATCGATTGTCGTATTTTTCATGTATGCTTCTTTTATTTATCATCCAGATGTCGTAAGCGGTAATATTAGTATGAGGAAGATGATCACAAAAGGATTAGAATCGATGAATTATATTGTGGTCATCTTCTCGGCACTCTTTATTTTATATGCAAATTCAACGTTTTTACGAGCAAGAAAAAAAGAGTTTGGTCTACTAACATTAATTGGCGGAACGAAATCGCAGCTCGGCCGAATGATTATATTAGAGCAACTGATGTTAGGTAGTATTGCAATTGTAGTTGGTATTGGGGCTGGAATGCTTTGTTCAAAATTATTTTTCCAAGCGTTAAGCGTACTATTGAAAATAGATAAGACACTTCCACTCGTTTGGAATAGTAAAGCAATTCTTATTACAGCTGGTGTATACTTTATTCTATTTTTAATCCTATCATTGTTTAGTGTTTGGACAGTCGGACGCTTGCAAATTATTGATTTATTAAGAGAAGCAAGAAAGCAAAAAGTAGAGCCGTTTGCATTTACATGGTTATGTGTAGTTGGTATAGGATGTATTATTGCTGCGTATGTACTTAGCTTCCAAGTAACGTTTCTGAATTTTCTCATCCTCTTTTTACCGGTGGTAGGACTGACAATTGGCGGAACGTATTTACTATTTACACAAGGTAGTACAGTCGTATTAAAAGCATTGCAAAAACGAAAACAATCTTTTTATACGTACCCAAATATGTTCGTCCTTAGTAACCTTATTTATAAAATGAAAGATAATGCTCGTTTTCTATTTGTAATTTCTATTATTACGGCGGTTGTATCCTCGGCAGTTGGCACGCTTTACGTATATTTTGAAAATTTGAGTGCGAAAACGGTAGAACTTACACCACACGCTATTTCATATGAGGAAAAGGGGTTAAATACGCATAGCCTTATTAATGAAGAAAAGGTACAGGAGCTTGTGAAGAGGCATGGGTTTGAAGATGCGCGAAAAGTAACCTACGTTAAACTACCGGCAACACAGAAAATAACGTTGTTTAATAGTGAACATGAAGTACCGATGACGATTATTTCAGAAAAAGAATATAATACGGAAGTGCGTAAACAAAAGAGAGAGCAACCTACAGAAGTTCATAATGTACCAGGCAATGCAACGATGGTTATGGTCGATATGTCAAATGAACTGATGAAGATAGACCGCACGAAACCGTATGAATTTACAATTAACGGACAAAAGCAGTCTGTTCAATTAAATAATCCAACGCAGTATTCTGTTTTTAATGATAGTGAATATCTCGTTGTAAATGATCAAGATTTTGAGAAATATGCAAAACTAGTACCAGATGAAGAAAAGACGAAATATTACGGTTATTATATTGAGAATTGGAAAAGTACAGAAGATCTTGTATTAGATTTGAAAAATGAAATTGCACCAGAAAAGCAAGGAGAATTGAGGAATTCAGTGTTTGCGTATAAGGATATAAGAGAAGGTGGAGCAATTACAATGTTCATCGGTTTCTTCGTAGCGGTACTGTTCTTCTTCTTCGCTTGTAGTATGACATATTTTAAATGGTTTAACGATAAAGAACAAGATCGCATTCAATTTAAATCGTTAAAGAGAATCGGTATGACAGATAAAGAAATTCGCAAAATTGCGATTCGACAAATGGGAGTTATCTTCTTTATACCAATTTTAATCGGTTCAATTCATAGTGGATTTGCTCTTCATACGTTAGGGAAAATGCTTTATATTAATTTGTGGAAATCAGGTGCGCTTGTAATTGGAGCATACATTTTAGCTTCTGCCATTTACTTTATGATCGCGCAAAGAGGATATTTAAAACACGTAAAAAGCTAGGGGAACCTCTAGCTTTTTGCCTATGTAGTAAGTTACAGGAGGAAGATAGATGAACATTCGGCAACTAGCGCTGCAAAATATAAAAGGAAATTGGCGTAATTATAAAGTGTTTTTCTTAAGTAGTTGTTTTGCGATATTTGCATCTTTTGCATATATGTCTGTCATTGTACATCCGTATATGCAAGAGACGATGTGGTATCAAAACGTACGCTGGGGACTTATCATATGTAATGTTATAATTATTTCTTTTTTCGTCATATTTATTTTGTACTCTACTTCTATTTTCATAGAAGCACGTAAGAAAGAATTAGGGTTATATATGTTAATGGGAGCAACGAAGTCTAACGTAATAGGAGTAATTATGACCGAGCAAATATTAATTGGAATTTTTGCTAATATTTTCGGTATAGGGCTGGGCTTGATCTTTTTAAAGCTCTTCTTCATGGTGTTTAGTATGTTACTGGGGCTTCCGAAAGAACTCCCTGTTATATTTGACGTAAGTGCGATGGGTGTAACATTTATTACATATATGGTCGTTTTTATTCTGTTATCTTTTATAAGTGCTTTACGTATATGGAATATAAAAATCATTCGGTTATTGAAAGAATTTCGAACAGATAAAAAAGAGAAGAAAACATCAATGTGGCTTTGTATATTCGGATTTATTTGTTTAGGTATAGGATATGCGTTAGCGTTACAAGCGACCATATTAACGATAGCGGTCTATTTTTTCCCTGTGTCTATACTTGTCTCTTTCGGAACGTATTTTTCTTTTACACATGGTACTGCTCAAATATTAGAAATGATAAAACGAAATAAAAAGATTATGTATACATATCCGTATTTATTTATAGTGAATCAATTGTCACATCGAATGAAGGAAAATGGTCGCTTTTTCTTTCTGATGTCTATGGCAACGACGTTTGTAGTTACAGCAACAGGTACGGTGTTCTTATATTTTTCTGGTATGCAAGATATGTGGCGGGGCGGAGGAGTGCACTCATTTTCTTACATAGAAAAAGGTACTTCTTCTCATGAAGTCTTTGCGGAAGGAACGGTTGAACAATTATTGCACCAATATGGGTATGATGATTTTCAATATATGAGTTTTGTTGGAGTGTATGCATCTTTTCAGTCCAATAAGGGAGAAACAACAATAGTACCACTTATAAAAGGAAGTGAATATAACCAAGAAGCGAGGAAACAAAAACAGAAAACGTATTATCCTAAAAAAGGTACAGTGACACTCGTTTATTATAATAAATACAATAATTCGAATGTATATAATCAAAAAGAGATTCAATTGCAAGTAATGAATCAACCATATCAATTTGTATTTAACGGCCAGAAAGAAGGGATTCAATTTAACTATCATCCTTCGTACATTAATGGTCTGTTCTTCGTTATGAATGATGAAGATTTTGATAGTATAGCAAATCAGGTTCCTGATTCTGAAAAAATGATATATAGAGGCTACACATTACCAAATATCGAAAATACGAAAAAATTAAATGAAGATTTACGGAAACATATGAAACAAGATAATAATAATGCATTTCGAAGCAATATGGAGTTGTATGTAAATATGAAAGAAGGCGGCGATATTACTCTATTTGTAGGCTCATTTATTAGTATATTATTCTTTCTTACTTCATGTAGTATCGTGTATTTTAAATGGTTCCATAATATTGCATCGGACCGAAAGCAGTATGGTGCACTCTCTAAACTTGGAATGACGAAGGAAGAAGTATGGAAAATTTCTCGCTGGCAATTATGTATGCTATTTTTTGCGCCAATTATAGTAGGGAGTATGCATAGTGCAGTTGCGTTATATACGTTTCATAATACGATGTTTATGGATGGTTCATTACGAAAAGTAGGCTTGTTTATTCTATTTTATATCGCTGCATGCATCATGTATTTCTTTTTTGCTCAAAGAGAATATAGGAAACATTTAGACTAGCGAATGCTAGTCTTTTTTTAATATTCGAAATTTACATAGAAGAATATAAAAAAGTATGGTATAACAGTAAGAAAACGAAAAAGAGGGGAAAAGACGATGATTCGAGTAGGATATTTAGGACCAGAAGCAACATTTACAAATATGGCGGTGAGTCGTTTTTTTCCGGAAGCAGAGCATGTACCGTATCGAACGATTCCAGACTGTATGGATGCAACTGCAAATGGAAATGTAGATTATGCAGTGGTACCACTAGAAAACGCTATAGAAGGTTCAGTGAATATAACAGTTGATTATCTCGTGCATGAGCAACCACTTTCTATTGTAGGAGAAATTACAGTGCCCATTCAGCAACATTTACTTGTACATCCGCAGTATGCAGAAGTGTGGGAAGAAGTATATGCAGTGCATTCTCATCCACACGCTATTGCACAATGTCATAAGTTTTTAAATGAAGAATTAAAAGGGATAACTGCTCGAGATATGACATCAACAAGTGCTGCTGCGCAATATGTGAAAGAACATCCTGAAGAAAAAATTGCTGCCATTGCAAATGAAGCAGCTGCAGAGAAATACGGATTAACGATCGTAAGACGAAGTATTCATACACATAAAAATAATCATACACGTTTCCTAGTGCTCCATAAGAAAAAGAAAGCAATACTCTCAAATAATGGAGAAAACCGCGGAGAGAAAACGACGCTTATGATAACGTTACCTGCTGATTATGCAGGAGCACTATATCAAGTGTTATCAGCTTTCGCATGGAGAAAACTAAACTTATCAAAAATCGAATCGCGTCCGATGAAAACAGGACTTGGAAATTACTTTTTCTTAATCGATGTCGACAAAGCATACGATGACGTATTATTGCCAGGTGTAACGATGGAACTTGAAGCACTCGGTTTTTCTGTTACGGTGCTGGGGAGTTATTCTTCTTATTGGTTATAAGGGGGAGTTAGGTTATACCGTGTGATAGATCAATAAAATCCCACCTATAAATGGTGGGATTCTTTATTTTAACTTCGCAAGACGCTCTTCTAATTGACCGCGCCAAACGTCAGCTAGTTCTGGAACAGCAAGAATCTTTTCGATGCCATCTCTATCTTTTCTATTATGAAAATAAATTTCGTTAGAGAACAAGACAGAAACATTGCTCGGTTGACGTTTTAGTAATGTGATTTTTGAATCTTTACGTACAGTACCTTCTTGAAGAACGCGGCATAGATAGCCAGTAAAGCCAGTTGCTACAATGCGCGGCAGTATGCCAGGGATGCCAAGACGTTTTGAAATTGTGCTACAAGGTACTCTTGCTTGTGTTACTTGAATGATTGCTTCGCCTAGTTGATATGTATCTCCGATGCAAACATCACGCTCTAACATATTTGTTACGGTAATGTTTTCGCCAAATGCGGAAGCTGGAAGTGTTGTTTGGAATTCTTTTTCCCATAGCGCGTAATGTTCGTGTGAGTACACACAAACTGCGCGATCAGGTCCACCGTGGTGTTTTAAATCTGCTACATCATCACCAAGGAAGCCATCTTTTGATAGGAAAGCTTCTTCGGTAAGTTCTTTACATATACCAGTAATCATTTCTTTATCTTCGCTATATTTCATTTGTTTCGGTTTGCCAATGCTAAAGTGAACGAGTTCAATTCTCATATTTTATCTCCTTTACAATTGATTACAATATTATAGCATTAAAAAAGCACAGAGAATTATAAAAACTCTGTGCTTTACATTAATAAACGAGAAATCCTGCTTTATCTAAAGCTTCGCAAGCAGCATCTAATTTTTCTTTAGAATCTGCTTCAATTGTATGTAAGTGAATACCATCTGTTAATTGCGATAGATAGGAAGCATTTGTGTTTTCTATTTTTTGTAAATATTGCTCTACATCAAAGCGATTACTTACCATGATGGATGCTGTTAAGTCACCGTATACAGGATGCTCAACTTTTACATCTTTAATCGTAACGCCGTGGTCAACAAGCATTGTAAGTTCTTGACGTACTTCTGCTGGCTTATGTTGGCATACAATTACGCGTTCGAAAGCTTGTTGTTTTTCTTGTGGTTTTAAATATAAATAGCCTTGAGCAGTCGCAATGATCGGTTCGTTTCGTGCTTTAAGCAAGGAAATATCTTGCACGATAACTTGTCTACTTACGTTTGTCTTTTTCGATAGCTCATTTCCGGATAACGGTTCATTTGCAGCTAGAAGCCATTGGAGGATAAGCTGTCGTCTTTCTTCACCTAAAATCTTTTTTTGTTCATTTTGTTTCATTATGATTTAACACCTCTATAAAATTGATTTCCAATTGTGTGTAGTGCATGAATAGTAGTATCAATTTGATCTTTCGTTGTTTGTTGTCCGAAAGAGAAGCGGACATATTGTTTTGCCTCTTCATACGTTTTTCCAATTGCAAGCATTGTTTTCGAAGGTTCTTGTTTACCGACTTGGCAAGCACTTCCCGTGGAAATGGCAATACCGCGGCGATTACATTCTAGCATTGTATACTGACCTTCTATTCCTTTTATTGTAACCCCAATAATATGTGGTAAACAAGAAGTAGAATGACCTTCTACTTCAATTTCTAGCGGAAGTGTTTGTATTTGCTCTAAAAAGTAGGATCGTAATGCTTTAAAACGTAAACTTTCTTCTTGCTGATTTTTTAATATATTCTCAGCAGCTGTTAAAAAAGCTGCGATGCCAGGAACGTTCACTGTACCTGGACGAAATCCTTTTTCGTGAGAAGTCCCCGGAAATATTTGTGTCCAGCGAACTTGCGGATTGATATAGCAAGCGCCAACACCCTTCGGTCCGTATATCTTATGTGCTGAAACAGAAAGACTATCAATCCCCATCTCAAAAACATGGATAGGAAGTTTACCAAAGGTTTGTACACAATCTGAATGAAATAAAACATTATATTTTTTTAAAAGTGCCCCAATCTCTGCGATATTTTGAACGGTTCCGATTTCAGAGTTTCCGTGCTGTATACTTGCTAGAACAGTATCTTCTGAAATAGCTGCTTCTAAATCTATTAAACGAATGAGTCCATTTTTATCAACAGGAATTTCAGTAATTGTATACCCTTTTGATTGTAAGGATTGAAAATAACTTCGAATGGATGCATGTTCCATAGGTGTCGTAATAATATGCTTCTTATTTTGGGCATTGAGAAGGGACTGAATCGCAAGGTAGTTCGATTCTGACCCACCGCTCGTGAAGAATATCCCTTGTTCCTTTCCGCCAATCATGTCGGCAAATGTTTTTCTACAAACTTGTAATAAAGAAGAGGCCGTTCCTCCAATATCGTGTAAACTTTGTTCATTTCCGAAGTATTGCGATGCTGCTTTCGTATATGTTTGTAATGCTTCCGCGCTCATAGGTGTAGTAGCTGCATAGTCAAGATATATCATCATGTAAGTTCCTCTCTCTAGTAAGAGTTACATTTCTTTTATTTTTTAAATGGTAGTGAAAATAAGAATTATAAAAAAACTCTTGTCATTATTTTAAAACTATGTAAATATAGGTGTCAAGACAGTTGAAAAGTGTAAAGTAGGAGGCAACAATTATGCCAAGTGCAGATGTCTTAATTATTGGAAGTGGTATTGCGGCACTTCGTGTTGCAAAAGAGATTTGTCACGAAAAGAATGTGATTATTATCACAAAGGAAACGGATCGTAATAATAATACACATTTAGCGCAAGGTGGAATTGCCGCAGCGGTTGCTACATATGACAATCCGAATGATCATTTTGAAGATACGTTAGTAGCAGGATGTCATTATAACAATGAAGATGTGGTCCGTTATTTAGTTGAAGAAGGACCGAAAGAAATGAAGAATCTCATTGAAAATGGAATGAAATTTGATGGAGATGAAACGGGTCCCCATCTTGGAAAAGAAGGTGCACATCGAAAGCGTCGTATTTTACATGCAGGTGGCGATGCAACAGGAAAGAATTTATTAGAGCATTTCATTCAAGAAGTAGTTCCGCAAGTTACGGTAGTGGAACATGAAATGGTGCTTGATTTTATTATAGAAAGTGAAAAATGTGTTGGAGTTTTAACGCGAGATAGTGAAGGGAAGTTGAAGCGTTATGATGCAGATTATACTGTGCTAGCCTCAGGCGGGATTGGTGGTTTATACGCCTTTACTTCTAATGATAAAACAATTACGGGTGATGGACTTGCGATGGTATACCGCGCAGGCGGCGAGCTTGTAGATTTAGAGTTTGTACAATTTCATCCAACAATGTTATATACGGGCGGGCGATGCTGTGGTCTCGTTTCTGAAGCTGTCCGTGGTGAAGGAGCTGTCCTTATAAATGGAAAAGGGCAGCGTTTTATGATGGATATACACGATGATTACGATCTCGCACCGCGTGATGTGGTGGCAAGAGCGATTCACGAACAGCTTTTGTCGGGTGAAAAAGTGTATTTGAATATCGAGTCTATTCAAAATTTCGAAGAACGTTTTCCAACTGTATCAGCATTATGTAAAAAGAATGGTGTTGATATTACTAAAAAACGCATTCCGGTCGTACCTGGTGCTCATTTTCATATGGGTGGCGTGAAAACAAACATTGATGGGGAGACGTCCATTCCAAATTTATATGCAGTCGGTGAAGTAGCTTGTAACGGTGTTCATGGAGCAAATAGATTAGCGAGTAATTCGTTATTAGAAGGTCTCGTGTTTGGAAAAAGAATAGGACAACATATTTTAACGAAAGCGACACAAGACAGATTGAGCGACTTCGCTGAGAAGGAAAAGAAATTTATCGTTCTAAATCATTTGCCGACGAAAGAAGAAATACAAGAATGCATGATGAAATATGTTGGGATTGTACGAACAGAGCAAAGTTTATCTTATGCGAAGAGATGGCTTAGTAAATACGGTGTTCGAAATATGATATTACAACATGATGCTCTTACAAGTGAAGAGATAACGCTTATTAATATGTTAACAGTTTGTGAGCTTATCGTCGTATCAGCTTTACAAAGAGAAGAAAGCATTGGTGGTCATTATCGAAGTGATTATCCACATAGAAATAGCGCACAAAAAGAGATCATTCGAGTGAAAAGAAAACTACAACTTGTGTAATGAGGGGAAGAGGGGTTTTATGAATACGATAAAGGTTAAAGAAGCATTAAATCGATTTTTTCTAGAAGATATAGGAGAAAGAGATGTAACATCTCAGCTTATTTTTCCAGACAATTTATTTTCAAAAGGAACGTTTCTTGCGAAGGATACAGGGGTCTTTGCGGGACGTTTAGTCATTGAAGAAGGGTTTAAATTAATTGATGAGAGAATTAAAGTGGAGCTTCATAAAAAAGATGGAGATCTTGTAGAAAAAGGCGAAATAATTGCAACTGTCCAAGGGCCAATCGCATCGTTATTAACGGCAGAGCGCGTTATATTAAATGTTATCCAGCGTATGAGCGGAATAGCGACGATGACGCGTAAAGCGGTTCTCGCTTTAGATAGCAGCCATACACGCATTTGTGATACGCGAAAAACGATGCCAGGGCTACGTATGTTTGATAAGTATGCAGTTGTATGCGGAGGCGGATTTAATCACCGCTTCGGCCTATATGACGGTGTCATGATCAAAGATAATCATATTGCTTTTGCTGGTTCTATTACGAAAGCTGTTACATCGGTAAAAGAAAAATTAGGGCATATGGTGAAAGTAGAAGTGGAAACAGAAACGGAGGAGCAAGTAAGAGAAGCTGTAGCTGCTGGTGCGGATATTATTATGTTTGATAACCGTACGCCAGATGAGATTCGGGAGTTTTCAAAGATTGTGCCAAGCGCTATCGTGACGGAAGCTTCAGGGGGCATTACAATTGAAGATTTATCGAAATACGGAAAAACAGGGGTAGATTATATTTCACTTGGAGCGTTAACACATTCAGTGAAAGCACTTGATATTAGTTTCAATATTGAGGCGTAAGGAAAGTGGCTTAGAGGGGGAGAAAGAAATATGAGTATTTTAGAAAAAGTACAACCGATTGAAACGATGTTACCAGAGCGTTATTACACGATGTCAACAGAAGATATGGAAAAGCGGGTTCGTGAAATTAAAGAAAAAATGGGGGAAACGCTATTTATTCCAGGACATCATTACCAAAAAGATGAAGTGGTACAATTTTCTGATGCGGCAGGAGATTCACTTCAGCTTGCGCAAGTTGCAGCGAGCAATAAAGACGCAAAATATATTGTATTTTGTGGTGTACACTTTATGGCAGAAACAGCAGATATGTTAACGACAGATGATCAAATTGTTATTTTGCCAGATATGCGTGCAGGGTGTTCGATGGCAGATATGGCAGATATAGAACAAACAGAAAGAGCGTGGAAAGAGCTCAAAAAATTATTTGGAGATACGATGATTCCGTTAACGTATGTAAACTCTACAGCTGCCATTAAAGCGTTTTGTGGTCGTAATGGCGGAGCAACAGTAACGTCTTCTAATGCAAAACAAATGGTATCTTGGGCTTTTACGCAAAAAGAGCGTCTCGTCTTTTTACCGGATCAACATTTAGGGAGAAATACAGCGTACGACTTAGGTATCCCGTTAGATAAAATGGCAGTATGGGATCCACATACTGATTCATTAGAGTACGATGGAGATATAGAAGAAATTCAAGTGATTTTATGGAAAGGGCATTGTTCAGTTCACCAAAACTTTACAGTGAAAAATATAGAGAATGTACGGAAAAATCATCCGGATATGAAAATTATTGTACATCTGGAATGTTGCTATGAAGTTGTAGCTGCTTCGGATTATGCAGGTTCAACGAAATACATTATTGATATGATTGAATCGGCTCCATCCGGAAGTAAATGGGCGATTGGTACAGAAATGAATTTAGTGAACCGAATTATTCAACAACATCCAGATAAAGAAATTGTTTCACTTAATCCATTTATGTGTCCATGTTTAACGATGAACCGAATTGATTTGCCGCACTTATTATGGGCACTTGAAACGATAGAAAGAGGAGAAGAAATTAACGTTATTAGCGTAGATAAACAAGTAACTGAAGAAGCGGTTCTTGCATTAAATCGTATGTTAGAGCGTGTGTGAAGCAGCGGGATTCCCGTTGCTTTTTTTCATACATGTAATCATAACGAGAACGAAATGGGCATACATTGTTTTGAAGAAATCATTGTGATTTTTTTATCCCGCGTTAACGGGCAGTAAATCTCATACTTCAAAGTTGGATTGGAACAAAGAAGTTAGGCGGAGATCAACTACCCGTAAACGTCCGATTGGTTCAACTAATAATCAGTGGGGGATGAATCTCCCCACTGATTAAAGTTTCACTTTATGCTTATTCCACTTCAAATGATATTAAAAATCGAAGAAGTGATGAAAGTGAAAACAAGTTAACGTTATGTAGAAAGAGTTACTTCATGAGATTTGTTACTTATAGATAAGTTATACAGGAGGGGGAAAATTTGAAAATTCATATCGTGCAAAAAGGGGATACCCTTTGGAAAATTGCGAAAAAGTACGGAGTGGATTTTGATACGCTGAAACAAACAAATACACAACTTAGTAACCCGGATCTCATCATGCCAGGTATGAAAATTAAAGTACCATCAAACGGCGTTCAGGTGAAACAACATGCTGGTGCAGGCTCAGCACCTCCAAAACAATACGTAAAAGAAGTGCAACAAAAAGAATTTGCAGCAACTCCAACTCCACTTGGAATAGAAGATGAAGAAGAAGTTACGTATCAATCAGCACCAATTACGCAGCAGCCTGCTATGCAACAAACACAAAAAGAAGTGCAAGTAAAACCACAGAAGGAAATGCAAGTGAAACCACAAAAAGAAGTACAGGTAAAACCGCAGAAGGAAATGCAGGTGAAACCGCAAAAAGAAGT